>LBRB01000037.1:4301-5062 GCA_000991185.1 Berkelbacteria bacterium GW2011_GWA2_35_9 | reverse complement strand
CGGGTCAGGGTAGAGGAAGAATGATAATAAACAGATAAAAGTTTTTTTCCCAAACTTCCTCCAACGTGCCGGAAATTCCAATTCCATCGTCTGTAATAACGAAATTCGAACTTATTTTCGGGACCATTACTAATTTATTGGCTCACCGCTCATCCCGCCATGGCGGGTCTCGCGGTTCGCCACCGCCTAGAGTCTATCCGCCTCAGGCGGAGCGGAACCACTTGCGCGCGATTAATATTGTATCCCGACTGCGGTCGGGATGTTATCTGCTGTCGCAGTTACTTCTTGTCATTCCCGCGAAGGCGGGAATCCATCAAATTATTCGCCACAACTTCACATCTAGTGATTGTGGCGAAGCTCTCTCAATATATGGCTCAAATTTCAATTTCGCCATATAAATATCAGATAGTTAGGAGAACATTTTACTATCTGATATTTAAGAATTGAGACAGCATTGGCCTGTCGGCCAAAGTGCCTGCTTTGCAGGCACCGTTCTGTCCAATTTACAAGATATCTCGACATTTCAATATATCTTGAAGATACTAGATAATTAGCTTCTTAACTTTTGCTAAATTATTTGCCACATCTCCATAGAGAGAAGAAGATGTGCGCTTCATATCTTTTAGTTTATTTATCTTTGCAATAACCTCGGCTAGTTTTAGTAAAGCTTGGGGATTAGATTTGCTGGCTTCTGCAAAATTTACTAATAAAGGGGTAAAACTATATAATTCCGAAAGTCCAGGTTCAACCCCGTCAAAAAA
>LBRB01000037.1:0-4282 GCA_000991185.1 Berkelbacteria bacterium GW2011_GWA2_35_9 | reverse complement strand
AATCTTTGTACTTTTGCAGCACCCTCTGATGACATTCCTGCACTAGCAAATCTTGGTCCAGATGGTATTGCTGAGGCTTTTTGTGTAGCATTTGTCTGGACTGCAGTCGCCGCAGCTTTAACAATATCAATATCTTCTTCTTTCACTTCCTCTGCAATTTCGGTCTCGTCTAATAAATCACTGGCCTCAACACTAACCGGTCGTTTCAAGTTACCATATGGATCTAGCTTAGCCACTATTTCGGGGGCGGTATAGTTGTTTTTAGAAACATAACGTTTTCCGTCATATCCGCTCCAAGCGTATAATGTGGCTTGATCTAATCCAGCGACTCTTAATTCTGAGGCTTTTACACCCCTCAAAAATCCTTGAAGAGCAAAAACTTCAGTCAAGTAATATCGATCCTCTTCTGGAAAGTTTTCGTTATTAACAAACGCTAAAATTCTTGTATTTAAGAATTCTTTAAAAGTTAGTCCAGATTTTTCAGCATCTTCCCATCCGACTAACATATCTAATGACTTTCCGGGATCAAGTACTGCCTCACGAAGAGTTGCTGATTTTCCAAGTGAGCCCTGGCCTCTTGCTTCCAAAATTTGTCCAGAACCTGTAGTTATTGTCTGTCCAAGATACGCTTTTTGAATCCAGTCTGTAGCATCACATAGAGACTTCAAAGTATCATGAGCGTCCTTAACTGACAATTTAATACCACCCTGAACATCCATCAAGCTAGCAAGCATAATATCGTAAAGCTCATCTGGAGGAAAATAATCAATTGCCATCGATTCAAACATTCTTACAAGTGCTGGATCCAATTTCTCACGCTCTACATGCTTCTCACTTTTTACGTTTTCAGTAGCTCCTATTGCAAACTTATCTCCAACAAAAATTTCCTTATCACCATCTTCTTGAACAGTTACTCTCGAACCTATGCGGGCGTTTAAATCGGTTTTAAGACGCATCAATATCTTGTTAGGAACAACATTAATTTCATCAAAAACAAATGGAACGTTTCGTTCCATAGCTCTAATAAATGGAGCAGCTCCAAACATTAAAGTAACCTGACCATCCTTTGTCCCACCTTTAGTCTTTCCATATACTTCATAGTTAGTCATCAATTCATGACCAGTTAATCGTTCCGCCTCTGCATTAAAAAGGCTTCGAGAGGCATGTAAAAGAAGTTCCGTTTTCCCACCTCCAGTAGGGCCGGTGAGTAATACTTTTCTTCCTTGCGCCCAGTATTGTCTGACTGAATCAATATATTTTTCTCTACTAGGAGTCTCAGCAAACCTCTCTGTTTTTAATCCCCTCTGATACTCTTCAAGTTGGCGAATTCTTACCAAATCAAAAACCTCTGGGTTCTTTTTGAGATCGTCCACTCTTTCTTGAATAGCTTGAATAACTTGTCTATTTTCATCAATCATTCGTCGTTCTCCTGGCGAATACTGTCTATTCTCCAAAAAAGCTGACCTAGCCATTTGTTCTTGTTGTAAGCGCAATTGCTTGATAGCTGTGTGTCCATCGGAAGCCTCTTTTGCTTGTCGAAGTTTTTCTACACGTTCCTCTCGAAACTTTGAATATTGCTCAACGACCTGGTTATTTTTGGTCAAATCACTAATGGTTTGTTCAGTCTCGCGTAAGTCCTTCAAATCACTTTCTAGAGTTCTGGATTTAACATCTCCACCAGTGAGTGAACCAACAGCAGTTCTTAAACCTCCTTTTTTAATCAAATCTAGTCGTTCTTGCAGACTCATTTCAGGAGGTTGGTTACTATTTGAGTTTGCGGGTTGCTCTGGTTGCCTGGCAATATCAATTCTTAATTCAACTCTATGAACTAATAGTCTGAACAATTCTTGTGTCTTTTTTTGCACATCTTCTGGAGAAAGACGTAGTTCCTCAGCGGGTTTTTGGAATAAACCATGTTTTTCCGGAATAGTTTGCGCAGATTTATTCAAATCTTTAGGAAGACTTGGTGCAAAATTTAGTGATACTTCAGATGAATTTTCAGCCATATTATCAAGTTTCTTTAATATTATTATAACCTAAATCATTAATTGCTTCTCCTAAAATTCCTGCCATTTGAGAAGTAAAGTTAGCTCCATCTGTTATTCTTCTATAGTTAACCACTTTTACCCCCATCGCTTCAAGTTCAGATTTTCTCTCAGCAAATTCACTTTCATTGGAACTAGCGCCATCTGAAAAAACGATTACCAATTTCTTTATGTTTAAATATTTCAACCCTTTGCTTTTCATCTAGATCAGGGGAAAGTGGTTTAACAACGACGTTTTCAGCTCGACCCCCAAAACTCCTTATTTCTGAAAGAGTCCTTAACTCAGGAGCAAGTAAATTATCTCTAACTTCGGGCATTTCCAAGAATTCCCTCAATGACTCCATTAAGAGTATCGCGGCTCTACGCTGTTCTTCCTTCCTGCCTCCGCTATCCATTGAACCGCTTCTATCTAAAACTGCTGTTGCCTCAAACACCGAAGGAACTTCTTCTCTTCTAACCCTACCTTCATAGTCTCTAAAAATAGTCGGGTCGGAAATTCCTTTTGATAGATCGGTCAAGGCTTGTCCGGCTAATCCTGGTTCAATCATCACTCCTTCGTCAAAGAAACCAACTAATTTTCTGTAGGGTTCCAGTCGTTCGGCAACTATTTTTCTAAACTGTTCGCGCATTGGTTCAATGTACTGTTCTATCTTTTGATATTCTGTGCGATATTCGGCCATATCTTTTTTGTTCACGCCATGTTCTTTTTCGTAACCAGCATTTTGTCTTCCACTAATATCATTTTTATCCTCACCTGGAGCAGATGCCTCAACAGCTTGCTCAACTTCTTCTGGGGACATGGCTTCAGGGGAATTTTCAGCATAATCATCATAATCACTTGAAAAATCGTCTTCGGGATTCTGAGGCCCTTGTTGTTGACCTTGTTCATTCCTCTGTTTGTCCTTATCATTTTTGTCTTCTTCGAACAATTTTTCATATACAGGCTCGACATATTTTTCGACCAATTTGACTTTTGTTAGAGGATCAAGAGATGGGTTTGTTACAATTTCAATAATATTTCTTTCGGATCCACTCCTCCCCCTGACGTGTCTTAACCCGTCCATTGCTTCTTGAACTTTAGGATCAACTTGAACTGCTTCATCCGGCAACATGCCAGTTCTTAATATTGCATAAGCCAATTGGAGATGCTTAGGTTTGTCTGTAAAATCGGTAGACGGCCATAGTTTTTCTTTATATAGTTTTGCTACGTCTTCCGATAATGTTGGAAATTGTCCAACAACCCGATGGTTATCGGCTACATCCAACAAACAGTTTTCTAAGACATGTTTTCTTCTTTCTTTCTTTGCAGCCTCTCTCCTTCTTAAAAGTATTTGTTTACCCTCTTCAGTTGTTCGCAGTTGAGTAAACTCTTTGACGTGGTCAATCTCATGTAGAGTTGCAAAGATCGATTGGGTTTCAGAGTATCCTTTTTCAGTAAAAAATTTTGGATCGTAAGTAGCTTCACCCGTGTCAGGATTAACGGCCCAACCATCACCAGGTTTAAAAGCAACTCCAAGACCTTGAGAGAAATCGTCAATCAGACTTCTTTCTCTGGCAAAGAAAGCGTTCTCTGTAGCCTCGTTCCTTTCAGGAATGTGTTCACCTGATTGGGGGGGTAACCCAATACCCATATGAATAATATCTGAGCTGTCTAATGGTGTTGTTGGTTGAGTTTCCGACATACAACTAAATATTACCATTCTTCATAAAAAAACTGTACAGAAACTTGCGTGAAAATTATTAGGGAACTATCACGAAGATACACAACAAATAGAAAATAACAAAAAGGTTATTGAAGAATATTCTTAATCATTGCTGTTATTAAATCACGAGAAACATATTATGTATCAAAAACACTATTTCCAGATTAGGTTCTCTTCCGAAAAACTTGTTGTTATTGTATGAGAAATACCAATCCTTGATACATTCATTATTTCCTCCGCTTCGTGAATTATTGACTTAGCCGATCGGAACTCAGTCTGGATTCTCAAAAGAACTTCCCTAGGTGAACGGAAATTAAAATTACCTTTGCTGATCGTGTTGAAAAGTTCGGGGTTAACAATTGCTTCTTTAATTTTGTTAATATCATCCGTATCATAAACAGCAACAATTTCCTCTCTGGATGGAAAAGTCAAATTCCAACCCTTTCCCTTAAATGATTTAACTAATTCTTTTTCATTTACCACGACTTTAATTTGGATTTGACCGGACATAATATCAAATATATTTTCTTCAGA
>LBRB01000036.1 GCA_000991185.1 Berkelbacteria bacterium GW2011_GWA2_35_9 | reverse complement strand
GTTTTAATAATATTATCAAGTATAAAATCACCATGAAAATGCGATTGTTCAGCATTCGATATCCAGTCAAAATCAATCATTTTAAACATCTCTTTGAGCGATGGCACTTTTTCGTCATTAATAATATCTGATTTATCTTTAATTGAACGAGTTTTTTGAAATTTTTCCACTCTCTCGATTGTCTTCGTGTAATAAAAATCATAACAAATTTTTTTAAACTCTTTTTGTTCGACTTCCTTGACTGGTTTCCACAAATTATCGTTTGCCCAAACAAGAAATTTTACGAAATTCTTTGGGTTAGCTACATCTGAATAAAGGTCACCTTTGACATGTTCGTACTGATAAAAATTATTCTTACTCTTTAATATTTTCGGAACTAAACCTTTTAGAATTTTTCCCCTTTTAACCCGGTCCTCAACCATTTTTTTGTCGTGGAAAAACTTAACTACATGTTTGTCGTGTAAAAAAATTGATTCCTCTAATTTATCTAAAATATGGAATGAATCATCAATCTCTTGCCGAGCTTTAGCTAAACTTTCAACATTGCCAGTATCGTGCCATTTTTTGCATTCTTTAGCATGAAAATCAATTCCCAAGTCAATCAATTTGTTAACGACATGCGTATCATTGCTTCTTTCATGATGTTTTTCTGAAAGATAATATTGGTTCAACTCGTGCCAAAAAGCTTTAAAATCTTTCAACGCTAAAAGCCCAACATATATATATTCAGGGTCAATTTCACCCATTTCGTGTATTTTGACAACTTTATTATTTAAAGTATTAAATGATGCGTAATGAGAAGTTGGCTCGCCTTTATAACCAAAAACCCAGTTCTTATTCGGATTGGCAGTGATACTGTCAACAATCGTGTCACTTGCATGGTAAATAAACGGCGATTGTAAATAATCTTTAGTTTTAAGCATCGAGTAAAGCAAACTACTCCCAGGACCTTCGTACTTGTCAACTTTGACAAATTTGATATTTGATTTGGGATGGGCAATATCTAAATAATCTCTTACATGGTCGCCATAATGTCCTAGGGTAACAATAAATTCAGTTTCTTTGGGGTAAGATTCGACAATATAGGAAATGGCTGGTTTTTTTCCAACTTTTACTAAAGTCTTATTCGTATAGTCAGTGATCTCACCTAACCTTGCGCCTCTACCAGAAGCGGTAATTAAAACCTTGTGGTTCATTATTTTTTTGTTAACGATGAAATTGTTTTTTCGAGTGCTATGGGGTTGCCCGTGTCGTACCAAATCGGAAAAGAAATTAATTTAATTTTATATCCATCGTCGATCATCTGGTTAAAAGGTGATGTATCGTTCAGAGTTTGGTCGTTCGGGTTTTTTTTATAAAGTTGCTCTAAGTAATTCCAGTAAACAGAATAGTCTTTTATTCCAAATAAACCGATTAATACATTTTTTGAATTGCCTTCTTTTTTATCGTTGATATTGGTGATTATTTGATTCTTATTGGCTTGAATTGTTCGATATTGGTCAAGATCACCTTCCATTTCATAACCGGCAATCCAGTTTTTATTTGGCTCGGGGATAGCTTTTCCAGGTACAAATGTATCACAAGCGTGAAAAATAAACGGGCACTGCAAAACATCTTTAGCGCAAAGCATCGAATAACCCAAACTACTTCCCGGACCTTCGTTAACTAATCGCTGGTTTGCCAGCAATATTAATCACGCTTTTGTTTTTATTTTTTGTTAATTCGCCTAAGCGTGAACCGGTTCCAGATGTGGTGATTAGTATTTTATAATTCATTATTTCTATAACGCTGTTTCTGTGTCAATTATTTTTCTCATTTCATTAAGTCTGACATCCAACGACCCTTCTTTGGGTCGATAAATAGTTGAAGAACCACACACCAAAACCGTCGCTCCAGCCGTAACCATTTTGGAAGCTGACCCAGGTGTTACTCCGCCGTCAATCTGAATTTCAAAATTTTCTCTTAATCCAACTATTTTTTTCAAATCATAAATTTTATTCAACATATTCGGTATTAACTTATGACCGACAATGCCTGGATTAATCGCCATTAATTCAACCCAATCAATTTCATCGATTAAATAATCAAGTGTTGAAAGAGATGTCCCGGGATTTAACGCTACACCCGCTCTAACACCCAAGTCTTTAATTTTTTTAACCACTCGGTGAATATGCGGTGTACTTTCAATATGAGGCACGATTACATCTGCCCCAGCATCGGCTAGTACTTCAATATATGGCTCGGGATTTTGAATCATTAAATGCACATCGACTGGTATTTTTGAATTTTCCTTGATAGATTTGAGTATCTCTGGATACTGTCCAAATCTTGGAACAAACAATCCGTCCATCATATCAAAATGTAAATAATCAGCTTTACCTTTTTCCAAAGACTTCAGATCTTCTTTTAAATTAATAATATCTCCGCAAATAAGTGACGCAGACAGCTTATATTTTCTGTTATTCATATTAATTTTGTTTATTCTAAATTTGAGTGTCTTGCCCACATCGAGTCGTGATCTTCTCCCATAACTCTCATCATCTCTAAAACTACTCCATCGAAAAATATTCCCAAACACTGTTCGTTTAAAGTTGTCATGGGTTGAATTGATTTGAAGTTATTGATCGGTTTGGTTTTGGAAGGGGCTTGAATTTGCACAACCGTATTGGCTAATTTCCCCATACTTGACTCGGGGTTGCCAGTTACTAAAGAAATTTTAGCGCCATTTTCATGCGCAATTTTGACAATATCTAATATTGTTTTTGTTTCCCCAGAACCTGACGCTACCACCAACAAATCACCTTTTCCGATCGATGGCACGGTTGCGTCCCCCAACATAAAAGCATTTAACCCAAAATGCCCCAATCGCATTGCAAAGCCTCGGGTTGCCATACCAACCCGACCAGCTCCAACACAAACAATTTTTTTCGCAGCTAAAATATCGAGGATCATATCGCTGACACTTTTTTCGTCCACCTTTTCGAGAACTTGTTTTATCTCTTTTAAAATATTATTTAAGCTATCTTTAATCATATAAATAATTATTTTTAGTATATATAACAACCTTAAATTAACTTTTTTTATATGTCAAGCTCTGGATAACTTTTAGTATATTTCTTATATAGAACTATTTTTCAAAATCTTTCTTTGAAAGAGAATATTAATTATTGTGTTAAGAGTAAATATTGACACAATTGCCTGTATTGAAACTTTATCAAAGTAAATTAATAATCCGTACACAACAAGATGAATTCCATTAATAATATTAGCTACAATCAAAAACTTTTTATATATTTGTTTTGACACAGCCATAATTAGAAAAGAATAGATTGAAAATATAAATTGAATAACCGCTAAAAATCCAAAACTTAAAACATAGTAATAATTCATCTCGTATTTATTCCCAAATAGTTTTAAGATCAAAAAAACTAATACCGAAAACAATATTGTTCCCGGTAAAATAATGATTTTTGATAACCTATCAATTTTATCAATCAAAACCTTACTAACAGATTTGGACACGGTAGGGAAGAAAACATTAATAAATATCTGAATCAGCTGAGCCACCAAATTGGTTGAAGCCATGTAGTATGCGCTATAAACTCCGAGTTGTGCCATACTTAAATATTTTGCAATAATTATTTTATCCAATGAGTTAAAAGCGGTTCCTAGCACACTGCCCAATAATATAATCTTGCTATAAGAAAAGAGATTTTTGAATATTTTTAAATCAAATTTTGAAAAATATTTTTTGAGAACAATTAAATAAAATAATATTAACGCCACCCCGCCTGTTGTAATAACAATAATATATGATAAATAATCCAATTTATCCGAGCTGATAACCAAATACGCCAGTACTGTTAACGACACCGATAATTCTAAAATACGACCGATAAACTGTTTAATAAAAACCTGCAATCCCCTGACAAATGAATCTAATAATTGTTTTAGACCAGTAATGATTGTCATTAACAGTACAATATAAATAACACTAATTTCAAGATTAAATCTAGCACTTATTTGAGAAGTAAATGTTATTGCCAATAAAGAAAACACCGCTAGATTCAAGATAATAAACACAATCGCTGTCGTAATGATTGATTTTTTTTCATTCTCATTAATTGATTTTGCGATCGCCCTAACAGAACTTAATTCAAAACTAAACATTATTGGAATTAACAAAAGTTGGCTAATTGTTAAGACTAAATTGTATTTTCCAAACTCGTTCGGACCAATCACCCGTCCAATATAAATATTGACAGCAAACATCACTACGGAAGTAATAAATCCGCCCAAAAAAGACCACGATAAGTTTGTTATAAAATCATTCGCTTCCAAGCTAGCTTTTTCTTTGAAGATTTTTCTGTATAAATAGTTAAGACCTAAGTTTTTTGCCATTATCGTTCAAAATTATTTGCGTTTTTCAAGACAATTTCTTTTTATCCGTCAACTCACAATAGTAACCGACTTTTTTGATAAATTTTCCATAACTAGGTGACAAATAGAATGAGCCAAAGCATAACGAGATTATCACAATTATCAAATAGTCTAAATGGATTGTCATTATCAAGCCGTTGTGAATATAATAGAATAAATTTGGAACAATTAATGATAACAGCACAAACAACATTATTACTATTCCGATTTTGTTTTTATTGTTTTTAGAAAGCATGCCTAAAACGACCATTAAAGGCACATTCAACCACAATATTTGCCTCGAAACGGCAGTACCGATAAATCCAGACTTAAGATTGTCAAATAGAATTTGACCCAAGCCCCCAATATTGTTCATATAGTGCTGAAGAATGAAAAGTATTGCTCTCACCCCTCCAAGGTTGTCCTCCTGGGGTATTATGTCGCGGAAAATCGGTAACAAATTATTTTTCTCAGAACTTGTAGTTGGGAGTAAAATAAATAACCCTGAAACACTGTAATTTCTTAGTAGAATTAACATCGGTAAAATCAACAATCCACAAAAAAATAGTAAGCTATGTTTAACTGCCTTTTCTTTGAAATTAATAAATATCACTACGATTGACAGAACAACATAGGCTGGTAGTAAATCAAATCTTGTCGTAATTCCTAGGCTAAACAACAGGCCGAGGAGAAAATACTTATAAAGCTGTGTATTGCAAATAAAACATTTTGCTGTAATAAAGATTGATATTATTAAAAGCGGGTATGCAAAAGATTGTTGAAACACATTTGTGGTTAAATAGAATGGAGAAATTTCTGGCCCTATACTGAAAAATATTATTAAGATCGAAAACATTACTGCCCCTAGATAGTTTTTGAGTCGTATAAAAAAATTCAAAGTCACAATTATCGCAACCGACATTAATAAACTCTGAAATAGATAGCTCCCCCACATTGATTCACCGGTAATGAAATGAAATAAACCCAAAATATATCTATAAAGTGGTTGATAGTAGTATGGTGAATTTTCTCCCGCAACAAGAAATTCACTAAAATTCTTTGCAAACAATACACTACGAGAAAAACTCTCGTGCGTCAAAGCATCGTTTCCACCACTAAATAAGATTAAACTTGAATACACTGACAATTTTGATGCAAACACGAATGAATTAGAAATCAACATATTTACAGCCATTCAATAACGAGAACACTCATTACGACAGTCAAAAGAACTCTGTTTTTACGAATCTTTAAGTTTGAATTAACGATCATTAGTAACATGAAAATACTAACTAATAACACCACTAGTGCGTTATATATCGTTTTAAAGATTTGATAAAATATTTCCGTTCTGCTCATTACAGAATTTTCCGAAGTATAAGTAAGACTATTATTTTGATCTATTTTTATGAAATCCTGATCTTGTCGGTTAGTCGTATAAACTAACTCGATTTTACTAGTCTGATTTGTTGGAATATCGATCTTTTTCTGTTGATCGCCTATTTCAATTTCATTGCCGTTAAGAGTAACCTTAGCTCCCTTAATGTTTGAAGTAGCAACAAGCACAGTATCTTTTTTTGGATTAATGAACGATGTAGCTCGAAGACGATATTTCAAGTGGTTTCTGTCTGGCTGGTTTGATGAAGTAAAGTTAAGGTCCAAGCCATTCATAAAATATAACGGAAAAGAGTACCCAGAATAGTCTATCTTCGAGACAGTATAGGAGCTCTTGCCATCATTTTTTTCAATACTTTGCTCACAGACAGAATCGTCAGTAATATTGTTATGACGAATAACGCACAGATCCCAACCAATATTCCTGTAATACTGACCTATCACCATCTGAAGCATAATCAAAGCAACAAGGTTAAATAGTATCGCTTTGTAGGTTATGTTATTATCCCAAGGCGAAAACCAAATAATAGATGAGGATAACATTACGACCAATAGTTCGAAATTCGATAACGGTAGGCCGTTAAACATTAACGCGCTATTAGTTGGCAATAAAACAAATACAACGAGTAATAGAGTTAGAAATATTTTTGGTCTAAGGATTGATTTTGACATATCTTCTTTTAATTTTAAGCATCAAACTGTGTACATGGTTAGTAATGGAAGTTTTTTTCTGCACAAAATTGGCTGTTATGGTAGGTTTTACTAAATTCTTTTTGTTCACTGGTTGATTCGTGAT
>LBRB01000035.1 GCA_000991185.1 Berkelbacteria bacterium GW2011_GWA2_35_9 | reverse complement strand
CTTGCTAGTCCAAAATTAGATTGAACTAACGGGTGGGATAATTGTATAAAAATTGAGTCAATATGTTTTAGTAAGGTTTCAGCTTTTTTATCGACAGTCAATTCAGTTTGCGCTTCAGTGCTTTCATAAAGCGTAACAAATTCATCAATTATTCTGGTATCATTAGTGCCAATTTGCTTAATTAATTCTTCGTTTTTTGAGAGAGTATAATAGTCGTTAATAATTTTTTTATCGTAGGAGTTAAGGACGATGCGAGGGTTTTTATCGGCTAACAAAAATTCCAGCTCGTCTAAAATTAGATTGGCGTTTTTAGTTAATTCTGCTGTGTCGAGCGCTTCAAAACTGGCAGGAGGAACAGCTGGAAATTGAGATTTTTCTTCACCTCGCAGGAGCCCTCCGGTCACCTGCGAGGTGGGAGAGGTTGGAGCGGTAGATTGAGCGTATAAGATATTCGGAATTGATATCGAAAAAATTATAAAACCGATAATTAATCGTTTTAAGAATAATATTTCCGCCTCAACTAGTTTTTGGATATTGCGTTGCATAATCGGTTAAAGTTTTTAAATCAGCTTTTATTTCAGTAAAGATTTTGTCTCTCTTGTCCTTTTTAAGATCAGCGTTGACGGCGTCTAGATTATCGTTAATTCTCTGGGTAATTTCATCTAAAATCTCTTTTTTATTAGTCTTGGGCGGGTCGGTGTTGGGAATTTTTTCAACATCAATTTTTTGTTCAACTAAAATGGCAGTAATATGTTTTAAAACAGCTTTATTATCAGAAACAATGGTCATTAATTCTTCATCCGTTGAAGCGGAATTGAGCGCTTTGAGCAGTTGTATCTCTTTTTGATCTAGAGAATTTTCAGTGTTGATTTCTTGAGCGGGGGATTTGCCACCATCGGCTGGGTCTCGAGCCAGATTGGCAAAAATAATCACAATTGCAATCACGATAACAATAATTACCGCCCCGATACCCAGTGCTATCCAAACTTCAGGAGTTAATAAAACTGCCAATGTTTTTGCATTTTTAGCCGTTTTTGCCACATTCTCAGCCGTCTTTGCCTTATTAGCCATTTGCCTAGCACCAGCTTTTTGTGCTCGGTTTTTACTAAAGCTGTTTCTAGCTCGACTAAAAATATTTTCGCCAAAATTGCTCGGCTGTTCATCAAGCTGATCGTCGGTTTCTTCGTCTTCTTCTGGTTCAGTGTTGGCTAATTGTGCTTTATCTTCTTCAGTTGGCAACATAGTTTTAAAATTAAGAATTAAGATCTCATAGTTAATAATCAAATTAAGAATTCAAAAACAATGATTATTAATTTTGGATTAGATTCTTAATTCTGAGATATTGATTCTGAATTAATTTTTATACTCTATCTGAAATATTTTATTTTCTTCGGTTAGATAGACGATGCTTTTTTGAGCGGGGTCAACAATCAAGTCAACAATTTTCTGACCATCAGGATTTTTGTAGAGGGTGGCAATATCGCCGTTTAACAAGTTGATTTTGTTAATAACCAAATTATTGTGGTAGAGTGCATAAGTCGATGAAGGGAGATAGACTAAGCGGGATGATTCAAGATTGACTTTCAAATCGCTAATTTCTTCTAAAATATTGACCCGTCCGATATTTTCGCTATTAATATTTTTTTCAAAAGCAGATATTAAATCAATTTTTACCCGCTTTAGAGACTCTGATTGAGTAAAAATAATTGTGCTACTATCGGGCATAATTTGGGCTGAGGTTACTCCATTTTGCGCAATATAACTCAATTTTTTATCGGTATAAGCATAGAGATAAAGATTTTCTCGTCCAATAATCAGGACTTTTTTTCCGTCTTGCGACCAAGTAAATTGAGGACTTTCTAAACCCTCGCCCCTTAAATCTAAAATTCTTTCTTCTTTTTCGTTTAGACGGTTATTAACAAATAGAGCATTGTCGCCTCCAGCGGTAGTTTTTTGATAGAGTAATTTTTCGCCATCCGGTCGCCAAACTATCTCTTTTATATCTTTACCCCAAGGTGTATATTCTTGATTAATTAGATCGTATTGATTGAAATCGTAAACACCAATTTCACTTTCTGACTATCGGCTAATTGCCTAACCATATAGATAACTTTGCCATCGTTTCTTAAGTAAAAATAGCGATTTTCGGTTTGATCGACAGAAATAGAGAGAGCATCTTTTTGGCTAATTTGCCGAGGCTGACCAATCGCTACCAAAGCAATCTCTTCCCGATATTTTTGCCACGGTTTTAGGGTGACAGTTTTTTCGTAAGTTTTATAACCTTCTTGAGAAACGGTAATAATATGTTTCCCAGAACTAGTTTTATATTCAGGGTCAATTTTTTTACCATCCAGCCTAATTTCGCTTTCAGCCGGTTTAACGATCAAATTGATTTTAGGTTGATAGTTTAAGATAGCAATGAGGGCGATAATTGACAAAATAAATAGTACTGCAATTACTAAATAATTAATTTTCTTTTTGTATTTAATTGGAACAAACGGTTTTTTTGGTTTGTCAGCCAGTGATTTTATGCGTGGAATATTCAAGTCGATCAATTCGTCCCGAATAGTTTTAGTTTCAGGCATTTTAATGATCTTGTCTTTGTGAGTAACAACCGGATCGCTCAGCCTATTGATATGTTTTTCTTCTTTTTGCATAATTTGTTATTGTTAATTATTTAATAATTCCAAGCTTCAATTTGATTGCTAGTCTGGGCATTACCTTTGAGCCAGAGCTGGTAATGTAAATGAGAACCATTCATATCAAAAGGCAATCCATAATCTTTCATGTTTGATTTTGTTGCGATCCTTCCCAACACCATGCCTTTGGTGATTTGCTTATTGCCGGTGTCGTAATTAGCAAGTACTTTTCGATCAATACGGATATGAGCAAAAATTGCTTGATTTTTTCCATTTGAATCGTAAAGCCATAGCACCTGACCTGAACTATCCCCATCCGAGACAGAACTGTTGTGATTACGAGAAATATGACTTATCACACCGTCAAAAGTAGCATAAACATATGGGTCAGAATCGTTTGAAACATTTAAGTCGATTGAGTGTTTGCCTACAAACCCAGCGGAAGGTGATGGAGCAAAACTTGAATGAGTCCGTCCAGAAGAATAGGTTTCTTTTGCAGTAACCTTTTTTTTACCCCACAAATCTCCAAACGGAGGGTAAATATCACCAGCAATAACCGGTCCTTGACCATACTCAAAATCGGGTGGCAGGATTGTGTCGCCTTCTTCGTAATTCGGTGTAGCCAGAGCCGATGCCCCTCCACCGACAAACAATATAAAGAATATCAAAAAAACGGTTAAACAAGATGATTTGTTCAAAACCCTCCTACATTATTAACTAGGTTAATTATAACACAATAACTAACTAAATTTCTAATTTCTAATTTCTAATTTCTAAACAATGCCAAAATCCAAATATCAAATATTAAAACAACAGATATAAAACCAAAGCGTTGCATAAAAATTATGCAACGATAATTGAGGGGGCTTGACAAACGATATTTTTCATGTTAAGATATTAGTGTAGTCAAAAAGCAAACAGTAACGAACAAGAACTTGAACAAGGAGGGGGTAAGGAGGGGACAGAATTCAATTTCTAATATCTAATATCTAAACAAGTATTGAACTTTGTTCTCTCCTTGCCTACTTGAGTCAATAAATACAGATCCTATAAACGGATTATAAGTTATTTATACTCATATCCCTTTAGCCAAAAAGAACTAGGCAATGGGGAAACGCCTAAATATCTTTTGAAAACTTCATTGTTTCTTAAAGGATAATCAAGGCACTTTCGTCTAAGTCAATTTCACGGCTATTGTGAAAGTGACATACGACGTCGAGGGGTGAAATAAGACACGAGAAATTATTATAAAATATTTAATGCTCGACAATGTCTACTATTTCGCCCCTTTTTTGGTGGGAAATATATATAAATTTATGATTAAGCATAGACATTGTTAAAATATTTAATTAATTAGATTAACTATTTTAATGAATGATTTTATTAAAGTTTTTGAGTAAATTTTTTGTGCTCTCGTGGGTTGCTTGAGTAATTGATTTAATAGATTCAAACCATTTGCATTTAATAATTTCGTTTTTAAATTGAATGTTTATTTTCTTGTTTTTCACTTCACAGAGATAATATTTTACTTGTTTTTTTATGGTGACATTTCCATCTTTAAAATTGTAATTTTCAATTAGATGTTTATTTTTTATAAAAGTAAAATTATTTATTCCAGTTTCTTCAAAAACTTCACGCTTAATTGTGTCAACAATTTTTTCATTCTTTTCTCGATGACCCTTGGGAATACCCCAATGTCCTTGTTTGTGCTTAACAAGTAAAATATAAATTACATTTTTTTCTTTACGAAACAAAATTGCCCCGTATGAATAATTTTTATTATTTTTTTTCATCTAGAGAATTGTAAATAATTTCCTAGCAAGGTAACAGTTTTAATAGTTAAGAGTATTTAAGTCTATTTTATCAACCTTTTTGCCGACTAAAATTATATTTAAGTAATGGTGATCAAAGTATTTTTTTAAGGCACTGCTTATAAGCAGTGGGTTCTTCTGGATTTTATTATTAATACTTAGTAAGGTTTCAAGGGAAAGTGTTTTTTGCCTATGTATAAGATCTTGACTAATCCAATCAAATCTTTTCCAATTATCTTGCCAACTCTTTTTTATCATTTTAATACATTCGTTAAGATATAATTTTAGTTGTTTATTGTCAATTTCTCCATTTTTAATTTTATCAACTTCAGCAATTATTAATTCAATTGTTTGCAAGGTGTCTTTCGTTTCAACAGCTGTAGAAACCGCAAAATATCCAGCTTTGTTAAAAAATTGAACCAAACCATTTACACCATAAATTAAATTATTTTCAACTCTTAATTTTTGGAACAATCTGCTTTGTTGTCCGTGGATCAACAAGCTCATTGCGCAATTCGACAAATACATATCAATAATATTCCCCCTTTGACCTGTTCCACGCCATGTCAGTGTTAAAAAAGTGCGTTCTGTCTGAAATTCTTTTCTGATAATAGAAAATTTTGAATATTGTGCTGAAGGATAATTATTTGCTTTGCCTTTTAGTGTCTTGACGCTTAAAATTATTTTTTTAATACTTTTTATCAATTCGGGTGATAATTGGTGTGCTCCAATAAACAAAGTAATGTTACCACTATGACAAAACTGGTGATAATATTTTTTTATGTCCAGTAATTTAATATGTTTATCAGCGTTGGTTAATTTATTACTTATAGAGTAATCTGTTTCTCTAAAGCGAGCGTTGATTACTGACCGATAAACAGTATTTTCTGGTGTGGGATAGGTTCCATTTATCTCATTGAGCATTGATTTTTTTTCATTTTCGAATACAACTTTATTACGAAAGTTTGGCTGTAGTAGCACTTTTAGAAATATATTTAACTTTGTCTCGAAGGTTTGTTTTTTAGCCAAAAGAAAAAAATCCAAATGTTCTAAATCAACAAAAGCGCTATAATCTTCCTTTTCTTGCATAAACTGGTTAGCCAAGTAATGTTCAAGCAAATGAGGCAGTTCTTTATTGTCTTTCGACGCAAAGCATCGACCCGCACGCATCATTAAACGAAAATAAACTTTCTGAGTAGGCTTGGGAAGATCAATTAAATAAACTAAAAAGGGTTTAGATAAAACTTGACGATATGTTTGTTTTTTCATAAATATTAGGGCTAGAAATTATCTTCCTAGCCCTGATTTGTATGGAGGAAATAGGTTTATTTCTTTCCCCCAGCAGGAACATCACGAGCTGGTCCACCGTCGCCAGAAGAATGAGTCTCAACATGGCGACCTTGACTGTCGTAGGTCTGAGTAGTATGCCCGTCTTTGTTACCAGTAGAGATAAATGATCCACCAGGATTGCTTGGATCACTTGCTCGTCCGGAAGTAAAGAAGCTACCACTCTGCGAACTTTGATGGTGCCCACTTTCTTTGCTCAATATACTCACCACCTTTTGCCACTGAATTTACTTAACTTATGTTAAGCAGAAGTACTACTTCAAAAGATGTGGCAATCTCTCGAAATTATTCTTATTCTATTCGCTGTTTTTTGATTTGTCAAGAATTTTTTATTTTGTAATTAGGGTATATAATAAAAAGATGGGAATACAGTTTTTATGTGACAAAAAAAGAGAAGAAGAAAAATTATTGGATATGTATTAGGCGCTAATTTTGACAAAAGTTACGATAGAGGTGATTATTCGTTGAAAATTGAAAAAGTAAGAAGTGGTTGGCAAAAAATCGAAAAAAAGTTTTTTAATATTATAAATAATTTAAATCTTAAAATTGCTGACAAGTATCTCTGTTACACTACTTTATATGGTCCAGAAGGAGAGTATAAATATCCGAATATAATCGATCTAAGAATTAAAAATAATAAAGACATTAAAAATGCCAACGAAACAATTGCTCATGAACTAATTCATTTGTTAATTTATAATAAAACTAAAAAATTAAAATTAAATTACAGACAAACAGAGGGAGTGATTGATTTGTTTTTTACTGAAACAGAGTTAATGACTATTTTCCCAAAATATAAATTTCAAAGTATTGGTATTCATAATAAAAAACATTTCACGAATTAATCAGAGTAAAAAAATAGTACTATTTTGTCCCTTTTTTTGTGGGGAAAATTGACTAAAAGTTAATTTAGTTAAGCGATAGAGTACCGTTATGATAGCTAAAATTGTATATCGGTCGTGTATCCATTTTTCTTTTTATTTTTTGTGGAGGTAGAACTTTTTGCCAATCAAGGTATTGGAATACATGATTATTTAAGGAGAAAATATTGTCTTTAGTTATTAGTGGTCCCTGAAAACCAATGGGAGCTAGTATCTTAATTGCAGACTCGATTTTTTTGACATTAATATCCTTGTCGGTAGAAAATGTTAAAAACAATGTTTTATTGGTATCTAGAACTGACAGATAAGATATTTTGCTGTTGAAATATTTAGCAAAATACTTTACAATTTCATTTCCAAAAACAGAAAAAACATAGCCGTCTAAAACAGAATGTGCATTTGTGGCAACCACCAACTGGTGAATTTTTTTATTTGGGGTTGAAAGGATAAAAGGCATTTTGTATAATTTGTTTTTTGTAATCAACGGGATATTTTTTCTTGTATCAACCAAATACTGGTCATTGTAAATAATTACTATTTCAGAGCTAACTAATAATTTTTGAATAAAATTTTCCATCAAGTATATATCGATTTTTTGTTCAATTGTTGCGTATATTTCATTATAAGTTTTGACTTGAAAGTGGCAGAGTTCAAAAAATGGTTTGAATTCAAGATTGTTTTTTGTTTCTTTTGCTACGATTTTTTGCGCTTTTTTCAAGCTTGACTTGTCAAGATCGGGAATTTTTATTAACTCTAATATTTTGTTCTTGTCAATTTTTTTATTCCACTCGACAAAAATATATCCATTGCCGATATTCCCGGTTTTCCACACCAAGTTATTTTTTATCAATTCAAAAGCCAACAGTTGTTCATAAACATGAGCTAAGAAATATGAGTCTGCTGGATACGATAGAAATAAATAGCTTTTCATTATTCCCTATATTTAAACATAAAAAGAGCCGTCCGTAAACCATAAAATGGTTTGGGACGGCTGGAAGTTACTTGCCCTTCTGGTTGCCCTGGTCATGGCGATTGGACGGGATTCCCCACCCGCCTTGCTTTGCCATATCGTTTCTTGCTTCGTGACCGGCTCGAACAGCATCTTTGGTTGTGGAATTGGTCATCCGACCCACTTCTACTGCGTTGAAGCCGGTGTTACCCTTCCCAACATCCGGACCGCTGTTCCCTGTGTCGATCAGAGCACTTATGTCAGCGACGAGATTACCAAGCAAAGACATTTTTTCACCTCCTTCAAAGTAGAGTACATTCTTCGGGTAATTTACTGAAAGTAAATATTTCACCCAAAAAACAATTATAACTTACTTTACACAACAGCTTTTGTCAAGACTCCTTTTTTTGTGGGGGAAATATTGACACGATCTAATATTTCAGCTACAATTCAACCTAGAATC
>LBRB01000034.1 GCA_000991185.1 Berkelbacteria bacterium GW2011_GWA2_35_9 | reverse complement strand
CGTTAAAATTATCAACTCCAACCACTCGATCGCCTCTTTTTAGTAAAGCGTCAGCTGTGTGTGAACCGATAAAACCCGCAATACCAGTCACAAGTATTTTCATAACTTTTTTACTATATCACTCCCAAGAACAGGTGTAAACCCAGCCTCTTTGCTCTTTAATCTTTTCCAGTAATCAATATTATATCCTCAATGCCTGACGCACGGGCTTCCTCCACAACAAACTGAATTGCTGGTTTATCAACTAGGGGCAACATTTCTTTTGGTTGGGCGATGGTTGCTGGTAAGAATCTCGTCCCCAATCCTGCAACCGGAATAATAGCTTTATTGATCATAATTATTTATACCACTCTACCGTATTTCCTAGCTCTTGGTCAATGGTTCTACCATTTTTTCGCAACTTGTTGGATATAACTCCAAAAACTTTCAACTCTACTCAAATGTTTTTCATCAGTTACAAACGGCGCAACATCTTTAGCTAACAATGTATAATTAAAACTTTCACATCTTTTAAGTAATTTATTGATAAATAATTTTTTAGAAATTTTTAATGTCTTTTCAATATATTCAAAATCGGGGCTTGTCAAACCCAACAGATAGCTTACATCATAAAAATCACGTCCTTTTTCTCTTTTTCGTTCTAAAATCGCTATCAATTTTTGTGCCAAAATAATATCGATCGGATTGACCAGGATTTTGCGATAAACATCAAATTTATTGAGTGTAAAAAGAACCGGTTCAAATAATTTATTTTTTCTTTGCGTATCTATCCGTATCAATATTTTTTCTGCAGGTGTTTGGCTCAAATTTATGTTGTGTATAATATCTCTGAATTTTATATAACAATGAAATGCATTCTTTTCAACCAATCTAAAATCAACGCTAAACCCTTTATTACCCATATCTTGTGTAACAGCTTCGATTAATTGTTTAAAAACACTAAATTCAAGCCCAAAATTATCAAAATCTAAATCTTCAGAAAAACGATCACTATTATAGACGATTCGGATTGCGGTTCCACCGATAAAACTTAAATATCGGCTTGATTTTTGTTGAAATATTGAATCAAGCAGTTCATATTGTAGATACTCGACAATTAATGCTTTTGAAATTTTCTTATCTGTTCCGTCTTGATAATAATTTTTTATTTGTTCGTAGGTAAGCATTGTTGATTAATTATTTTAAATATTGTTTTCATTTTTTTTATTGAATAATTTTTTATATAAATATTGAGTTTTTTTCTTCCGATAATCTGATTGTATATAATCGGATTAATTCTAATTCCACTCACATCATTTTCATTGTTCAGTTGACCGAGATTTAAATAAATGTAATCAATTAACGCTTTTTCTGGTTCAGCTATTAAAAACTTTCCATATTGAGTTTGGGCTGACTGATACCCCCAAAAATATTTTGAGTGAATATGACGAAAATTATACTTTCCAAAGTCGTTTTGAAAATAACGATTTGTTTTAGTCGTAACTGAAGTAATTGAAGTCACAATTTCGGGTATTATCCCATAATAACTTAAAGCTGATTCTAAACTAATATAACTTGGCTGATACATCCTATGCGCTATTTCGTTTCGATCTATTCCTTCTTGTTGGTTTGTAAATAAGTATAACCCGTTTTTCAAGAGTTTAATGTACCCTAATTTTTTCCATAAATTTAGTTGATATGGGTAAACCTTTGCATTTGCCAACGCTAAATCTTGTAAGCTAAACATTGGCTCTTTAATGATTGATCGTAATTCTTGAAATTTCATTTATTTATTATTTATAATAATATAATGATATTATAGCATAACTTCAATATTTGTCAAGGTTGGTAATAGTTGACCGTATTTCTGAGCTCTTGGTCAATGGTTCTGGGTTTAATTTGCAAAATATTTCTCATTTTGTTTAAATTTCCTAACGCTCTTTGCGCTTCGCCTGCTCGTGCCTTCTGATAATTGGGTTTATTATGATAATTTAAAATTTCTGCAATTTTATAGTATAAATCGTTGACCGATGTTTCTACGCCTGATCCAATATTGATTGTTTCTCCATCGGCGTTTTTGATCTGACACGCATTGATATTAGCTAATGCCACATCTTTGACACTAACAAAATCTCTGGTTTGTTTTCCATCACCAAAAATAATTGGTTGCTTATCTTGGCTCATTAATTTTGAAAAAATCGGAATCACGCCAGCATAACTTGAACTGGAATCTTGTCTAGTACCGAAAACATTAAAGTAACGCAAAACCACTGTTTTTATTCCAAAAACGGCTGAATAGTAACGACATAAATCTTCACCGGTAAATTTGGTAATGGCGTACGGCGACAATTTTACACCTTGATAATCTTCTGGTGTTGGAAATTTATCGGCTGTCCCGTATACTGAACACGACGAAGAAAAAACCACTTTTGTGACTCCAAATTTCAGGCTGGCTTGTAAAATATTGTTAGTGCCACTGACATTGTTTTTGAAATATTTTTCCGGCTTTTCAACACTTTCTACGACCGATAATGATGCTGCCAGGTGCAAAACAAAATCTACATTTTTAATCGCTTTTTCGACATCTTTTTTATTGGTAATATCGCCTTGAATAAATTTAATTTTGTCTTTATATTTTTCTATATTTTTCAAATATCCAGTTGACAAATTATCCAAAACTGTCACCTTTTGTTTTCTACGCACCAATTCCTCGACAATATGACTGCCGATAAAACCAGCGCCACCAGTAACTAGCGTATGCTTCATAATATTCTCCTTAAATAATTAAAGTGATTAATTTCAGCTCGCCCCGTAAACAACGCACGGCGTGACAGAATGTAATTCTGTAAGCCAGTAAGTTGTTTTACTGGGGTAAAACCACAACCACCAGTGATTAAAAATTTATTCATAAATTTTTATTTAATTCAAAATTAATATTGATAATATAGCACTTCAAGCCGTTCTAGTAAATTCTATCGTTTGGCGAGAACCAGTCCATAAATTCTTCTCGGTGGATATTTTAATTGTTTGAGTGTTTTTGCCAATTCTTGAAGTGTTGCTCCCGAAGTCATAACATCATCCACTAAATAGACTGTTTTGTTCTTTAATTTGTGAGCACACCGATCGTTTATTCCAAAAGCATTTTTGATATTTTTAACCCGATCACTATCTTGTTCGATCTGCATTTGGCTCTTGGTATTTCTTGATCTTCTAATTATCCCATTTTCAATCGGCAATTTGAAACTTTCGGAAAATATTCTAGCAATTTCTAACGATTGATTATAACCTCTGTTATTTTCCCTCCTTCTAAAGAGCGGTACTGGTATTAATACTGAATTTTTGGTAATAATTTGTTCTTTAATTTTGGATAAATCTAATTTATTAATCTCGCCCACTAACTCTTTTACACCCTCATATTTTAAATAATGGATCAGCTCTTTTGTAACCCGATTTTTGTAATTTGATAACGATAAAACGCCGGTCAAGGCTTTACTTTTGCGACGATGCTGTATGCAATAATTACCAAATCTGACTATCCGTTTACAACGAAAATCAGGACAGTGAATATTCCGCTCGATTCTAACTTTTGACAAACATTCTAGACACAAATAATTCCAACCAATTTTCTGGCAAATTATGCAATATTTTGGGAACAAAAGATCAAGTAGATAGTTTTTTAACCAATAACTGTTCCAGCTTTTTGACATTACTTTTGGCATCATAAAATTGTACTGCTTTTTGACGATTATTTTTTTGCATTTTATGCAATCCGTTTTTGTCTTTCAGTAATAAACTAATATTATTTACATACTTATCAATATTTTTTTCGTCTGACAATAAACCATTAATACCATCTTCCACAAAACGACTTATTCCGCCTGAATTAAATGCAACAATTCCATTTCCACACGCCATAGCTTCTAGCAGAAACCCGGCAGTCTGCTCAGAAGAATTTTTGAGTGTAATTGAAGTAGACAAAGCCACCCAAGTCCTGGCTAATGTTTTTGCAACTTCTGAATGCGGCAACTGTTCAAAATATTGAATATTTTCAGGATATTCCTTAATCAAATTATTAACTAAAATTTGATATGGACCGACACCAACTATTATAATTTCAATCGTAGGATAAGCATCAATAATTTTCGATATAATTTTGACTAAATATTGAATTCCTTTCTGCTCATTCAAGGTTCCAATGAAAATCAAGTTCGGATGGTTGGTTTTTAGACCCGGCTTAAATGTGTCTGTACATCCAGAAAATAATTTTTCCTGCTATTTTGCCATATTTTATTATTGGCTCATTTGTTTCAAGTGCATTAAAATAATAAGGAATTTTATTTTTCTGACAATAGTTATAGACTACATTCAATATTCCTAATGGGCGTAATGGTAATCTTATTTTTGAATATCCATAATATGGCTCATAAGTTTGAATAATATCGGGGCGAAATTGAGTTAATTTTTTCTCAAGATCACTCTCATTAATAAATTGGCTAGTATTAATTTTTGAATTTAGAATAAAGTCGGCATAAGTATTTTGGTAAAAGTGTTTGACTTTAATTTTCGAGAAATAACGGAGAGGATCATTAAAATGATTTCTGATTCTCTCCGAAACAATCGCTAGCTTAAGAACTTTTTTGGCTATCATAAATTAGTTCTTTAATACTATAACCATAGGCAGTTGTTAAAACATCGGCTGATGAATAGATGTCTAAAATTTCGTTTTTGTCAAAAACATAAACCTTAGCCCCATTCTGTAATAAGGAGTTAATCATATTTTTATCAATCGTGTGCGCTCCGGTTGTTTCAATAATCTGTGGTTCGTTTTTTTTCTTTTGCTCATAATTGTAATAACTATAATAACCACGATATCGCCCATCCATAACTAAATAATCATCTTTTTCTAAAGAAGAAATTTTTTTGTAAACAATTTCTAGCTCACTCAATCGTTCCCGACCAACACTGCTCCATAAAAAAGTGTGCGGGAGGGATGCGTAGTTAGGAATAAAACTTTCAATCCCACTTTTTGTAAAAGTATAAGGAAAGAACTGAAAATTTATCATAATGATTAATATTACCGCTAGAGCGCTAGAAACCGTCTTCTCTTTTGACAAGCGAGTAGAAAAATATTTAATTCCTTCGTAAGCTAGAATTGTTACCGGAATAATTAGCATAAACAACCAGCGATCCCAAAATTGTGGCAAAACTGGAAAATAAATTAAAGGCAAAAGCGCAATCAAACTTAAACTTACAAAAAGCAATGACATTATCACAATACTCTTTTTCGAACTATCTAATCTTAAAGTGGCTAACAAAATAAATGGAATAAAGGTAAAGTAAATAATTCCGTACAGTAAGACTGGCTGATAAACCAGAAAAAGTTGCGACTGAGTAACGGTTTCAAATAGATCAATATTTGACCACTCATAGTTAAATACCACCGGTAAAACTAAAATTAATGCGATAAAACTAGCATAAAATAAAACGGCTAAATATTGATTAAAATATTTAGCAATTTCAACTAACAAACAAATTGCCGATGCTAAAACTAAAAGAACGAATACTGTTTGATGAGCAATGTAAGTTAATATGACTAAAATTGCCAGTAAAAATATTTTGCCCAGCCACATTCTTCTGTTGAGGTTAAGCAAAGTTGCTAAATAGAGATTAAAAAAAATCAAACCCAATTCATTTCTAACTAAATCAGAAGAAATTCGCACTGCTACAATACTAGTCATAAACAATATTGTTACTAGAAGACTATTTTTTGGGCTGTAATGAAAACCTTTGGTGGCTAAACAATAAAAACTTATGACTAATAACGAAAACATCGCAATGCTGACTAGCTTAATTAAGATTAACGGTTCAGATAAACCTAAATTGATTAAAACTTGATAAATAATATAGAGACCATTGTGTCCAAGAATCTGCTCGGTTGTAAAATAGTTAATATTTTTATGTAAAATATCGCTGATTACAGTCAAATATGAAGTCGTCGTGTCATAACCAATCGGAAATTTACCCATCATAATTTCCGGAATTGCCCGAATTAAGAGTGCTAATAAAAATACAATTAACCCATAATTGATGATTTTATTTGACAATAATGCTTTAATTTTGCTCATAAATATTAGTTAAATTCTGGCTAAATATTTCACTTGAATATTGAGTCGCTGTTTTTTTTGCATTTACAGAAATATTCAGCATTCTTGTCTGATTTTTTAATAACTCCACTAGTTTAATTATATCACTATTAATCTTCATTGACAGAACCAACCCAGAACAATTGTCTTCAATAATTTCTAAAAGCGGTTTAATTAGCGAAACCACCGGGATTACCCCATTTGCCATTGCTTCAAGCAAAGCGTATGGACAACCTTCACTAGGAGAAGGAAAAATCAACCAATCAATTTGATTATAAAATTGATCCATATTTTCTAGATAACCACAAAATTTAACTCGTCGATTAGCCAGAAATTTATCGTATTGTTTGTCGATCTTATTACCAGCAATCTGAATTTTAACTTCAATATTTTTTGCCCACAAACCTTCAATTAGCTGAACAAAATAAGAGAAGTTCTTTTCGGCACTTAAACGACCAACAAAACCAATCGTTATCGGCAAATTAAACTTTTTTTCATAAATATGTTTTGGCAATTCGACACCATTGTAGACGACAGCTGTATTGGCATCAGGACAATAATTTTTAACTTGATCCTGAGTATTTTTCGTAACACAAATAATTTGATCTACTTGTCTAGCTGTTGTAGCAAATATTTTTTTTAACCAAATATTTCTTCCTAAATCTAGTTCACCATGGATTGTCCAAATAACTTTTAATTTTAATTTTTTTGCTATCGTAGTTATTAATAATTGTTCAGTTAGCGAATGGATATGAACGACTTTTAGATTACTCCCAAGTTCTTTTAATTTTTTAATAAAATATTTCTGCTCCCGCTTTTGAAACAATAAATACTTTAAAAAAGTTAAACCACTATTAATGTTGAGTTTCCAATCAATTGATTCGCCTGATAATTTATCAGCAAGTTTTTTGTTCCCAACCCAAAAAATTAGATTGTACTGCTGATCAAAAATATTTTTTATCTGAGTTAATTGCTTCTCTATCCCACCCATCAAACCAGCTGAATGAGATATCTCTAATATCATATTTAATTTCAAATTTGAAATTTAAAATTTTACATTATCGTCAAATCCCACCAGCCTTGGGCTTCATCAATCCATCTGGTGCCTTCTTGAACTGGTTTAACATTGAATCGGTATGTACCAGTATTAGCGTAT
>LBRB01000033.1:4522-5780 GCA_000991185.1 Berkelbacteria bacterium GW2011_GWA2_35_9 | reverse complement strand
AGTCGGGAGTGAATAATCATCTGGTGTTTTTTGTCTTTCTGAAATATGGACGCTATCTTTATCGAAATAGAACGGAAAATCGAGGGTGTCGCCAATCGTGTCTTTAATTTTTAATTGAGCACCGAGTTTCAAACCTTCCTGATATCTTTTAGATTTCATTCCGTTAAACACCCCACCACCAACATTGAGCGATTGGCTCGGACTAGTTCGAGATCCCCAGCCTTCAGGCGAGCTAAGATTTTCTTGGTAACCGACATCAGCTTCGACTTCTATTGATGTGATCAATCCTCCGCCCAGAACATATTTAACGGGATTAAACGACCAACTTTCATTGATTGGTTCTGGGTAATAACCGTCAACCGTACAATAGATTTCGACTTTATAGACACCAATTAAATTAATCAAAACAAATATTACTGCGGTGATTGGATCAATCGGGACTCCCAACATTAACCCAATTACCATACCGACCAACATCGCTCCTGTACCCGGAACCAACCCCAACGATTCTTCCATTGATGCGATTTGATCAGAAAATGCCATAGTAATAATAATAGTAATTAAAATTGTCGCCGCTTCGGCATAAGCAGCTTTAGCATTGGCGATATCGGTTGCAGTTTTAGCTGTTTCGTAAGCATCTTTGGCTTTATCGAATGCTTCATAGGCATTATAAATTGTTTGAGTGGTACCTTCTTCAAAACCAAATAAATTATCACCAAATGCAAAGACCTTGCTCATCGCCCAATCATCATAAGCATTAATTAATTGATTGTAGTTCCCACTTCGAGTCCATTCGGCTAAACCGGCGATCGAACCTTCTTGAAGCTGAAAACCAAAGAGATCTTTTTGGTTAATTAAAGTCTCAATTCCACCATAAATACCGCTGGTTTTGACTTTTTCCCAATCTTCATCGGTTCCTGTCTCCAGATAATTCTTAAGTGTTTCAACCCCCTTTGAAGTTATTCCATACTGACCAAGACTAGTCGCATCGAGTGCATAGTTAACCCCATAATTGAAAGCGGTATTTAATCTTTGCTCGTCGGTGCCATAAAACATTGTATAACCGAAATCGGCGGGAATATGCTGATCGAGTTGATAGGCGTAAGCGGTAAAAACCTTGCCTTGAAATCGGCGTCGGTTTTCTTCCCGAATATCTTCCTGTCTTTTTTCAGGGTCTTGTATATTGGCTAGCTGTTCATTTTTCCAAGCCTCAAGCTCTTCAAATTTTCTTTTTGATTCTGATTCATCAAAACCAGGT
>LBRB01000033.1:0-4455 GCA_000991185.1 Berkelbacteria bacterium GW2011_GWA2_35_9 | reverse complement strand
TCTTTTTCAAAACTATTTAATTCACCAGCCACACTGGCAACACCGACATAAATTAGAAATTGCATATCACCCCGAATAATTGATTTGAGATGATTATTATATCCTTCAGCTTCTAAATTTACTCCTAACGATTTAGTGAAGAAATCGTTCAAATTATTTTCTAATTCTTCCATCGCCCGATCTTTAGCTTTATCAGTTTTACTTTTAGTCTCAAGCGTGCCTTTATGATCTCGTTTTTCTTTTGAACAGGTTTTATCTTGGTTGGCAATTTTTTGTTGCTTTTCTACTTCGAGCTCACCAGTTATTCTTGTTATTTCAGCTTGTTTTTGAAAATCTATTAAACTAGAACTTTCAATATCATATATAGCTTTTTGTGTTTTCGCTTGATATTCTTTTTCAATATCTTGTCTTTTTATTTGATTATTTTCTTGACAAACTTTCTGTTCTTCTTCGTTCGGAGTTGTTTTTGGACGATCTTTTTTATTAATAACTAAATAATTATATGCGTCAGTTAAGTAGCCCGGTTTTTTACCATCATCTCTGTCGAGATCAAATTCCATTTCAATCGATCTAATTCCTCCGTAGATCAAAGTCTGTTCGGCATTAGCTGGATCTTTAAGTACTGCCTCAATTGTTCCCTCTGGAAGATGGGCTTTTTCGTTGAGATTAACATCAAAAATAGCGGTTAAACCATGATAAAATCGCAGTCGATCTTCGGCTTTCCAATCTTCAATACTTATTTTTTCATTTTCATCTTTAGTCCAGACTCTAAATATATCTTTATAGGCAACATCAATTATTGTTTTACATTTATTATTCCCACTCGTACAGATCAAATCGGACAAGCCTTTAATACCGGCTTTTATCAGATCGTCTTCAAGCTGTTTAGCAATATAATTATTTTGAACTAAATCAATATATTGAGCCGGTGAAATGGTTTGTAAAAGGAAGTTTTTAGTCGTGTCTTTGGGCAAGCCAAAATGGTTGTCAATCTCAACACTCCGTTTATAAATTGGACTCTCTAAATTATTTAAGTCGCTCCCCCAATAATATGGCGAATAATTGAGAACTCGGGATTGGACATCAGTTTCAAGAAAATCAAAATACTCTTTATCTTTATTGACTAAAGCTCGGGTGTATTCAGTATTGCTTAAATAGGTCAAAACACCGGTTTTTTCGTTCTTATAATCAATCTTAAATTCATCGGCAAAGTCGGTCGGGAAAATGGTTTCTCGCTTAAACCAATCGACATTTTCAATCGGAATTATTTCAGCTAGTGTTTTGGTTGGTTTAAAACTATTTTGCGGAAATTTAAAGTACTTTTCGATTTCGTCTTGGGCAAAGCGTTGACTTATGTCGCCGTTAAGCATTAATGGATTAAAACCAAGCTGTTCAAACAACCAACCGCCAGAAACTTGTGCGACCGCCAACGCTCTCTCGTCATTGGTTTGAGCGCTAATTATTTTCTCGCCCGTACCACCCGGCAAATCAAGCGTTTCATCAATTTTCAATCCGCCAATACGGGCAAGTGTGTATTCACCATCGCCATTTAAAATATTGTACATATCGGTTGCAGTTAAGGAAATTCCTAGAATTGATAAATCGTCAGCTAAACCATCAACCAATTGCAACTCAACTGTTCTTTCACCGATGGTTTTAAAATATTCTTCCAGTTTAATTGAATCGTCTAAATATTTAGCGGTTAAACCTTTTTCGATACTTAAACCTCGGTCAATATCTTCAAGATCTTTTCTTGAACTGCGAATTATCAATTTTGGATTAGCCGATGAAGCTTTTTTGTCAAAATATTCCTCAAATTTAGCTTGACCGATAGCGATTAAAAAGCCGTCAGACGAGAGGGAAGTGTTGATAGTTGCTTTAGATGATTTGCAGGATTGAGATTGGATTTGATCGGTTTCTTTTTTCTCTTGTTCATCCAGCTGTCTCAATTGTTCTTTTTGCCACGCTTCCGGATCAGTTCCAAGGGGAGCAGACGGAGCGGAATAGAACGTTTTATCGATTAATTCTTTTTCAAGCAAGTCATACTTTTTATGAATAGCATCAATCTCTTTCTGTTTATTTTCATCGCAAATTTTGGTGTCGCTGTCGCTAATATTGACAATGGTTGATGAACCAGCGAACATATAGTAGAACGAATTTTCAGGTAGATCTAAAGCGTTGTCTAGTTGACGGGAACCCAGTGAAAGAATAAAACTGGTAAATTCCTCATTCCGTTTAGTTGTGTCTTTTTCAGACAGAATTTCCAAAAATTTAATGACATCCTTATCAGTCAATAACGATCCGTCTGCGTTACGGTCTTTAATATTGACATCCCGTGTATTCTCGTACGGTTCGCCTGAAATTATTTCGTGAGCCAATTTTTCAAGTGTATAGAGATTATTTATGTATTGTTCTAATTCGTCCTCGATATCGTTATTTTGAGGCTTATCAATCTCAATCAACAGTTGACTGATTAATTTTAATAAATTACTGGCTCCAGAAATTATTTTGTCGATGCTGGGATTTTTTGGATCTGGCAACATACTGTTGGTAGCAGTCTCAATTTCATTAGTCAATCTTTTTATTTCAGGATCAGTAATAGTCCGTTCCATTTTTCTAGCGATCGAGCTATTTTCTTTAGCGACTCGCTGAGCTTCGTTAATTTTCTCAACCCGGAATGTTATTGAACCATAAAGTTCGGGATTTTTTTCTTTAAAATCTTGAAGTAATTGGTCTTCAGCCTTTTCAATAGTTGGATTGTTTTTTATGCCATCGATTATGGCTCGATTCCCATAATAACGGAAAATTGCAATCGAAGCATCGTTTTTAAAAATGTCGGCAAACTGATCTTTTTTAAGGTTGGTATTATTATTGATTTCACTTTTTAGAGTTTCATCGAGAGTAGTTATTTTAGAGTCGGTTAAATATTTGAAAACTGTTCCAGTATTATCAAGATTGTTGACGCTATTGACAGCCACTCGATAGGCGCCGATTGGATAAACGGCGCTATTGTCGCCTTTTAATATTTTCTCAAAAAGATCTTCAGTGTTAGACCAGCCGTTGTCGATCAAGAATTTTGTATTTGGCAGACCAAACGCTTCAGATCTGGCGTTTTTACTCTTGTCGTTCTGATCAGCGTTTTCTTTATCAAATTGACTATACCCCGCTAATTTGTCTTCAATGGTTATCTCGCCAATCAATTTTTTGTAGGCTTGTGCGTCGCCATCGGTTTTAAATTCTAAAGTTGAGCCATACTCTAATCCTAACATTTCATCTACAAAAGCTGGTTGAGAAAATATCAGATTAAATTTATCTTTGCCAATCGCTTTTTCCCAATCACTTTTTTTATTACCCGATAGTTTATCGCTTGATATGCCTAATTCAGAAGCGATTTTTTGTTGACCAATTGTAGCGATAAAAGCCGTTTCGTTTGAGCCCAAACCGCCATCGAGCGAACCAGCCGATAGATCAAAAATTGCCTCAATATGACGCAGACCGGTTGAAGTAATTAGTTCTCTGGATGTATTACCATGACGGAGCGATCCTTCCTCTAAGCCGATCATTTGCTCAACTAAATAACGACCGGATATTTCTTCAATTTCATTTACATCGCTCCCGTACAATACAGCTTCTCTTGGAATATTAAGTTCGTCAGCTAGAAAAACCCGTCCGACCTTTTCAATTGTATCGGTGATACTTTCACCACTTAAAGCGTTTTTGGGATCGAGCAAAGCGGTTCTTAAAATTTCTTCACCCGCCAATTTTAATAAATCTGAGAAAGATGAGCCCTGAAGTGAATCACTATATTCTGCCTCGATTATTCCTTCATCAGCTAATGCATCTAAAAGAGCAGAATAAGCAGTATTTTTGAAAAGTTCATTAAAATTATCACCAGTTGGCGGTGGGGCGCTGGCAACTCCCTGATCGGTCTGATAATTGACAGCAATTGGTTTCGGGGTCTGTTTTTTGACCTTTATTCCGCCTAAGCGACGGTATTGCCAAATGGCGCAACGAACCATATCGATTTGATCAACATCACAAGCTTGACCGGCTTTATGGGCTGAAACATTAGTAGCGTTTTCGGTTTCTTTAGAAATGTTTTTCTTTTCATCTTCGTAATTATAGTTTTTCCAAATTCTTTGGACCCGAACTCGTTCATGTCCTGCTCCGCCTCGATCGGTTGGAGTGACAAGAAAGAGCAGATATTCAATTATTCTGCGATCGAGCTGTTCCAATTCACTAGCTTCTGGTAGATCAGTCTCGCCCTGAATAATATCCTGGAGGCGAGTAATCAATTTAACTCCATCGCTATAACTCGATTCAATTTTGTCGTTTTTAGCAACCTCAAGATCGTTTCTTGCTAGTCCAAAATTAGATTGAACTAACGGGTGGGATAATTGTATAAAAATTGAGTCAATATGTTTTAGTAAGGTTTCAGCTTTTTTATCGACAGTC
>LBRB01000032.1 GCA_000991185.1 Berkelbacteria bacterium GW2011_GWA2_35_9 | reverse complement strand
TTTTGCAACCAAAATAGATTTTCGTTATTCTGGTATTGGCGGGCACCCCGAAGACAATACAACGGAAGAATTTGCCACCCTGTTTTCTCCAATGAATTATTCGACCGAGCGCTACAATGAACTTAAGCTAGAGATAGAAGGTTTGCGCAACCTTTATCCTCAATCGTTTTATGTGCTATGCAATGAATTTAATATTATTTCCAAAGATGTTATGAAAAAACTTTTAAGCAATCAGATTGCTAATTGTCCAACGACTCTTTAATTAGAACCTATTTCAAAACCGATAACAAACTAACAAAAATTGATATGATAAACAAAGCAGTTACAACTAGAAAAAGGATCACAACCGCAGTTTTTCTATTGGTTGTTATTTTTGGCTTATATTGGCTAATTGCAAACAAACCAAAAGCCGATGATGTGGTTCAAAATGCTGTGGTCGTCGGCTCTCTTTACGACGTTGATGGCAACCCGTTTGTCGGGTCAATCTTTTTTGGAAAAAACGTTGTTGAAACTGGCGTTGGAGGTGACTATTTTTTTAGCGGACTTCCTTATGGCTATTACGCTGTGAGTTTTATTTCTGAAAACGGCTATAATTATATGAGGTATAACGATGAGATCACCCAGTTAAGCATTAATGATCCTTATTTGGAATATAGCATTAACGATTTAGTTTTAGTTGAAAAGGGCGAAGGCAAAGACGCCTCCACCATTCCTCCTATATCTCCTCCCCCTCCCGCCGCTAACACCCCACCCACAGTTAAGCTAATCAACCCTAGTAAACCAAGCACGGTAGCCTATAAAAAAGGACTAAGAGCAACATTAATTGCCGAAGCCACCGATCCAGATGGCATCAAAAACGGGATAGTAGAATTCTGGAATGGGAACAAAAAGCTATGCGACGCCAAACATAATTCAAGCGATAAGCCCAACCAGTACTCATGCAAGATAAATAATGTTGCTAAAGGCAGTTATTGGGTAAATGCTGTTGCCTATGATGCAAAGTCATTAAAGGGTAGTAGTGATACTTATATTATACAGGTCAAATAGTCAATTGAAAACATTGTCGAAAAGAAAATCGATACAAGAATCGATAGTTTTGCAGTAGTAGTAGCAAAAGGTTTTAATGACATTCATGATAAATTGAGAGAACATGACCAAAGATTCGAAAAAATAGACCAGAAGCTCGAAGAACATGATCGAAGGTTCGGAGAGCATGATGACAGGTTCGATTATTTAAACCAAAAAATAGACCAAAACCATCGTGAATTGATTGATAAAATAGATCAATTAGGCAATAGAGATGGTGAAGATATTATTGCCGTCAGCGAAGAAATTGTTCATCTGGACAAACGAGTAACTAAATTAGAAAAAGCAGTTTTGTAAAACCCGTATTGTAGTAAAAAAAAAGACAAATCTGCAAAAACTTGACAAAAATTTCTGGGGGGGGGTATTATTAGGATAATAATGAAAAAAGGAGGCTTAAAACTTGCGCTTGTCCTCGCTCTTGCTGGAGCAGGTCTTTTGTTATTCCAATTTTCCAGCGCATCTTCTGCCCAAGCCGCCTGGAACAAACCCAGCACTTGGTTCAAACCCAAGCCGACCAACACCTCCGCTCCCGCATCTAAACCCGCCACTGGCGTTAATGTCAGATCTTCAACCACTCCCAACAACTGTTTAATTAACACCAATTCAAGCAACGCTACTCAAATAAGCAACATCAATCGCAGTTCTGCCCAAACATTCCAAGTTGCCGACAGCCAAGGCAACCAGGTCTCTACCGATTCAACTACATGGACAGTCGTCGAAACTGGCGGTCAAACATACACCCAAACACAAGGCAAAACTTTTACCGTTACCTTTAGTGTTCCAACAACCGAATCTACCCGTGTTGTCGAATCCCAAAACCCCCGCTCCACCTGTATGGTCAGCTTTAGTGATACTATTGGGAACGATATTTCCCTGAAAGTAAAAGTTAGAGATGCTAGCACAAACACTCTGTTACCCGATGCTACTGTGAGAATGTCTGTCTTGGTATCCCCCCAAACATATGGCGAGTTAACCAGCGTCAACATCAACGGTGATTACGTTTTTACCTCACCGCTGGATGACGGCACCGGCTCCCACAATCTCAACGAAAGAATTGATTACTATCTTACTGTTAAGAAATCTAATTATGTTTCCTACGATGGCTGGAATGATAGATTTTGGCTAAAAAAAGGAGTTAATGAAAAAGAAATCAAGCTAACTCCTTATTCGCCTTCTTCTATTACGCTTAAAACAACCACTGCTCAAACCGATGACCCAGCCAACGCCGCCGAAGTTACCGACTACGAAAACGGCGCCACCGTCTATGTTTATGCGCTACCCACCAAAAGTACCCAGCTTAAACAAGTGCGCTTCTATTTAGACGATGACAACAATAACTACGCCGATGACGACACAGAGATAACCGATACTGCAGGACCAAACTTCGGCGCTTTCTATCCCAACCTTGCGGTTGGCGACCACACCATAAAAGCGTATCCTTACAACACTAAAGATCAAAAAGGGGCAACTGTTGTTAAGAAAATTCGCATCAACCCTCCCCAACCTACCAATATCGCACCAACCGTCAGCATAGAGAGTTTGTATGTTGGGGGTGCCAGAAAAGACATCTCGCAACCAGTCAAGCTCAACTCTGGCGATAGCGTGGACTTTAGCATCCGCTCCAGCGATACCGACGGCAATCTCCAAAAAGTTGAACTTTACCAAGCGTCACAAGCAGCCAGAAATTATACTGCCAGTTTTGCCAGCAAAAGCATTTCAGGCAACTCTTCAGTTGACACATTTAACCATGCATTTGCTGATGTTGGTAACTTTGTGGTTAAGGCAGTCGCCCGTGACAGTGAGGGACTATCGGCAGACAGCCAAGAAATACAGATTAACGTTGAACAAAAACCGAATGTATTGATTGAAGTTGACGTACAGTTAACCAACCAAAATGGTGTGCCGCTCGGTGGCGGGCACGAGGTAAAACTGGAATGTCCCGGCATAAAAGATTACCAATTTGGTAAAACCAGCGCTAGTGGCGTGGTGGAGTTTGCCGTCTCACTTGAAGAAAACGATACCCAATCTTGCACCGTTACGGTTAATCCTAAATCAGGTTACCAAACCGCATCAAAAGCGGTTACAATTTCTGCTAACGCAACCAACCAAAACATTCAAATTCCTATCACCATTAACCAAACGACCGCCGATGCCAAGTTAAAGTTTTACTTTATCGACCAACAGTCAAAGCCGGTTAAGAGTCTGGACGTTACGATCTCGGATGCCATTGGCATTGTTGCAATTACACATGTGGACGACAACGGCGAGGCTTATGTTCACGGTCTTAAAGTGGGAAAAGAATATACTGTTAAACCCATTGAATACAGGGATGACTCGTTTTTTGTTGAATCAGGCAGCTTCCTCGTCCAAAAACTGACAATCCCCGGCGATTATATGGGTAAAACATATTCTGACTCTTTTAAACTGACCCTCAAAAAAATTCCCGGCACCACCACCGATATCTACGGCGCCTATGTAAAGGTTAAAACTTCCAGCGGTGCCTCGGTTTGGTTAAATGATATTACGATATCAAACAGATCTATGTCTATGAAAACCATTGTTGATAGCCTTTATTGGACGCCGATCCTCTATGATCCGCAAAAGACAGTTGCTTGGGGAGCCGGAACAGCAGTCACCTATTCGTATATGTCCCCAGCGTCGGTACAATATAGTAACACCGTATCAAAAACAGTTACCTACAATCCGGAGCATATAGCCGATGTTATATTGGATCTTACTGCGGACGATTTTTGCGCAACGGAGTTAGTGCCAACCTACCAATCCGGGGCAGTCCAGTTGCCGGTCAAGGTTTGTGCCGCTCACAACCAAAATGCACTGGGATACTTTGTAACCGCAAAAAAACACTTTCTTCCAAAAAGCGATTTGAGCGGTTGGGAATATAATCAGATAGAAAAATTTAAAGAGTACAGTCCCGCCGACCACCTCATAGAGCTAAGCCGTAAGGTTAAATTAAACTGGGACAGGGACAAGAGGGGGGCATTGGCAAATTATATATTAATAGACGATCTGGACTCTCCATGGACGCTGTATACGGATAATGTTGATACTGCTTATTACAAAGTGGATGTTAACCTTCTTACCGCTTGGTCGGATAAAATTTCCAGCGATGACCGGGTGCCGCTTGTAGACATTACCGATGCCGATTTGCGCAAACTTGCGGAAACAGTGCAATCGTGTTCCTACTTTTCAAAGCAGAGCCGTTTTTTGACTACCGGTTTTACCCCGCTTGATTGCGAGGTGCAGTCCAGAAAGGCAGATTTTGGCGGCAATAATTTAAAGCTCTACGACACTTTACGGTTATTTAAAATGCCTGAATTAACCATCAAGACAAGCAACATTTATTCTGTATTATATTCGGACTACTGGGAGTATCAAAATGAGTTCAATAGTATGCTATCTAGCATAACAAATACAGAGCATAAAACCGCAGTCGACGGGTTTATAAAGCATATTAAGGCGCCATAATGAAAACAACAACCACTATTTCTAAATTTCGGGTCAACAAAATTATTGCCGGCAGCATTGTCTTGTTAGCGCTTGCTGTAGTTGCGATTGCCCTGCGCAACCAGCCGTCGGCAGATGTTGTGGCGCAAGAAGGAAAAGTAAAAATCTATGTTGATAAAGGCGACGAATATGCCGGTAAATTGTTTTCCGTGTCTTTTGGCAGCAAATACATTCCGGTGTCTAACACGGGGGATACGCAAGAAGTAACCTTGCAACCGGGCGTTTACTCGACGGAAATATTTGATGAAGAGGAGTTTAGATACTCGCATAGTGGCGGTCGGAGCGTGGAGATAAAATCAGGCGAGACAACATATCTTGATTTAACCGATTTGTCTAAAGGCGATAAACTTGCCTATGTAGAAAATGCGCAGACGCAAGGTCCCCCTCCTCCCGCCAACACCCCTTCCACCATCACCTTTATAAGCCCCACCGAGCAGGCAATTGGAGGCGACAACAAACTGACCATTACCCTTCCAAAAAGCAAGACAAAAGCAACGGGAAACCTAACCGTCCAAGTTCAAGACAAAGAAGGGGTAAAAAAAGTCGAATGGTCGTACAACGGTAGCACTCCCCTTGAGCTCAAAAAAACAACTAAAAACGCTCAAGCCTACTACACCACCAAAGCGACATTTCTCAAAGGCACGTCGAACGTCAAAATCACCGCCACCGACAATTCGGGTCAAACCACCGACAGAATACTCACACTCGAGCTTTAGTAGCCAGACATGGCGGGGCATGCGGCTAATGGCATCTTGTAACGAAGACCGGCTTGCCGATCTTCTTGCGTACTACACAATATGGATAGAAAAAAGGGATTTAGGATAATCATCGGTTTTGGGGTAGCCAGCTTTATAGTATTGTTACTCTGGTTTTTACTTCTTGTGCCCAATAATGTCCACCTTAAAGGTGGACATTATTGGGCATAGGATGGCGGGGCGGGGAAACGGCAGGGGCAGTTGGAAGCAGAAGAGGAAAATAACAATTCACTGTCGGGAAAAGAGTTAAAGCCGGAAACAGGTCAAAAGGTTGAAGAAGATCAAATGCCGGAGAGTGAAAAAATAAAGTGTGCCAGAGTCGGCGTTTAATGAGGCTGTCGATGAATACGCTTTTGAAATAAAATTTAACAAATTCGTTACGAGATTTATTAAAAGCGACGATGCTTATCAGGAGTGATAAGCGGAGGAGGTTTTAATAAATCGTCTTTCGACAAGCTCAAGATGGTGAGCAAGGTCGAACCACAGTAGAAGTTGTTAGATTTTAGTCAAAATGGTATTTGTCGACAGCCTCTATATGGCTCAAGGGTCTTTAACAGAGCCAAAAAATCAGATTATTATTGCCAAAGATCTAAACTTTATTGAAAAAGATTCAAGATTAGTTAATATGTGAAATGACGCACATAAATTATTACAAGGTTTACTTTCAGCATCAAAAATGAGAAAATAGCTATATTCTAAATTCTAATTTCATTCTTAAATCATAAATCATCAATCATAAATCCAATATGAATACCTACAATCAAATATCATCTAACAAACGCAAATCCGCACTATTAATCGGTGTTTTTCTAATTTTGCTCATTGCGGTTGGTTGGGGGATTAGCGGGTACTACGGCAATCCGATATTTTTGTATATTGCGGTGGTAATTTCTTTTACCCAAGCGTGGGTTGGCTATTACTACGGCGATAAAATTGCTCTCGCAACTTCCAAAGCAATTCCGATTACCGGTAAAGAAAATCGGGAGGCAAAACAGTTGGTGAATTTGGTCCATAATCTTTCAATTACTGCCGGCATGCCAACGCCAAAAGTTTATTTAATTAACGACAGCGCCCCCAACGCTTTTGCCACCGGGCGGGATCCAAAACACGCCAGCATTGCGGTTACCACCGGTTTGGTGGAAAAATTGGAGGACGAAGAATTGC
>LBRB01000031.1 GCA_000991185.1 Berkelbacteria bacterium GW2011_GWA2_35_9 | reverse complement strand
ACGCCTTTATCCAGATGGTCGTTTAACCGTGCCGGAATATGGCAGGAACGCAACCATTTAGTGATAGGGTTATTCGGAAACAGATGCGGAGAAAGATGGATGAGCCCAACTAAAATCAAAACGATTCCGGAGGCGTAACCAAAAAACCCGTGGATGCCAAAAAGGTGAAAAGCTCGTAATAATCCGATGCCGATGATAAAATAAGTGGCAAAAATAGCGGATAGATATGAAATTCCAAATATAGCGATCAACTTTGGTTTCTTCAAGCCCAGCAAAATCGTCAGCGATACCAACAAAACCCCAACCGAACATGGGTTGTAGCTATCTGTTATTCCAGCGATGAAAGATGATAAATATAACATTATAAATTTCTAATTATTCTAATTACTCTAATTACTAATCAAATCCCAATTCCTAAATTAGTCATTAAATCATTGGACATTATTTAGGTTAATTAGGTCAATTAGAAATTAGGTTAATCGCTGGTTCATAAATTACCTCAACTTGGGCTATTTCACCCGGAGCAACTTTGCCTCTCCAGGCTGATTTTGCATGCATCGTAAACTTGGGGCTTCTTGTTCCGTCTGCGGTTACATAAACATAAGCACAATCACAACTTGTTGCCACTTGCGTTAAAAACAAATCGCTTTTGCCAGTATTCGTAATTTCAAATGTCTTTTGTCGAATATCTTTGTTTGTCATCTTGCCAAAATTAAACAAGGTAGTATTGGCGGTAGCAACTGGGCGATTAGGATCATCTATTTTTGCTGTTGTTATGGTTCCTTTTGAGCCAACAACCATTATAATACCCATCAATATGATGACGCCAAGAATGTATCCAATGATTATTTTCGGACTCATATTCTAATATTATTTCGATTTTAATTTATATATTCTAATTAGTTCTTCGACCGCTTTTTCCATTTTTCCGTGTTGGATTTGATGTCCAACATGCTCCCTGATATGATTTTCTAGCATCGTAGCGTTAAATCCTTTTAATGACTCTTGAATTGATAGCGATTGAGTAATAATCTCCGGACAATACTTTTCTTTCTCCACCATCCGTTCCAATCCTTCCACCTGCCCCTTAATGCGGTGTAGATGATTGACTAGTTTTTGTTTTATTTTGTTTTCCATATTTGAATTTAATTAAAAATTGTAAATTGAAAATTGGTCATTCCCGCCTACGGCGGGATACCCCCTCCCCCTATATTACAATATCCAAATTGTTTGTCAAGACCCGAATGAAGAGACCGTTGAAAAAGGTATTTCTTAGTGTCATTTCGACCGAAACGAAGTGTAGTGGAGAAATCCCTTCAGGTTAAGAGATTCCTCGACTTTGCTCGGAATGACTAAAAAAGACTTGTTTCTACTAGTTTCCCAACGACCTCTATAAAACTAGCATTGATATTTATCGATTTTAATAGTAGACTAGCTTAACTATGTCATTTGATAAACAAACCCAAAAACCGATCTCGATCTGGTATTTGCTCCGCTATTTTAAAGGTTATTGGGGAGCAATTATTGCCACCTTGTTGTTCATGGCATTATCAAAAATTGCCACTAGTTTTGACCCAATTTATCTTAAAAAAATTATAGACGGTGTCACCTCTCAAAGTTCATTTAAAGCGCTTTTAGTTATAATTTTTATCTATTTTGCGTTAAAAATAATTACCGCACTTTTTGAATATTTGCGTGACTTAATTTTTGCGCCGGCAGAAATGGGTATTGCCCGGACACTGTCTACAGAACTTTTCTCACATCTCTTAACCCTTCCAATCAACTATCACCATAATCAAAAAATTGGCGGATTATCTCGGAAAATTACTCGTGGTGGTCGAGCGGTTTCTTTCATCTTGGACTTTATGATAATAAACATTTTACCAACAATATTTGAGCTAATTTTTGTAACTATTTTACTTTATAAACTCTATGCGCCAATCTATGCGTTAATCACTTTTTCAACCATCATAATTTATACTTGGTTTACAATCTGGGCGACTGAAAAACGGCAAAAATATCGATTGGGAATGTTAAACGCCGATGATGAAGTTGCCGGTTTAGAGGTTGATTCGCTTACTAATATTGAAACCATAAAATATTTTAATAATGAAATTACCCAATTGAAACGCTATCAACCATTAGTTGACAATCGCTACAATCTATCTGTTGCTTCTAATAAACTGTTTGCTCTCATCTCTGGCGTCCAAGGAATTATTTTGCTTGCCGGTCTTGGTTTAATTTTATTTCTCGCAATTAGGCAAGCATTAAATGGCATAATTACCATTGGCGATCTAGTTCTTTTAACCACTTATATTATGAGATTATCAGCGCCGATTGGAGTATTAGGCTTTATCTATCGGCAAATTAAAGATGGCTTAGCCGATCTTGACGGAATGGCAAAAATATTAAACGAACCGCAAACTATCAAAGAACCATCTCGACCAACACTCTTAAAAAATCCTCAAGGAAAAATAGTTTTTGATAATGTATGCTTCGGATATAGTAGCAAACGGGAGATTTTAAAAGATATCAATTTAGTTATTGAGCCCGGACAAAAAGTTGCCTTTGTTGGTCCGAGCGGGGTTGGAAAATCAACTATTGTTAAATTATTGTTCCGTTTGTTTGAAGCGTCAAAAGGCAATATCTACATCGACAATATAACGATCGGTAAATTGGGTAAACAGGGGAGACAAAATATTATGGCAATCGTTCCCCAAGACCCAGCGCTTTTTAACTCAACCATTGGAGATAATATTCGTTTTGCTAAACCAAATGCTACGCAAGAAGAGATAGAAAATTCAGCTAAACTGGCAAGTCTAGACCAGTTTATTCAGTCGCTTCCAGACAGATACAACACATTAGTCGGAGAACGAGGGGTTAAACTTTCTGGGGGAGAGAAACAACGAGTTGCTATCGCTAGAGCCGTTATTCGCAATCCTAAAATTTTAGTATTTGACGAAGCAACTAGTTCGCTTGACAGCAAGAGCGAAAGAACAATTTTGACAGCGTTGCACAAAGCGTCTAAGGGTCGCACGACAATCGCTATCGCTCACCGACTTTCAACTATCAACGATTATGATATTATCCATGTTTTAGACAAAGGCGCAATCGTTGAAAAAGGTACCCACCAACAATTATTAAAACTAAATGGTCTTTACGCCAAACTTTGGAAAATCCAAGCCAAACAGGAAAATAAGTAACTACGCCCCCGCTACAGCGGTTTCAAATATATTCAGATCTAGTCAATCACAAAGCCAACCAATTGCTAATAATTACTGTAATTTGATCAATCAAGGCTGGTTTGCCAGTCAATGGCAGTGTGGCGGTAGCAGTAGTTGTAGTCGTAGTCGAAGTTGTAGACGGAGTAGCTGAATATTGAGTCGAGTTAATTGATTCATTCCCGGAAGCATCAACGGCTTTGACTGTATAATAATAGGCAGTTCCATTAGTCAAGCCAGTATCTTCTTTTGAAGTTGTAGTAATCGCAGAATGAACTTTTGTTCCGATCGAACCAGAAGTGGTTGAACGATAAATATTAACACTCGCATAATCAGTATCGGTTGGTGCAGTCCAGTTTAAAGTTACTTTACTATCACCAGCCGTAGCAGTAATACTGGTTGGAGCTGAGGGCGGAGTCGTGTCTGAAGCAGTTACCAATGCATATTTGGTAAAGTGATTTGTCTGGTAAGAAACTGAATTTTGGGTTTCGTTAACTGTCATATTGGTGATATCTTTCCAGGTACTAACCGATGTATCGTAGTAAGCTGGGAACAGTTCGTTTTCATCAATTACTCCGCCCGATTCGGAAGTAGTTGTGACTGAACTTCCATTCTCGAGCGTTTGGGTGCTAAACTCATCTCCGCCCAACCAGGACTCTTCGTATGTTTGCTCAATAGTAATATTCGAATCAAATGTCTCAATTGCCTGTCCTTCATCGTCAGTGATACTGAAATCGTAACCATAAGCAACTGGCTTAGCATTGTCTTGCTCGGCTAAATCAATATCCGGTGTTGCGGTCAATGTAACCTGATCCGAAGAATCAGTGATGCTATTAGCTGGAATATTGAGCGTTGTACCATCGTCCAAATTGACTGTTTGTTGTTGGCTCGGGTCGAATGTAACTGTTATTTCGTCCGGCAATGTGTAATCTTTTTTATAAAGTGTTATGTCCTCACTATCGGTCGTTGAATTGGTCATATCGACAATATGTTCTTTGGACTTGTAAACATCACTACCACTCTTGTAGTTGGCTTTAAGATGCCATATCGAACCCGATGAAACCGATAGTGAATAAGTACCGTCATTAGTCGAGCTAGCTTCAGAATAACCACCATCTTCACTCCAAGCGCTAATAAACGAACTCACACCCGCACTGGCACCATCTACTTTTACCGTTCCAGAAATTGTCGCATCCGCTTGACGAAAAACTAAATCAACACTGGCTGGATTGTTAGCGTCAACCGTTACTTTCTGTTTTTTCGGATTAATATAGCCTGAACCATACCACATATTACCACCCACCCAGTAAGTGCCAGCAGGAATATTGATAGTAAAATTACCCGAAGCATCAGAACTTCCGCCGGTACCATAATAATACATACTTGAGCTACTTTTCTTGTTTGGGTCTCGTGCATCGGCTGTTACCCAAGCCCATTTGATTGGATTGCCACTAGCATCTTTGGCTGTCCCTGAAATAGTTGAATCAACTCGCTTTAAATAGATATCTTTTATGGCTGTTTCATTATCGACAACCGTTACCTCAATATCCTGTCCATTACCCGAACTATATCCAGAGCTATAATCCATCCACCAACCCAAATTCCAAGTACCGGCAGAAACTTTAACTTCATAACTACCAGTGGTAGTATCGAAAGTGGCTGATTTCCAGCAATGTAAAATCGGCAGTTTTAGTTTCGTAATCGCCAATCGTAATTACTTGCGAATCAGGGTTGCTGTAATCAGCATGCCAAACTTGGGCGGTTAATGTCCATGTTCCGGCTGGTACTTTAATTGAATAAATGCCATTATTGACCGACCCCCAAATATTACCCCATTCGGTTGAACCATCACCAGCTGTAACCGAACCATACCCAGATAATGGTTCGCCGGTGTCAGGATCAATAATCTTGCCTGTAATGGTAGAAGTTGCCTTTTGAAGTGTAAAATTCCCAGTAGCTGGTGTTCCGGAGGTAACAGTAATACTAGTCGGCTTTCCGGACGAAATATAGTCATATCCCGATCCGCTCCATGGTCCCCAAACACTGACTTGCCATGAACCAGGCGTAACATAAATTGTATAATCCCCATTGTTATCACTAGTTGCATAACCCCAATCATATCCACCGATACTTTTCCATGCAGAAATTGATGCCCCTGCCACCACACCTCCCAAATTATCCAAAACTCTTCCGGAAATTGTGTCTGTTTTTTGGGTTAATTCAATTATCCCTAAATCATATGTTTCACCATCTCCGACTGAAAAATTATTTATGCTTGGAAACGCATAAGTATTGACTGATGAACTCCCGCTAACTGAATAAGTGCTCGGTGTTACTTTGGCTGAAAATGATCGTGATCCATCTCCGTTAGCCGTCGAAGATAGATAAGCAGAGAACCATTGATTTTTAGTATTCGAAAAACTAATATAAGCATCCCACTGCCCCATGGCTGTTCCGTCTGACTTTTTAATCGAACCTGAAATTGTCGAGCTTAGCGTGTCAACTACAAAATCTTTAGTTTTTGAGCTACTTGAAACATCAATCGGTTCCCAAGTATTATTGATAGTCCAAGTCGCCGTAGAATAGTCAATCGGATAAACATAAACAACCCAATTTCCAGCGGGTACTTGCAATGTATAATTCCCATTGCTATCTGTGGTGGTTTGCGCCCAACCGCTACCGCCCGATTTATAAGCATAAATATATGCATCGGTTACACCAGCACCACTACTACTGTTTTTACTCACCTTTCCAGAAACTGTTCTGTTGGCAGCCAGAAAACTAGCATTTTTTGTGGTTGCCCCGCTCGAAGCTACCGTAACGGTTGATTGATCGGGAGAAAAATAACTCTTGCTGGTTCCATAACCATAATAATAGACATTAAAATAATACGACCCAGCCGTAAGATCGGCAAATCCGTAATTTCCATTTTTATCAGTGTAAGTTGAATAATATTTTGTATAACTACTATCGTTGATATAAATATTTGTATAAGCAACTGGATTTCCATCTGGATCAAGAATTTGACCCTTAAGATTAGTATTGTCGCCAATCTCAACATAAGCTGTGTTGTAATCACCGCTTGCGTTGCTAACCCCATCTAAATCATTGTAATAGCTTGAAGTCCAGACATGTGCGTAATAATACCCTCCCAAACTTGGGTTTACAATATTATTTACAACAACTGTAATGCTAGTGCCTGCGCTAATGTTGGCAGTGCTAGAAATGGTTAAACCGCTCCAATCGTACGAAGATATATAGAATGAATTTGCGCTACTAGCATCAGAATCAATTGAAGCGCTGTTAAAGTTAAAGTTTGTATATTGCCAATTGTACGGACCGTACATCTGAAACTTAATTCTACCCGAATAAGCAGAAAGAGCTGTTTCGTTGGTTAAACTTAAAGTCATTGTGCTAGTTGTTGATTCGGTGGAGTCTGAAAGCAAAACACTAACTCCAGTCAAAGAACCGGCTTCAGTTTTCTCTGGTCGGCTAAAAAAAATCGTCAGCCCTAAAATGACTAACGACAGAAAAATTATCGGTTTAATAAATCTAATAAAAAACTTCATAGATCCCTCCTATGTTTAAATTAATAATAAGCTAAACTCATTATACCACGCACAGTTGCAACAATTGTCAAGCCCAGCTGTAGCGGGATGTAAATCTATTCTTTCTTGCATTCGCAGTCGCAACCCTCATCACATTTGCAACACTTCTTGCAAACTTCCTCATCGCAAGAACATTTGCAATCCTCACAAAGCTCTGCTCCGCATTCACACTTTTTTTCCTCTTCCATAATATTTTCCTCCTAATTATAATTACTTTTCACTTTATGAACTTTTAACTTAGCAACGCTCCGCCATCAACCACAATCTGTTCGCCGGTCATATAGCTAGACATATCACTGGCTAAAAATAATACTGCTTTGCCAATTTCGTCCACTTCTCCAAAACGGTGCATCGGAATTTTTGCCATAAAGGCTTTAATAATTTCTTCTTGATTAACTTGAGGCGCTGGCACTTGACCTTCTTTTGGCTGATTCATTTTCGCTACACCCGGGGTAGCAATTCCACCCGGAGCAACCGCATTCACCCAAATTTTGTGCCCTGCAAGCTCCAAAGCCACATTCTTGGTAAACCCCCATACTCCGTGTTTACTGGCATCATAAGCCGAAAGTCCAATCATCGATGGGTGCAACGCATCGATGGATGTAATATTGATAATTTTTCCACCTTTTCCCTGAGCAATCATCTGATCGCTAACTTCTTCAACACACAGAAACACACCTCTGAGGTTAACTGCGATCACTTTTTCAAAATCTTCTTTAGTCATTTTGGAAAGTGGCACAGATGGATAGATACCGGCATTATTGACTAAAATATCAACACCACCAAATTTCTCAACTGTCGTTTTAACCATATTCTGGACATCGGTTTCTGAAGAAACATCAGTTTTAATTGCAAAGAGTTCATAGTTCTTAGAACTTAGATCATCGATGGTTTTGTTTGAAGACTCAAGGTCAAAATCGGCAATCACTACATTCGCTCCTGCCTCTGCTAATCTTTCGACAATTCCTCGACCAATCCCCATCGCCCCGCCGGTCACAATCGCTGTCTTGCCAGTTAAATCAAGTAGTTTGCTATTTTCGATTTTTTGATAAGAACTTAATTCCATTACGCCTCCTTTATTATTGATTAATCATTGATTATAATATAACATATTCAATAATCTTTGGAAGAGTCGCCTAGTGGTCTATGGTGGGATCGCATAGTGGACTAGTGCGCACGCTTGGAAAGCGTGTGTGTTCGAAAGAGCACCCAGAGTTCGAATCTCTGTCCCACCGCCAAAAAGAGAAATATCAGGGTTCCCCGCCAGAGGCGGGTCAGTTTTTGGCTGAAAATCCCACCTCTTCCGCCAAGAATCGAAGTCGAGTTATTTTTTATAAATACTTCCTCCCCTTCAATTCATTCGGCAACAGGTCATCTTTATCATATTTTTGATAATTTTTTCCGTACCCCAACTCTTTCATTAATTTTGTTGACGCATTACGCAATTTTAATGGAATTTGTAGATTAGCATACTTACTTACATCTTCTTGTGCTTGTCGTAAACCATTATAAACCGATCGATCTTTTTTGGCTTGAGATAAATATACCGCCCCATGAGCTAAATTAATAGCGCATTCCGGATATCCAATGGTTTCAACTGCTCTAAATATTTCGTTCGCAACCACTAATGCCGTTGGTTGCGCTAAGCCAATATCTTCGCTGACAAAAATTACCATCCGTCTGGCAATAAATTTTGGATCCTCGCCTGAGTCAATCATCCTAGCTAAATAATAGAGTGTTGCGTCCGACTGACTAGCTCTCATTGATTTAATAAATGCAGAAATGAGATTATAATGTTCTTCGCCTTTTTTATCGTAGCGCAACAGCTTAGATTGAAGTGTATTTTTTAAATTTTCGATAGTAATTTTACCGTATAATTTGTCCGTATTTTCTAGCATTGAAATTGCTTGTCTAGCATCGCCGTTTGCCATATTAATCAACCAATCTTTGGCTTAATGCTCAAAAAGTGTTGGTTTTTGGTGATTAATTACAACAGTAATATACCAGTCTAAATAGGCTGGTCTTTTGTGTTTTGTTAGTCCTCAGTG
>LBRB01000030.1 GCA_000991185.1 Berkelbacteria bacterium GW2011_GWA2_35_9 | reverse complement strand
TAATTTCATATTTTAATTATAACATAATATGAAAGGTCAAGAAATTAGTCCCAGGGTATGGATGCTAGTTAAGGCTTAGAAATTGGGTTTAGATTAAATACTTTTTTCCACTTCCAGCTTCTACTTCCTAACTAGCATCTAAACCCAACACCTTATTTTTATTTTATTTTTGTTTTCTCTCAAAAACACCATTACTAATATATTGCTTTATGAGAGCCTGGTATGGGATGTCGATTTCGTTAGCTTTTTCTTTGACTCGTATTAAAATATATTCTGGAATACGGATTGAAATTGGACGACTAGTTGGTTTTAAATTTGGAAACGAAACCGACTCAAAATCATTTTCATCGTAATAATCGCCAATATCAATATTTTCCCAAAAATACCTTTCCTCATCTTCACTTTTGAATTTAGGTAGTTTTAATTCTTTTTTCATAAATAATCCTTTCTTTTTTATGCGCATCTCGCACTGATATTATTCTGATTTTATCTTTTCTGATTGTATACACTGTGAATAATAGACGACGATTTTTTGTTGTTCCAATCAATATTCCTCTTTTTTCATTGTATTTTTTATTTGCTGTTTTAAGTAATATTTTATTTATATCGGAAAATACCTCCTCACTCTCAGATATCGCTACATTATGCTTAATTAGATTTTTTTTAATATTGCCTTTATCCCAGTCAAACTGAATCGGTTTTTTCAATATCCTCATATCTAAATTGTATATACACCACGCTACTTTGTCAAGTTTTTACCATCAATCTAGCTTGAGCCAAGCTCCGCAACCTTGAAGGTTGCGGAGCGGTCAGGGTAAAAACTTGACAAATGGTTATTTTTGTCTTACTATTTTTATATAAGTAAGAATTATGGAAAACATTGCTACTGTTACAACCAAGGGGCAGGTAGTTATCCCTAAAAACATTAGGTCAAATTATTCTTTGTATCCGCAAACTAAAATTTCTTTTGAAAGCAAGGATGGTTTTATCGTTCTTAAGCCAATTTATTCAAATAAAAAATCCTCTACTATTGAAAATAAACTAGCCAATTTTTCAATTGATCAAGATTTCAGAAAAACTTGGGAACAATCGTTATTAAAAAAATTAAAAAAATGGGGATGGTAAAATATTTGCTCGACACTAGTGTTGTTATTGACACAATTCGCTTGAATAGATTTAATGCTGGAGATACATTGCGAAAAAAATATTCAAACAAGCTCTATTTATCGCATATTACAATTGGAGAGTTATTTTCCGGCGCATCGGCGCAAGATAAAGAAGTAGATGAATTTCTCAAATCTTTACTAAAAGAATTTATTATCATCGATCCCACAGTTAAATCGTCAATTCAAGCTGGAAGAATAAGATATTTTTATAAAATTGCGATGGCGGACGCTTTTATCGCTTCAGACGCAATTGAAAACGGTCTAGTATTGGCGACACTTAATAAAAAAGATTTTGCAAAAATTAAAGGTCTCAAGATTAGAGTTTAGGAGTTTGGAAAAGTAATTATTGTTTTTTTACATAACTTCTGTTAGTATAGTCAAAGCGTTAAAGATTAAATAAAACAATTTATGCCTATTACAAGTTCAGCCAAAAAAGCTTTGCGAGTCGCTCAAAATAAAAAAACCATCAATGATCGATTGCGAAGAAAATTAAAATCTTTGTTAAAAAAACCGCCAAAAAACCTGTCGGATGTTATTTCAATGATTGACAAAGCCTCAAAAAGAGGAATTATTCACAAAAATAAAGCGAATCGTCTTAAAGCCAAATTGATGCAAAATATCAAGACAAATTTAGCTAAGAAAAGCACCGCACAAAAGAGCGAAAAGAAAGTGGCAAAGAAAATCACAAAGCCTGTTGCAAAAAAAATAGTTACTAAGAAAAAAATTATTAAAAAATCAGCGAAGAATAAATAATTTTTAATTTTGAATTATGGTTATTAATTCTGAGATATTAATTATTAATTTGAGTTTTTTGTGATCAAAAAACTCATCATTCCCGCAGCAGGTTATGGAACTCGGTTTTTGCCGTGGACAAAGTCAATGCCGAAAGAAATGTTACCGATAATTGATCGACCGGTAATTGAATATGTAATCCGAGACGCTGTTTTGTCCGGAATTAAGCAAATAATTTTAATCACTTCGAGTAAAAAACACTCGGTTGAAGATTATTTTGATTACAATATTGAGCTCGAACGGCAACTTTTTGACGCCGGCAAAAAACATCAAATCAAAGGTATTAAAGAAATGGCGGACTTGGCACAATTTATCATTATTCGTCAAAAACAACAGCTTGGTAACGGACACGCCGTTTTGCAAGCCAAAGATATTGTCGGCGATGAGCCGTTTGCGGTCGCTTGGGGCGACGAATTTATTGACTCCGAAAAACCAAATTTGCGTCAACTTTTTGATGTTTACAATAAATATCAAGCGACTACAATTCGTGTCATCAAATCTAAAAACAAAGAAGACGCTGATCGCTACGCATTTATTGACGCTAAAGAAGTTGAAAAAGATGTTTTTCGAGTCAAGAAAATCATTGAAAAACCGGGCGTTGGCAAAACGCCGTCCGATTTAGCTTCCATCGGCGGTTATGTTTTTCCGGCAAAAATTATGAAAGCACTAGCTAAACAGCAAAAAGGAAAAAATGGCGAAATTTGGTTAGTTGACGCCATTGAACAAATGCTTGAAAAGGGCGAACCGGTTTACGCCAAATTGGTTGACGGCGATTATCATGACTGTGGAAATAAAGACGACTATTTGAAAGCAATTGTTCTGTCGGCGCTGAAAAGAAAAGATGTTTCAAAAGAGTTTGCTAGATTTTTGAAAGAAAAGTGTGATACAATTGATAAAAGTTCAAAATTAATATCTCAGAATTAATAACCTAATTCAAAGTTAATAATTATATGTCATCCTCGGCTCGAATGAAATTCGAGATCGGGGATCCAGAAATATAATACTGGATTCCCGTCTTCACGGGAATGACATGAGATCTTAATTCTTAATTGTATTTTTAATGAACAAGCTTTGGTTATTTATAGGAGGGGGGTTGGGTATTGGATTGCTAGTAATGGTGATTGTTTTGGCGACTCAATCGAACAAAAATGGCACTACTGCCTCGACTACCGGAGCATCTAATGTTGACGAATCTGGAAAAACTATATTGACTCTCTGGCAACCGATCGATAACGAAGATGTCTATAAAGACATTGTCGAAAATTTTGAAAGCGAAAATCCGGATGTCAAAGTCAATATTGAAATAAAAGATCTCAAAACCTATGAACGAGAATCGACTAATGCTCTTTCAGCCCAAACCGGTCCCGACATCTGGGTAATTCCAAATACTTGGGTGCCAAGGCACAACGACAAAGTCGTCGCCGTGCCAGATAATTTTTTTGGAACTGAAAAAGATCAAGTTTCAAATCTTGACTATGCCAAAGAAAAGTTTGTGCCGATTGTTTCAAATGAATTAGTCGCTAATAATCAATTACAAGCGTTGCCAATGTTTATTGACACTCTCGCCCTCTACATTAACAAAACTGTTTTCAAGGAAGTAGAAAGTGAAATTGGTCAAACCGAACAACCTGATGAAGAGGCGTTAAATTTAATTTCAACCGGACCAGCGACTTGGAACGATTTAGTCAAATTAGTCAAGGCGATCACAAAAGTTGAAAATGGCGAGATCACTCGGAGCGCAATTGCTTTGGGTGAATCAACCAATATTTCGCATAGCGATGACATTTTGATGGCAATGATGTTACAAAATAAAACGCAAATTATTTCCCCAGATTATCAAACCGCCACATTTAATCTGCCTCAAACCAAAAATAGCGGTGAAAGCTATTTGCCGGGCAAAAATGCGTTCGATTTTTACCTCTCTTTTTCCAACCCACAGACCGAAAATTATACCTGGAACGAAAAAATGGCAAACTCGCAAAGAGCTTTTATTGACGGTCAAGTGGCAATGATAGTCGATTATCAATATTTTGGACAAATTATTCCTCAGATCGATCCAAATGTTTCATTTAAAGTTATGGCGCTACCGCAAATTCAAGGCGTGTCAGATAATGAAACTGAGTTTAAGCCAGTCGATTTTGCTTCTTATTACAACTACACCGTGCCTTCAACCAGTTCGAACCAAGAATTGGCTTGGAATTTTCTGAAATATCTTTACTCATCTGGCGGAATTGATTCTTACGCTTCAGCCACTTCCAGAACTAAACCGTATATTTTTGACGATATTCCGCAAAGTCTGAAGGATCGGAGTGAAAGAAATCAGCCCTTCCGTTTTCAAGCAATGTCAGCTGAAAGCTGGTACCATTCGAAAGAGCCAAATGACGCTGTCAAAACCATCCGCAATATGATTAACGATGTTAATACTGGAAAAGTTGATAGTCAGAAAGCGTTAGATACGGGAGCGAAGTTGGTAACGGATATTCTGCGAGAAACAGAAAATGCAAATTAATTTAAAATTCAGAATCCAGAATTCAGAATCTAATTCAAAATTTAGAATCAAATTAAATTATTAATTCTAAATTTGATTATTAATTCTAAGATATTAATTCTTAATTTGTACGCTGGTATTTTAGCATCAATCGTAATTTTATACGCCGCTTTTCAATATATGACATCGGCTGGCGATGAAAGCAAAGCCGGTCAAGCCAAGCAAACGCTTTATTGGGCAATAATCGGTGTAGCGGTTATTACTCTATCTTTTTTAATCGTCGCCTTTATCGGGCAATTAGGAGGCTATCAAGGGATTACTACCGTACCGCCTAGCCCATAAACAATATCAACTTAACTATGAATAAACTTCTAGCTCAAGATAAAATTGTTCCAAGAGGTTTTGATGGTGTAGACCTCAAAGAATTAGAGTTTCCCGTTAATCCTAACGATGCAATTAATAAATTTTTTCAAAACCAAAATATTATAGTTGGTGATAAAATCAAATCAATCAAAGATTCACTTGTTGTTTACACCCAATTCGCCTTGGCTTTTGCTGGATATGCATTAATGTTGGCGTTAATTTATTCAGGCGTCAAATATATGTTAGCTGGAAGCGATGAAGCCAGATTGACTTCAGCGAAAAAAAATCTTTATTGGTCAATTATTGGGTTTGCAATTGTATTTTTTGCATTAGCGATATTTAAGTTAGTAATTAGCACAAATCTCGGAGGACAAGATTGGGAACTAACTGAAAAAACTCATAACGATATATTCTTGAAGTTAATCGTAACCATAACCCCAATTATTAATTGGATCTTAAGTATTACAGGAGTTTTATTTATGATATTATTAGTTATTAATGGTTTTCGATATTTAATCAGCGCAGGAGGAGAAGGAACTGAAACAGCTAAAAAAAGCTTTGTTAATGCTATAATAGGTCTTGTGATAGTAGCTTTTTCTTTTGCAATTGCGTCGCTTATCCAAAAAACTTTCAGTGATTTAAGCATAACGCCAAATATTTAAATATTATAATATATGGTTTATAAAATAACTAATTATTTAATTGATTTTGCCTCAGCGGCTAACCCAATTGACGACATTAATGGAATTAATCCCAGTAATACTAAGCTAAAGGAGTCTTTTGCAGTCAACGAAATTACCCCAACAAACTTAGCGTCGTTAATCTACAAGACTGTACTATCTATTGCTGGTGTTGTCTTCCTATTAATGCTTCTTTTTGGCGCTTTTTCTTATCTTTTAGGAGCTGGTAATGAAGAAAAAACCGGTAAAGCCAAAAAATTAATGGTTGACGCTGTGATTGGTGTAGCCTTAACTGCTTCTGCCTATGGAATTGGACAATTTGTCCTTAATTTATTATCAACATAAAGTAAAACAATTATGATTAATTTACTAGTACAAGCAAAAGAATCATCGCTGAAAAAATATACTCAATTTGACTCGGGTTCAACCGGAAAATTGGCAACGCTAGACGATCCAGCAAAAATCACGGCTTTTATTTTCAACACCGTTATCAGTCTATCTGGGGCGATATTTATGATAATGCTGTTGGTGGGTGGAATAACTTATTTGACTGGCGCTGGTAACGATGAGCAGACAGGCAAAGCCAAGAAAATTATGATTGACGCCACAATTGGCTTAATCTTAACCCTCGGCGCTTACGGCATCGGCAAAATGGTGATCGATCAATTAAGCTAGTAACAGCAAGAATTATATGAATCGAGAACAAATTAAATACATCGCAACCTTTTTAAGCAATATTTCAATCGGAATAATAGTTGTGGGCGTAGTAACTCCTGTTTTTAATCGATCCAAGCTAGATTTTTATACAATATCCCTAATTACTATTAGCTTAATTAGTGGTAC
>LBRB01000029.1 GCA_000991185.1 Berkelbacteria bacterium GW2011_GWA2_35_9 | reverse complement strand
TCTGCGATTCGATAAGCTAATTCACTTGAAATTACCTTGTCTCTGCCAATAACTTTAAATGATTCTTTGTATTCTATCGGGGCATTTAGTTGTTTTTCTTTTATAATATGGAAATTAATATCGATTGCATTGCCAACAATTAACTCGACTAATCGCTCTGCTTCGTAATGGATCAATGATTCTGCAAATTTTTCTTTTGGTGTTTGTGCCACCTCTTCAAGTTCATTCAGCTTATTCGAAATTTGGGTTAACTTTCTTTTGATAAGTTCGATATCTATCATACTGCACCGACTTTCATATTTAATAAATCATTTTGTAATTGATACAAATCCGCTTCATCAATTTTTTCCCGTAAGGATGAAACATAAAATTCATTAAATCGATGACCATCTTCATCAAATAATGCCACTCCTTTCGTGGCGACCTGATATGCCAATAACGAACTCGTTCTTTTTAAGTTGACTAAATCTATTTTGTCCTCAAGTAAGCCATATATTACTGCCAAATCATATTGCAAGTCAATGAGTTGCTTAAGAGTAAAATCGTTATTTTTTGGTAAAAAAGCGATATCTATGTCCGATTCTTCGTGCTCGAGTTTGCTATCATCCAAACTGGATCCAAACTGCACAACTAAACTTAACCCAAACTTTTGGGCGATCTTGGCTATCTGACTGTTGTAATTACGACTTTCCATGTTATTAGTATAGCAAAAAAACTGAGTTCTTGCTACCCGCTACTTAATACTACTCGGTGAATTTAAAAGTCGAGAGGATTTGGTCGAAAGAATTATAAATATTGAAATGGTTCGTTGGATTGATTAATGTTTATGTCCTTGAGACCAGATAATACTGAAATATAATTGCCATCTTTAGTATTGAGTTTTTTTGTAGTAGTCCTCCCAACACTGTCTGCTACTAGTATTGTAAACTCGCCTTGAGCAATTGATATCGATTTTGAATCTAATACTGGAGTTCCGGTATTTGATCCATTAATACCGTTATTATATACTTCATTTCCATTGATTTTTATTGAAATTGTTACTTTACTAGATGTATCATTTCCAATCGAAAGGTTCAGGGATATATTTTTATCCTCTTCTCTTGTAGTAGTTGTTGTTGGGTCTTGGGTAACAGGTGATTTTGTTGTCGGCATAGTAGGTGTTGTTGAAGTAGTTCTGTCCTCAACCACCTCGCTTGGATTTCCTGGTTCGCCGGGCGTAGTAATGCCCTGATTTTGCATGTCTATTTGAGTCTGGTGGTGCCGTTTCCTGATTATTTACTACTTGCTCCTGACTATCTACTGATCCATTTTCTTCTGGCATTTTATCCTCCTAGATTATTTTATTAACTTCTCAATTTCTTTTTTAAGTATCGGCAGATCATCTTTAATCGTTTGCCAGATAATTTTAGGCTCAATGCCAAAATAGCCGTGAGCAATTTTATTCCTCATTGCAACTGGCTTGTGCCATGGCAAATTATAGTGTTTTTCCCTAAATTCATCACTCAATTCATTTACCGCTTCTCCAATCACCACTATTTGCATTAGTATTGCGTCGTAATCTAAACCAATTTTAGCAAAATTTTCAAAACTAACTCTGCTTGAATATTTTTCAATCTTTTCAATAGCGTCCCTGATATGCAATAAATGTAGTCTATCTCTATCCATTATCGTAAATCTTTTTAGCTTCTGAAAGCACATCGTCTTTAATATATTTGTCCAAAGAATCCTTTGGGATCAAATCGACCTTGCGACCCAATTGTCTACTTAGATTATCTTGGATATCAACAATCTGGAATAAACTAAATGTTTTATTTGACTCAAACAACAAATCAACATCGCTATCTGGTTTAGGATCACCATGCAAAAAAGAGCCAAACAGATAAATCCTGCTGATATTTTTTCCGTCGGGATCGCTCTCTACCGCTTCTTTGACTTTTTTCTCTAATTCTTTAACTTGTGTCGGGGTCATAATGGTTTTATTCTATCACAATATTACGCTCAATAACAGAACTCAACTAAATCCCGAATATTTTTTAACTTGCGTATTTACTCCTTCAATTTTATTGGGAATAACATCCCTGCTATCCGTCCAGCTGTCGCTATAAAATTGGTCAACTTTCCAGCCACTATCGGACCTAATGGATCTAAACCAAGCCTTCTTTGTTCCATACAATTCTTTACTGTTACCACCAGTTCCAGCGGGTAAATATGTCCTTATGGTTATCGGAAATAAATAGTAATCGCCTTGATTTTGTCCTTCTCCAATTTCATAGGATTTAACTTGAGCTCCATAAGTTGCAGTATCATATATTCTTGTTCGAAATTCAACATCGGTTACGCCAGTATCTTTTTCTAGCAAGAAATCTAGAGCATTTTGTTCATCACTATTGGCAGGTGGAGTAAATAACGCAAACATCTTTTCTAAATCAGCATTCTTTTTTATTGCATCCGTTTTGTAAACATAGTAATCCATAAATTGAATTACAACTTGTTTAGCTTGATTAGATTCAACAACAGGTGTTATTTTGAATGAAGAAATTATTTGATCAAAGATTGCCAATGCAGTATCATCACCATTTTGTATACCACTCTCCGCATATCCTATTTTGTTTTTTGTAATCTCACCATAGTAAACCTGCCAATCTCCATTTTCACAAGTCATTAAAGTTTTAACAACTTTCTCATCTCCAAATGATACTTTAGGGATTGATTTTTCTGATTGTTTACAGTTATCAGTATTGATAGAACCAGATGCATCGCCGACCACTGCAGAGGTAAATATCAAGTCAGGAGAGCCAGTATATTTTTTATTACTTGCAATTGGAGTAAATGCAACCTGTAAAGTGCCTTTATTATCTTCTTGTAATACTTTACTTTCCCAGTCGGTAGGATATTGAATTGAGAACCCAAAATCCTTACTTGAATATGTTTTCCAGCTTGCAGTGGCATTTGGCGTAGTAGGCGTTGTAACCGCCGGTGTTTAGATATTTGAATTTTGAGTTTTAGGATTTGTTTGGTTATTGTTTCTTGTGTCTTGTTTCTTTCCCAGATACCATCCTCCATACGCAATCCCCACCAACACAACTATCCCCAAAACCCACCATAATAACTTGGTTTTGGTTTTTGGTTTATCGATATTCGATAACTGATCTGGAGAGTTTGTTTGAGCCGTCTCCACCGGCTCGTTGGTGTTTTGTTCCATGTTGTTTTCCATCTTGCCCTCCTTATTAGTTAAGTTTTATACCGGCTTGTTTAATAATCGAGTGTAGTAATCCCTTCCCAATTGGTTTGTTATGCATCGGAACGGGAATAATTTTTCTTAATTCCGGATTAAACATTATCAAATGGCTCCCGGTTTGTTGCTTTTCAACGAACCCTGATTTTTTAAGAATTGCTACTAATTCTTTTGGTTTAAATTGAGGCAATTTCGGCATTGCAAAATATTATGCTCTAACTCTACGGTCCAACTCAACGCTAGAAATGATGGGATTATTCTGTTCGGTGAAAATAGAAATCCCTTCTTCTTGCGCCACATCCAAATAGCCGTCAATGGCGTCTTTTATCATCGTTAGGGCTTCCTCAATAGTTTCCCCTTCCGAAGAACAACCGGGCAGAGAGGGGACGGTAACAAAATACCCGCTCGGTTCTTGCGGTTCGATTACAACTGTGTATTTATAATGCTTGGTCATAATGGTTTAATTATAGCAAACTACAGTATTAACATCAATTTTACGACTTACGAAATTGTTATCCCTGTCTTCTGTGATCCAAGAGCCATCAACCACGAACTATGAACTATGATCTAACTGCTGCTTTGATATGTTTCGCTATATCCAGGGAAATAGTCGGTTTTTAGTTGGCGACCTTTTACGCCCATTTGCTGGAGCATTTTTTCAAACGCTTCTACCATCGGTTCTGGTCCGGAAACATAAAAAGTCCGCTCCTGCCAATCGGCAACATATTTTTTGATCGCAATTTCGTCAACATAACCTGATACCGCTTGTTCCACTTCGTAAGTGTGTTTATTTGGTTTAGGGTTTTTGGTAAAAAAATTAATGGTTTTCAGCCCGATTTTTTCCGCATCTTTAAACAAACCACTAAAGGCAACATCACTGCTACCTTTGTTTGAGTAAAGCAAAACAATATCGCATTTTTCACCCATATCCAACAGGTATTTAACCATTGAGCGAAACGGAGTGATGCCGATGCCGCCCGCAATAAAAACCAGTTTTTCCTGCGGATTTTTTGGCAAAACAAAATCGCCGTCAACATCCCGGGCGGTAATTGGGTCGCCGATATTCATATCCCGCAATTTTGCCTTAAAACTGCTCGGTTTGTCGATAATTTTAGTCGCAAGCATGAGATCTTTTTCCATTGGGCTGGAGCAAATTGTAAAAAACCGCCGGATGCCCCGTTTGTCGGCACTGTCGTGTGGCAACACCCATTCCATGTATTGCCCGGCTGTCCAATTTGGCAACTCGTCGGCTGTAAAATGAAACGCCCAAACCATTTTGGTCAGTTGTTCTTTACCCGATAAAACAAACTCACTTTTCATGAATTAACTTTATTCTTTCGACAGAATCCAAACTTAAGTGGAAAATTACTTTAACACTTTAAAAGCTTTAAGGATGACAATCAGAACGATCGCTCCAACCACTCCCCAAATGACTCCCCATATACTAAGCGACCCGGCACTGGTGGCGCTCCCAACTCTCAGCACATCGCCAATCAGCCACGCACCAAGCAAAGACCCAACGATACCGATGCCAACATTAGCTAGCGCTCCTTGTTGCTCATCTGTATTCATCATCATACTTGCCAACCAACCAATTACCCCACCGACGATAATAGTTACAATCCATCCCATATATTGTTCCTCCCTATATTAAATTATATTATATTATTTTTTGGCGATTTTTACTATTTCCTGATAATTTTTCCCTAACTTATCTATAATATCTGTGGCATCTGTTTTACTGATTTTTTTCTCCGCCTCGTAGATTTTAACTACCTTGTCGACAATTTCATTATACTTGTCCTTGGTAACTTCCCCAGCTTTGGCAATCTCGTGGGCAATTTTTTCCTTAATTTCATGAAGATAGCTGGCAATATCTTCCCTAGTTTCTTCGCCAGATTGTGGCGCCAACAAGATGCCAGCAATTGCCCCGGCAATAACCCCAACCGATGCACCGATGATAACCCCTTTTGTTTGCTTTTTCATTTTTTTCCTTTCTTATGATTGTGATTGATAATTGAAATGACTTCTGTCGTTGCTCTGCGAATATATTCAGCGCTTAAAATATTATTCCTAAGCTTTTCCAGCGCAGCGATTGTCCGCTCGGTGAACTGTTTCACCTCACCAGTTGTAGTTTTGGCGGTTGTGGCTATCTCCTCGAATTTGCCAATAAGCTTATTCATTTGGATTCTCAATGCGTTTGTCCAAACAAAAAGAACGACCATAAAAATCGTTCCGACAATGAAAAATATTGTGGCTGAGATTAGAAATAAGCTATTTAGATTTATACAACTCCCTTCTGTTACATTATACCACTATATTTACTAATAGATAGGTAAGTCCGCTAAAAAACTATTCTACTTGTCATCCTGAACTTGTTTCAGGATCTAAATTCAGGTTTACTGGATTCGGGATCCCTCCAATTCGGCGGGCAGGCAAGTCCGGAATGACATTAAATGGGATAGTATTACACTTTTTTCAATGGGTAAAGGGAAAACTACTCTTTATCGGTAAATACCACTAACCGTTTGGGATAGCCTATTAATATTTTGTTCCATATTCCTTCGCAAGTAATGAGATTCAAATGTGATCTGTTATCGCTTGAGACGAAAACCTCGCTTGTATCCGCTTTTGGGTCGTATAGTTTGATTTCCTGCACGACAAAATTAATAGTTGCTCCCTTGTCATCTTCAATAGACAGCTTATCGCCTTTTTTTAATTTATCAATATTATCAAACACCGAACCTTTGCCGTTTTTACGTCCAAAATGCCCGGCAATAACAGAGCTTCCAATATCCCCCGGGCGTATTCCGGGTTCAAACCACGAGACATTGTCCGGACTTTTTGGTATATCCATTATCCCACTTGGCAAGATTCCAACTTTCTCGAA
>LBRB01000028.1 GCA_000991185.1 Berkelbacteria bacterium GW2011_GWA2_35_9 | reverse complement strand
CTTGTTAATGTGCTATCCTGAACTTAAAAGAAAGAATCGAGTTTGTCAAATTATGAGCAACAATTATTACATAAATAAATATTCACAAAATTATTTTATTTTTTTAAATAAATTTTATTCAAAATTATTGCCCAAAAATAAAAAAATTAAAATTCTTGATCTTGGGTGTGGGGATGGCAATTTTATTTACTTTTTAAACACTCTAAAATATAAAAATGTTACTGGGATTGATAATGATAAAAACCTCATAAAACTTGCAAAAAATAATTTGTTAAAAACTAATACTATTCAATTAGCAGACGTAAAAAAATATCTTAATAAAAAAAACTATTTTGATTTAATTATTTTGAAAGATGTAATCGAACATTTCGATAAGTCGGAAATTATATTAATTACTAAAAAAATTTATCAAAAGTTAAACAAAAACGGTGTCTTGATTATACAAACTGTCAATGGGCAAAGTCCTTTTTTCGGAATTCGTGGTTTTGGGGATATTACTCACAAAACTATTTTAACACCGGGAGTACTTGAAAAAATACTAAATAAATACAACTTTCGAACTATCGAAATACTGCCAGTTAGACCACAAATTTACAATCTTAGTTCTTTATTTCGCAAATTAATATTTTCTTTTTTTGAATTATTATTTAAATTATTTTTACTTGCAGAAAATGGATCCAGTAATTATGTTGTAACTCAAAATTTTGTTATTTGGGCGAAAAAATAATCTAAATTTTCTTTTGCGCTCGATACTGGATAACATATTTTGATCTTAGTCGTCGAGCTCTTTCGATTTGATGTCTAATAATTTTTGGATTAATATTGCCAGGGTTTGTTTCAAGGTCATTGATTAATTCGTCTTGTTTTTGGATTAATTGACTTAATTCCTCTTGGCGAGATAGTCCATAATCTTCAACAAAACTCAAAATTTCTTTTTCATCGACTTCTTCCCCAACACCTTCATGAAAAAAATAATTATTATGTGGTAAACCTCTTTTTACTAAATAATCCTCGAGCATTTTAAGGTGTTTTTCGTTGGCAGGATTAACCGGTTCGCCTCTTTTAAAAACTGCTTCATACTCTTCTGAGAGCTTTTGGTAAACTTCTTCGATTTTAGAATGCATTTTTGATGATTCATTTTTTGGATCAATGCTCGAATCCGGTTGTAGTCTCTCCATTTTCTTCTCCTTTTTCTTTTTTAGTAATTAAATTAAATGTAACAAAACCAATCAAGGCTGGCAACCAAATTGATATTCCACGATAAATTAAAGTAACGATAGTTGCAAGTGCAAGATCTATACCCAAACTATTAAATACATACGGCATTATACCTTCAACAACTCCAATTCCTTGAGGGGTCGGGGAGATTATCCTAAATAAATATCCAATACTATAACCGGCAAATATTGGCACAATCATATTAAGAATATTGAAATTGTTTTTAAATGAAATAAATATTACGATTAAAGACGCAATACTGATCAGGTGCATTGATAATGAAATTTTAAATAATTGCCATAAATTGCCCTTTGAGCTAATTTTTTCTGATACATCAGCTAGTTGATCGTGTTTTTCTTCATGCCAATCGTGAGCGACTAAATTTTTATTGCGAAATGTTTTAAAAAATTTATTCAATAATTTCTGAACAAATTTAAAAATTAACTGACTCAATTTTGGGTTTAAACTTGCAACAGTAAGAAAGAAGAATAAAACCAACAGAACAGCAGAAAAAATTCCATATGCGCTTAATTCATATTGACTTAAATTTTTTGTTAAATATAGAGTTAAAATTGTCAGTGAAAGGATTAAAAACAACGCTAAAAAGTCAACCGCAATCGACAAAATAATACCAATCGTTGCCCCAAACATCGATTTTTCATCCCTATTAGCTTTTTGATAAAAAATACTATATCCAGCAAAAGAACCAATTGGAGTAGTTAAGTTGATAAAATTTGCAGAGAGTAATTTAACAAATGTTTCCTTAACTGAAAAAACTATTTTATTAAGCTCAAACGATTTTTGGTAGAGGCGAGAGTAGAGAAGAAAATAATAGTATTGTAGAAAAAGGGCAATTGCTAAAAAGTACCATTTCATTGACTTAATCAAGAAGAGAGATCTATTTAAATCAGTTAAATATTTTTTACTAAAATAAATTAAAAGCCCAATCGCTACCAAAAACACAAAACTTCGTTTCAAAAAAGATTTCATTAACTATAATTGTAAAATATTTTACAATAAATTGCTATTTATTAAATTATTTTATTCCAACGAGTTCGACATCAAAAATCAAAGTTGCGTTGGCGGGAATGAGTGGGGGAGAGCCGGTTGCACCATAACCAAGATTCGATGGAATAGTTAAAGTCGCTTTTTCGCCGACTTTCATACCCTCAATGCCTTGATCCCAGCCCTGAATTACTTGCCCAGATCCTAAAATAAATTCAATTGGCTCTCCCCTATTGTACGAATTATCGAATTCAGTTCCATCGGTTAATTTACCAACATAATTGACTGACACCGTATCACCCTTTTTGGTATTTTCCCCACTTCCCTCTTGTGTAATTTCTTTTTTCAATTCTCCTCCTTGTTTGTTAATAGTTGTTGTAGTATTACTACTTTTATCGCCAGACATAAACATAAATCCAAGTAAAATTATCACCGAAATTGCAACCACATACATTCCAAAATTTTTCATATAATTATTTATTATCGTTTAAATTTAAAGATATATTATTTAGAGAATTTTGTTTTATTACAAACCCACCCGATTCCTTTGGAGCAATATCAATCCCAACAAACCAATATTTTTTTTCATTGATATGACCTGATTGAGGGTTACCATCAAAACCAACAATTATCAAGTCCATATCTTCAAACTTAATTTTTTCATTTGTGGTTGTATCGGTTCCCTCTGTATTGTTAATTACCAAACCACCATTTTCTTCTGTAATACCAATTGGAATCACACCAGCAAAACCCATATTAATTTTTGTTTGAATTGCGGGAGTATACTCACCACAAATTTTATTTGTCCAATCATTAACCCATTGCTGTTTTTCTATCGGATCTTTTGGAGCATCTGATCGAGTCGCTAGTTCTAGTAATTGAGTTATTGAATCTGGTGCAAATACTTTATTATCAACTTTATTACCCTGGAAAATTTCTTTTTTTATCGCCTCAATAGTTTTGCTTCGATTGTTTTTAATTATTTCAAACAACCCTGGGACCCGATATTCTTCTTTAATTGTTGTCGTCTCTCCAGTTGCTTTTTGAGCCGGACTAGAGAGCGGGATTGCTAAAGTTGCTACAATTCTTATTGCTTTGCTAAGCATGTTTTCACTTTTAGATCTATAACTTTCTGGACCAAATTTCATACTATTCCTCCTTATTAAATATATTTTATATAACTATATTATTAAAACTAAGTCACTATTTTTATAGTAACATTAAAACATTATTTCGACTAGTAGTGAATAATATTTAGTAGTGCATTTCTTGACAAGGGGTGGGGAAAATTATTAAATATAGAAAATATTCTAAAATAACCAAAGGAGGTAATATGTCGCCAGAACTATCAAGCCAAGGGGTAGAGGGAATGTCCGGTGATCCGTACAAAGATTGGTACGAGGAAATAGTTAAAAAACAAGGGATAAAAAAGGGAAGTGTTGTTGAACTGTCAGGTCAAGATAATGGTTCGTTTCGTTTTAGATTAACCGAAGTCAAGGGAGGGTTCGTTTCATTTGATGAAAAAGCAACTCAAGATAGTGATGGGAATTGGAATACAGTTAAGGGAGACAATACGATCAGTTGGAACAGAGTTGAAGATATAATAAATGTGACTCGGTTTAAAGAATATGATGGTCAGGAAGTTAGTGTGGAAACAAAAAATGGTTCAAAATATAGAGGAATTTTATCGCTCGAAACTCATACTGACCCAACTAAAGAAACTGTTGGGCTAGACTTAACTGATGAGAGTGGTAATAAAACTGGTCAAGGGAGCAACCCGATCTATTCCAACTCAATCGAATCGATTAAATTAATTGAAAGATGATCTGATCTTATACCAAATATGCACGCTTTAGGAATGTGCATGTTTGGAGGTAATGGGATTGATATAATTAATAGTTTTTGATAATATAAAAATATGGAAAAGTTATTTACTCAAAAAGTTTTGTCATACACAGTTGTTTTTGAACCAGACTTGGAAGCAGGTGGGTTTACTGTTACCGTTCCTGCACTTCGTGGCTGTGTTTCAGAAGGGGATACCTACGAAGAAGCCGTTTCCAATATTAAAGAAGCAATCCAATGTTACATCGAGAGTTTGCTAAAACATAACGAAGAGATTCCAATAGAACCAGACACGACCCTTCTAGGGAGAGTAGAAGTTAACGCACCAAAAAGATATGCCAAAGTTGCCACGCATTAAACCAAAGGTGGTTATTCGCCGTCTCAAAAAAGCCGGTTTTGTTTTAGATCATATTGTCGGCAGTCACCAAACTTATATCTACCCGAATAATAACCTCCGTGTTACGGTTCCCTATCATAGCAAAGACCTTAAACCAAAAACTCTAAAAAGCATACTCGATCAAGCTAATTTATCAGTTGAAGAATTTATCGTACTAAAATAATTCGTTCCCCATTTTCTAATTACCTGTGATCCAATTATCCACAGCTCCCGTCTTGACCCCGCCAGAACCACTTTCTGAAAAAGGGACTGGAGATATCAGTTAAAAATAAAAAGGAGGAAAAATGTTCGGAATAAAAAGGGGTTTTACTGCGATTGAAGCGGTAATAATTGTTGCGATTCTCGCAATGCTTGGCGGTATTGTTTGGTATACATTAGGGAATAAAGCTGGGGCGGATGTGATTGTCGGCGGGAAAGGGAAAGCAGTTGCATCAGGGACTACATTTAGTCCTAATCCGATAATAGTGCCGAGTAGTGGAGTTACAAATTTGACAGTCAATACAAATGTTTCGGGCGCTATAGGTACCGTATGTGTTTTTTATGTTCCAACTAATGTTGAACAGAATATAAAAAATATATTTTCACAGGGATGCGAAGGAGTTAAAAAAAATAACCCTCAAATTATAGTGACGCCTATGGGCTATAGTAATGGAAAGCCAAATTTTCCAAAAAATACTTACAATATTTACATAAGAGTCCAAGATTCAAGTAAGAAATTATCCTATTTTAAAGCCGATGGAATTTTAACTGTAAATTAAATAACTATGGAGATACTTCAAAAATGCACGAACCAGGTTCGTGCATTTTTGGATTAAGGATCTATCGTTTGTAAATTTTACTCTCCCTTCTCCCCGTCTTTTGGTTCTATATTATTTCCAGCGATGCTTTTACTGATGCGTTTGAGGTATTCTTATATTCAACATCTTTATACTT
>LBRB01000027.1 GCA_000991185.1 Berkelbacteria bacterium GW2011_GWA2_35_9 | reverse complement strand
ACGGAACTTAATGACGTAATTACAGAGGTCGAGTATTTAACAGAATCTTGGCTAGATGAATATGAGCGAAATATTTTTGATGGATTAACACTCCAAGAGTTACTACATGAGAAAGGAGCAAGATGAATACAACAAATGCAATATATGCAGATGGTAAAAACGCGGTGCTTTACCTTCGGGTTTCAACAGAAGAACAAGTAGATAACTTTTCGCTTGATACTCAAGAAGAAATTTGTCGAAAAGAAGCAGAAAAACGAGGGTATCAGATTACGGAAGTATTTCGAGAGGAAGGTCGTTCAGCAAAAACAATAACTGGTAGACCAGTACTCATCCAGCTCCTTGAGTTCTGCCGAAAGCAAAAACATCGGGTACAAGCGGTATTTGTATATAGACTTGATAGAGTTTCTAGAATTACAGCAGATTACTTGGCGATTAGGAAGAAACTCACTGAAAATGGAGTCACAATTATCTCTGCTACTGAACCAACTGGAGATAGTCCTACTGAAAAGTTAGTGGAGACAATCCTAGCTGGATTTGCTCAGTTAGATAATGATATTCGAAGCGAAAGATCGCGAAACGGCTTAAAGGCAAGATTCTTGTCTGGGATGATCGTGACTGGTCAAGTACCACTCGGGTATTTAGTCCAAGCTGGATATGCAATCAAAGATCCTAAAACCTACGATTTGATGAAGAAGGCCTGGGGTCTTATGGCAACTGGCAGCAAAAGCCTCCAAGAGATGGCTGACCTCATGAACACTTGGGGCATGAAAGAGCACCACGGAAAAAGAGAATATAACATCAGGGCACAACGAGTTAACGTATTGTTCCGAAGTAAATTTTATTTAGGACTCTTAACTTCAAAAACGTATCGTGAGGAAGTTAAGGCTCAGCATGTGCCGATGATTACAGAGGAGCAATTTTACCGAGTACAAGCAATTTTAGATGGCAGGAATCCCAACAAAGTAGCTCTCGCTAAAAGAGTTCACTCTAATCCTGATTTTCCATTACGGCGAATAGTTAGGTGTAAGGAATGCGGTACAGGGATGACTGGAGGCTGGAGTAAAGGTCGCCACGCAAAGTACGCATACTATCGCTGTGGTGGAGTCTGTAAGGGTGTTGCAGCTAAAGCCGAAGTACTAGAGGGATCACTTATAGAGACACTCAAAACGGTCACACCTAAGAAAGAGTGCCTCGATCTATTTATTGCTTTTCTGTATCGCACCTACCACACGCGTCTGGCAAGGTTACAGAAGATTAAAGGCCAAGCAGATCAGGAAATTGCTACCTTAAAAGCACTCAGACAAACCTTAGTAGAAAAGAACCTTGCGGGCGTGTATTCGGACGAAGTTTTTAAGGAACAAAACGCAGTAGTAGAAGATCGAATGGTAAAGGCTCAAGTAGTTAAAAACGATGCCACGATTGATAGATACAACATCGATGACGTGACAACTTTTATCAGAACTTTACTTGCTGATTTGGGAGAAGCCTACAAAAGATCGAGCATTAGCCAGATCAAAGTACTCTTGGGTTCAATCTTCCCCTCAGGACTGGCTTGGAGCCAAAATGGTACATTGAACCGCGAGATTAGCCCGTTATATCAATCAATTTGCACCTTTGATAACGGTGCTATCTCTTCTTGTGCCGAGGAGAGGACTTGAACCTCCATGGATTGCTCCACACGCACCTCAAGCGTGCGCGTCTACCATTTCGCCACCTCGGCAATTTGCAAAGATTTGATAAGTTTCTCCTTATTCGAGTGAATTTTGAGAAATTTCTCGTAATCTCTTGCGCTCATTCTATCAGTAAAGGATTTACTGTAGATCAATTTAAAAGGGCTATGAGCTTTAGTGGAGGTAGATTGAGCTAGATTATGTTGATGTAAACGCTTATTGACGTTATTCGTCAATCCCACGTAATACCAATCTTCTCCAACACTTTTTATTACGTATACATAATACATAAATCGTGCGCGCCTGCCTGCGCAGGCAGGTCTACCATTTCGCCACCTCGGCAATATTTCGTTATTATACTAGATTATTGCTGATCTATGTACTCTAGTTTGGTGATCTCTCTCTCGTCATTCAATTTCGTCGACACGCTCGTCCCGATCTCACTATCCACTATCCCCACGCACGCCGCTCCCATATCTTCGTTGACAAAATCGCTGCGATATTTCTGAAACATCAAATACATTATATAAAGATGAATTTTTTCGACTTTGTCAGCTTCAAGTTTTACGCTCAGCCATTTTTGATATTTCTCAGCCAATTCGCGCATATTTTGCAATCTAAACATTAGCTCGCCATAGAACCCAATTGCTTCACGAGGAGCTTGCCACTCCATGATGCTTCGGTTTTCTCCCACATAGTGTGGCTCCAACAAATTAACTTGTCTCAAATTAGATCCTATTTTGTTCCCAAGTTTCTCCACTTCCCAATCATTGCGTGCAAAGCTAACTTTATAACCCTGCACTTTTTTACCAATTCTACGCACCACATTGATAGCATAACCATCAATCATCTCCCCCATTCTTTTTAGTTTCGGGATCAATACTCTATGATCAGTCTCATCGACAGTGGCATGCCAAACTATCCAACCGATGATATTAGCCAGCATTGGTTTCTCAATATTCTCTATCCCTTCTTCCCTAATAAACAAGGCATCAACTGCGATAAGCATATCCTTCTGCCACCCAAACAGTGCCGATCCAGGAATCAAATTATTGTAAACCAAGGTTAAGAGTCTTCGACCATTGTCCTTAAATTCAATCGTATGGTTGCCACTCATCCGCGACTTTATGTCGTTAAAGTCCTCCTCTGTATGGATCATTCCTACTCCGCTTTGGTAACGTACCATCATTGTTTGACAACCTTCTAAGTTATCTACCATCAAATACATACCGTACAGCTCACTAATCCCGCCTCCTCTTACCCACGCCTTAAAGCAGGCATAAAATTCTGTAAATATACTTTCTGTTTGAACTCGCTCTAGGATTCGTGCCGCAATTTGATGCTTAACCGTTAATGGATCAGGTGGATTCGCAAACTCTTTCTGTAACGCCTTTGCAAACAGTCGCCCAACATCCTCATATTGATCTACCAAACTCTCACCTTTAGCTCTATATATATTTGACATACTTTCATTATATTGCAAAACTCATAATATATTGTATAAAAGAAGCTTGTGAATACTAACATCGCAATTTTACCCCATACTCGCCCCATCATCGCCAAACGCAATCGTAATGGGGGAAAGTTACCCAAGAAAGTTGCCATTCTCTACACCGACGAGAAGCGTGATGACTTCTACACCGAAGAACAGTACTGGACTGTAAGCGGCTCCAAAGACGAAGCCCTGGCATTTGAGCCATACTTCAAAAAACTTGGCATCAAAACTTGTTACATGGCAGGTAATGCTAGCATGGCCAAAAAACTCCAAAAAGAAAATCCCGATATGGCAATTAATCTAGTCACGACCGTCAAAGGCTATGACTATCTCGGAGCTACCATACCAAGCACTTTAGAACTATTAGAGATTCCATATACCGGTGCCTCAATTCTAGGATTTGCCCTCGGGTGTAACAAGCATTTGATCCACACCCTCCTAGCTTCTCACGGGATCAATGTGCCACCTTTCCAATTAATGACAGCGTTAAGCACTCCACTCGACCCCACACTTCGCTTTCCGCTAATCCTCAAACTCAACGAGGAACATAGTAATATAGAAATTACCCGTGCTTCAATTGTTGAAAACGAGGTTGAGTTGCGCAAAAGACTTCGTTACTTAATCAACAAATATGATCAAGATGTACTAGTTTCAGAGTTTATCGACGGACGCGAATTTGCCGCCTTTGTTTTTCAATCATACAACAAAAAAACGTACATCATCGAACGCGACATTCACTTGCCTCACAACAAATCCAAACATGAATTCCTCGAATATGATCTTGTATGGGGCGAAACATCGTGGGACTACGAAAACTATGTTAAATACAAAAAATATCATGATCCCTTGCTTACCGAAATGGTTAAAAAAGCATTTGACGTCGTCAAAATGGCCGGCTACGGTAAGTTTGATATTCGTATGGATCGGCTTGGTAAATATTACTTTATCGACGCCAACGCCAATTGCCACTTCGGACCTCCCGAATGGAATTCCGAAATGTCAGTTACACTAAGAGATGCTGGGATCCCTTTCAATACTCTTCTTAAACGTTTACTTCAAAATACCATGAGAGAATGGGGTTATTAACTATGATGCAATCTAACCTCATCAACTCACCAAACACGCGCGGACAAATAGCCAAGCAAAATAGGGCAGGTGGGGCACTACCCAAAAAGATAGCGGTACTCTACACCGATGCCAAACGCGAGTATTGCTCAACCGACGAAGAATTCCAAACGATCGATGGATCCTACGAAGAAGCTCTGTTATTTGAGTCATACTTCCAAAAATTGGGTGTCAAAACTTGTTACATTAAAGCCGACGCCAACATGACACAAAAACTAAAAAAGGAAAAACCAGACATGGCGCTTAACTTGGTCACCACCGTCAAAGGATACGACTATCTTGGCGCTACCGTCCCGGCCGCGCTTGAACTACTAGAGATCCCCTATACCGGCACCAATATTTTGGGTTTCTCTTTGGGCTGCAACAAATATCTCATGCACGCACTCTTGTCTCAGCACGGGGTTCCCGTCCCTCGTTTTCAGCTCATGTCTAGTAAAACTACTCCACTCGACCCCACACTTCGCTTTCCGCTAATCCTCAAACTCAACGAGGAACATAGTAATATCGAAATCAAGCAAGAGTCTGTCGTAGAAAACGAGGTTGAGTTGCGCAAACGCCTCCGCTATCTCCTGCGCACCTACGACCAGGACGTATTGGTATCAGAATTTATCGACGGCCGAGAATTTGCTGCCTTTCTCTTCCAATCATACAACCGCAAAGTCTATACCGTGGAGCGCGTCATCAACATGCCCGGCAAGAAGCATCAGTTTATGGACTACACGCATGGATGACTACGGTAAATTTGATATTCGCATGGACGTAAAAGGCAATTACTATTTTATCGACGCCAACGCCAACTGCCACTTCGCCCCACCAGAAACCGTTTGTGATTGCGAAATCTCCCAAGTTCTCCCTATGTATGGCGTTCCTTTCAAAATGCTCCTCAAAAGACTGCTACAAAACACGATGCGAGAGTGGGGGTATTGATATTAAATTTATAACGATTATTATTAACCAATATGCAAACTGATGAGGCCGGTGGTAGTGTTCAAAACGAAGTTTCTTTACCCAAAAAAGTCGCAGTCGTATATTCCGATGTCAAACGCGAATATTTTGTGAATGAAGAAGATTACTTAACAGAAGAAGATGCCGATGTCTACGCAGGCGACGTAGCTCAACACATCTCCAAAATGGGCATCGAAGTAGCTTCATTCGCTTGTGACAATCAAATCACCGATAATCTCAAAAAATACGCACCCGACATGGCGCTCAATTTAGTCGACTCCATCCGCGGCGACACATCACTCGGTTCTTCAGTGCCTGGACTTTTCGAGGTTCTCCACATCCCTTACACGGGCGCGGGCGTATTGGGTTGGTCACTCGGCACCAACAAATTTCTTATGTATCAACTTATGCGATCCAATGGGATCCCAATTCCCAATCATCAACTCGTCTCCAGCTCTAGCGATATGATCGACCCCAATTTACGCTACCCACTCTTCCCCAAGCTCAATATCGAACACTCCAGTATCGGCATAGCCAATGACAGCATCTGCGAAAATGAAAGAGAACTCAGAGCCAAACTCAAAGATTTGATCGTCAAACACAAGCAGCCAGTCCTAGTAGACGAGTTTATCGCCGGAATCGAAGTCACCTCAGCCGTGCTAGATGGTCTCAATACAAAAGTTTATACGGTCCAAAGAAAAACTGGTGGAGAAACCAAAGACGATGTTATGACTTTTGATAAGAAATGGAGAAATTGGCAAAACATAGGCTACGAAAAATTTGACGCACCAGGTTTAAGAGAGCATGTTAAAAAAGCCTTTGACGTCCTCAAAATGTCAGACTATGCTCGTATCGATGTCCGTATCGATCACGCCGGTCGGTTTTACTTTATCGACCGGCGTGATCGATACGGACATCGATACGAGCA
>LBRB01000026.1 GCA_000991185.1 Berkelbacteria bacterium GW2011_GWA2_35_9 | reverse complement strand
AATTACTTTAATTTTGTTAACAAACCATTAAGTTATTCAATCAAAAAAGAGCTTACACGAAAAGAAACAAAAGTAAAAATTGCGGGACTTATGGTGTATTGGGCAGAAGGTAGTAAAAGAGGAAAGAATACAGTTGATTTAGCAAATAGCGATCCAGTAATGATTACATTATTTTTAAGATTACTTAGGGAAATATATCAAGTTACGGAATCACGATTAAGAGTTCTAGTGTATTGTTATTCGAACCAATCAGTAAAAAAAATAATAAGCTATTGGGGTAAAATTACTAACATTCCTAGAGAACAATTTTCAAAACCGTATATAAGAAATGATTATGCTCAAAAACAAATTGGAAGAATGCCTTATGGATTAATTCATATTAGATATAGTGATACAAAATTACTAGCACAAATTAAAAGTGATATTGGAAAATTAACAAAAAGTATGCTGGGTTAGCGAAGTGGTCAAACGCATCTGACTGTAATAATATTGCAGCTTTCTATTGAAAAATAGATTGAAAAATCGGGAGAATTGTCCCGAAGTAAAAATCGGGATGCCGATTGGAAACATCGGCACAGGAAACCTAAATCTTTTTAAAGATATGGCAATCTGCAGCCGAGCCCCGCCATGGTGGGGAAGGTTCAGAGACTATGCACCCGACCCCGTTTTAGGGGATGAAATAGTCCATACCTATTAGAAATAGTAGAATATATGAAATCAGACGGCTTTATGCCTTCGGGAGTTCGAATCTCTCACCCAGCACCATCTCGCTTCGCTCGATGTAAACTAATAAAATTTTGGGTATTTTCAACACAAGTTTACACTGAGGAACGAAGTGACGAAGTGCCAACGTAGCTCAGTGGTTAGAGCAGCTGTTTTGTAAACAGCAGGTCATGGGTTCGAATCCCTTCGTTGGCTCCAAAAAATAATCAGAAAGGTATAAATGGCAAAAAGAAAGTCTAATTATGTAAAATTAAAATGTTCCGAATGTGGAACAATTAATTATTATGTTAATAAATCACGAGGTAAAGCTGGTGTGAATTATAAATTGGAAAAAAAGAAACATTGCGGAAAATGTCGCAAGACAATTTTACATAAAGAAACAAAGTAATTTTTTATATTGACAAAATCTTAATATTCATCTATACTATCAGAAGTTTCAAGGGAGGTGTTGTATATGAAAAATCCGTTTGTGGGTTTTAGGCAATATTTATTGAATAATTTAGTAGAATTAGGTATCAATAAACCAAAAATAGATGGAACGGATAGTGATTTAAAAACAGAATTTGAAATAGCTAACTTAGGAGTAGAGTTTACAACTCAAACGATCTGTCAGATTATTAATGATTTTTTGTCCAAAAGATATCCAAATAGATTTGCAAGAAGCAATCGAATGTCAGAAACATCTGGTATTATTGTTTTTGATGATCTGAATGATAACGAAAGTTTTTTGCAAATTGTACTAACTTGCATTATTAAGGAAGGAAAAGTTTGGTTAGCAATTCGAGCTACATATTTTTAGAAATTTCAAGGACCATCTCGGTCCTTTTTTTTGTTTGATTTGATAAACGATTTTATGTATAATTTAAATAGGTAAAAAATAATTGTTAAGCGTCCACCGTCGTACAATCTCTTGCAGTATTCTTAGTTTAAGAAATCTGCAATTAGATTTCACTCTTGGCGGACTTCCGGATTTTCTTCCTGATAGGGAGCGTAAATCACGGGGCGGAGGGAAAAATGAATATAAAATGGTCAAGAATCATAGGTCTAATAGTAATAATATTACTTCTTTTTGGAGTCTTTTATGAATTTAAAAAATATAAAGGTTCAAATTCAATCTCTGGGAAAAAAGAGATTGCAGTTGACGAAGAAAAAAGCCAAGAGTTGCTAGATAAAGTTAACAATTTTGGTTCAGCCGATCTGAGAGGCGAAGTGGTTTCTGTGGACAAAGACGCTCAAAAGATAGTGGTAAAGGTGCTAGATTATTCGCCAACTCGAGAAATTCCAGACGAGATTAGGTCTTACTTTATTGTTGGTGAAAATGAACAAAAAACGGCTCAGCTTAATTCATTTTCTAAAGTAACAACTGGTAAACTCGAAGATTTAGATGGTAAAGAATCAAGTTTTGACAGCATAAAAGAAGGTCAAAAAGTCTTGTTTTTCGGTTATGAAAACTTGAGATCATTGTCCAGCTTTATTCCAAGAGAAGCAAGAATTTTAGAGTAATATTGCTAAAGATTGGTGCAAGAAATATTATGATTAACATAAGACCAAGCAAGTTTTTAAAACGATCAATTCTGATCTTGCTAGTTTTGATAGTAATTTTTGTTCTGCAAAACTTTCTAAAACCACAATTCAAAAAAGCAAAAACGACAATCTATAGTGACACAACTTTGGGAGTTGAACTTGCCTATCCAGCAGATTGGCAGCTAAAAGAACTGCCAAAAGAAGGAACAACTTATAAACAGGCTGTTAAAGAAGGTAAGGCTAAACTTTCGTTTACACCAAGTTCAAACAACAAGGATAGCAAAGTTGAATTGGTGGTGCTTCCAACCAATCAAGATCTAGCTTCAATTACCAAACAATACACATTATATAAGGAAAAAGAAAAGTTTTCCGCTAATGGCTTTGAGTGGTCAGTAGGTGAGATTCCCAGGGGCGGGGATTACAATGATCTTTCCTGTAGAGCTTTTGGCACTACTAAAAATGTTGACCAGGCAATTGATGAATATAAAAGTAGGGTGGTTCAGGTCAATTGTAATAATTTTGTACTTAGTAACGAAGAATTAAAAAAAATATTAGCGGATATTACTAGCCCATGAGCACAACTAGAAAACAGCTTTTTAAAATATTTTTTATAGGCGTTAGTATCGTTGTAGCTTTTGGTTTATTACAACTTAATCGAGAAGTTTCAGCCCACATCAACACAGGTTCATGGTGGGGTTCTTGTAGCGACCCAAATAGTAAGTATTATCCTGGAACAGACCTACAGATTAAAAGTGAAGGCACCAGCAGTACTTGGCAGGGAGACGATATTTACAAATATCTTAGGAACCCAAGCGGTGAGGGTTGCGAAACAAACACATCTATTGAAAACAAATGGTCATTTGACGGATACAATAAACCTATCACCAATAAGTACCTCGTAAAATTAGAGTTAGAAAACGTAGGTGGTTGGTTTGGTGATGGAGGTCAAAAAGTCCATGATGTTTTTCTCTATGGTGCTGGTATGAATGACTTTGACGTTAGGGTTTTTGACAGCGGTAGCTTTAGCGGAGGAGAGGAGATCTCACTTACAAGTAACCAAGTCCAATCAGACGATCCACATAATCGGTCCAGGTTGGGTTGGAGGGTGCCTATTGAAGAGATCGGTTCAACCCATACTATTAGATTAGAAATTACACCAGAAGGTGATATTGATAGTGGTCCAGTCGGCGTTGATAAGTATGTTCTTCGTACGACAAATATAGTTGGTGTGAACGATGAAATTTCTATCTATAGCAATGTTGGAAGCGATGATGGTGGAGCAGTCAGACCTATGAGTGTAGAGGTAAAAGAGCCGGCAAACGGAGCAAATTTTAACACAGGTTCGAATATCGAGGTTACAGCTTTAGTCAGACCAAAAGTTTACGCAGAATACGATGCAGTCATTAAAAAAGTTGAATTTTATGCCAATGGAGTTAAGTTTGGTCAGGAAGTTAAGGACTCTGACTCTAACCCTTCTTACTACTCATTTACTTATCCGAACTCTCCTAATGGAACCTACTTAATTGTAGTAAAAGCAACCAACGAAGAGAGCGAAGTTGTCACTTCTGATCCAGTTACCGTAACCATAAACGACCCCTTACCACTTTCTTGTTCGTTCTCATCATCTTCAATTACCCTTAGCCACTCCAGTCCGCATCAAGCAACCACAGAACTATCGGCTACTGGCGGTGATGGAAGTTATATTTGGACAGCTTTGGGCTCCGAGCCTTCGTCTGGTGGTACATTACCGACGATCTTGACCTTTAGCGATATCGGAACTCAAAATATTGAGATTTCAAGCGCAGATCAGACTTCCATCTGTACCCTCACCGTCAACCCTGCCCCTAACGCTACCCCTACAGTTTCTATCACCAGCCCTGCCGATGGAGCTGTTTTCAACAACGCTCCCGTTACAATTCCAATTACTATAACCGCCAGTGACCCGGATGGTGATCCTCTGACGGTTGAAGTTTATAATGGTGCTACTAAATTACCAGGTACTGCAACCAAAGGGGCGGGAACAACTTATACCTACAATTGGGCAAGTGTAGGAGCTGGTTCATACACAATCAAAGCTAAAGCTATCGATAACTTTAATGCTTCTACTGAGTCAACCCCGATTACTTTTTCTGTCCAAAACCCAACCACTACCACCGTAGTTCCAACGACAACAACCATAACTCGACCAATTACTACAACAACTACGACTACTACAACGACTCAACCAGCTGTCTATACCCTTATGCTTTCTACTGACAAGACAAGTGGTACTGCGCCGTTAGATGTTATTCTAAAAGCAACTGTTGGAGGAGGAACTGTTAGTCAAAGTAATGATGAAATAAGATTTTACAATGATACAGTCCTCCTGGGTACTCACACTGATCTGGATAGTGCAGAAGTACGTTATTATCATTGGGATAATATTTCCGCAGGTACTTATACAAAAGTTCATGCAGAATATTACCAAGGAAGAGGGGCTTCTGGTGTATTGAAAGCTACATCTAGTAATATTACTATCACCGTCCAAAACCCAACTCCAACCATTGACTCCTTCACTGCCCCAGCCAGTATCAACTCTGGTGAAAAACTAACTGATTCAATTGCTCTGACTTGGACAACCACTGGAGCAGACACAGTTGATATCCAATATAAAAATAGCTCTAATGTTTGGACAAATCTAGTCACTGGACGACCAGCGGATGGAAGCTACTCTTTCACTCCAACTTCAACTCATATTGTTTCAAACAAAGTCATTACTCGAATTATTGCTCATAAGGCGAGTGCTAATGATGTAACATCAGTAGAAAAATCAACGACAGTTAACTCTATCTCGTGTGCTAGAATTCCAACTCTTTCAATTAATACCAATACTGTTAATGAAGATGGCGTTGCTACTTTGACTTATTCTACCAATGGTATATTTGCCAGTGCCTCTATCCAGAGAAAGTTGGGTACAACTGGTGCTTGGGGAAATATCTTTACTGGTCTTTCTACAACTGCTAATTCCACCAAACAAGCTTATCCAGCACTTTTATATACACTTAGCTCAACTTATTACCATCGTTTGGTGGTTAACCTCAATACAACATATTGTAATGATAAATATTCAACCCCAGAAGTCACACTAACCGTTAATAAAAACCCAACGATTGTTAGTTTTTCAACCGATAAAACTTTATACAATGCTGGAGAAAACTCAATCCTATCATCAGTCGTCAAAGATCCAGATGGCTCAATTGTAAAAGTTCAATATTACGATGGTGCGAACCAACTTGGACCAAATATTGTTCCAAGCCCAGCCAATCCAGTTAACACCAATTATTCTAGCAATTACACTTGGTCAAACCCAACCACTGGAACTCATTCACTGACAGTTGTAGTAACTGATAACAATGGTGCAGTTTTTTCTAGTGGTGCAGTGGTTATCTATGTCAATACTTTCCCAACCATTGTTAGTTTAACTACGGATAAATCAAGTTACAACATTGGTGAAATACCGGTTTTGACTTCTAAATCTAGGGATACTGATGGTAAAATCACAAAACTACAATATCTTGATAATGCGACTCAAATTGGTTCTGACATTAATATTACTCAAGCTACCAACAACACAGAATATACTCATAACTATTCTTGGTCTCCGGCTCCAACTTCAGGAATACATATTTTAACTGTTAAAGCGACTGATGATAGAGGTGCAGTTACTTCTTCTGGTGTAGTTTCAATCAGAGTTTACGCCAACCCAGTAATTGTTAGCCCACTCGTCAGCCAAAACAAAATCTATTTTGCTCAACCAAATTTGCCATGGACTGCCAATTCGTGGGATGCAGTACCCAACGGTCAATATATTATCAAAGTAAAGCGTTCTAGTGATTCAACCGCTTACTTTAGTAACGAAGGTGCTTTCAAAAAAGCCCAACTCGATCCGCCGGTTTTCTCTAGCACAGTTCCTGATGGTTCAATGTTTTTCCAAAACGCACCCGCTAATGGTACTTATTATTGGAACAGTGTCGCTAATGCTTCGGATTATATTGTTCAGTTGAGAAAAGTTAATGGTAGTTTTAGCTCAAATGACATATTAAATCCACCCAAAAATACAGCTGACGAGAAAGAAATTATTGTTTCTGGCATAACGATTGATTTCAACGCTAAATATAACGGTCGAACAACGACTTTATGGTCTGAGCTCGGAAATGATTATTGGTATATGCGAGTAGCGGGACGAGTCTTTCCAGGACAAACCAAAAATTATGTTTGGTCAAATGTACTTTATTTAGAAAAGAGAAATCCGGTCTTATCTTTAGTGAATACCGCTCCGTTTAGCAGAGAAAAAAGTCCACAATTTAGTTTTGACCCACAAAGTTTACCGACTGATTTGGAGGTAAAGTTAAATATTGTGGGTGGTCCCCACACAGTTTTGCCAATTAATATTGGAACAGTTGTTTCTGGCAGACTTCAAATTAGTAACTTTTCGTTTACCGAAGAACAATGGAGAAGTATTTTCTATGGTAATTGGCAAGCCTACTTTACTGTGGCGCCGGTTTCCGATCATATCGAACGATCTAGAAGTAATATAATTACATTTAATAAAGATTTACCCAGCCAATCCAATCCGACTTTAGTTGCTAATAAAACGACTGCAGTTGCGCAAGAACTAGTTAAGTTTACGCTTAATTATCCACGGTCCGAAGTTGCGTTTGATCATAGTTTGCCTAATATTACTCTAAGTCCGTTTACGACGACCAATTTACTTGAAATGACATTTTCTAATAACAATTTTGATCTTAATAATATTTCTAACGATTATCTTGAAGGTGGAATTGTTGATATTGAGCAAAATAAAATTGTTTGGAATAATATTGACTCGAATACCAAAGACGGAAAAGTTATTAATATTCCATTAAAAGTCGGTCAAAGTTGCGACAGTAATGATACTCAAGTAAAATTAACTAAAACAATTACGCCTCAATTTGGCAGTAAAATTATTAACAATTCGAATAGTGTTTCTGTCACATACGATTGTCCAACCGGAACATATAATTTTACAAACGCAACAAAAGTAAGAACGGATACCAACGAAATCAAACAAGGGAGTACTTTAACATATAAAATTGAGTATAGTGGCACTTTTACCGAAGGCTCGGGAAGTGGTAATGGAGGAGAGATTACTTTGTTTAAAAAAATAAAAAAAATTCCACGCAATATCGCTTCAAGTGCCACACAAATTTATAAAAAAACAAGCCAAAGAATTGCCCAAACAAAAACCAACCGAATAAAATTAGCTAAAGCCCAAGAATCGACAACAATTTATGCCAACGGAGATGGATCTGATTACGATATAACTTATCTTGTTAATAGTGCCAAAAATAAAAACCTAATATTAGATGGTGGATATGGTTTAGGCGGAGATTTTACTTTTTCAGGCGATTTGACTTTTAATATTCAATCATTAACTTTAATAAACGGTGCTAAAATTTCAGGAACTGGTAATCTAACTATCAATGCCAGTAATTATATCAAAATTTGTCGTTCTTGCAGTCTCAAGACTAAAGGTTATAGTGGGGGGATTGCAACCGAATGTTATGCACAAGGCGGTCGGGGAAGCGATAACGGTGCTGACGCTGGTACAACAATTGATTATGGTGATTGCACAGATCGGGCAGGGAAGGGTGGCAATTGGATTAGTGGTGGGACTGGCGGCGGCGGAGGTGGTGGACATTCTGGTAATCGTGCTGGTGCTGGCGGGGGCGGAGGGAATCTTGGTGCTGGTGGTGGAGCGTTTGCGCTCGGTTCGCCTAACCAATGGAATTTTGGCGGCGGCGGAGCCGGAATTGGCGGTACGGGAGGAGCTGGCGTTGCTAAAACAACTAATGGGAGCGCTGGAATTGGAACCAGTGTCAATAAATTACAAACCTGGATTAATGCCGGAAAAAAATTGACTCAGGGTGGCGGAGGCGGAGGTGGTGGCGAAGAATCAGATACTGACGAGCAAAAAAATTCGAGCTCAACACTAGGT
>LBRB01000025.1 GCA_000991185.1 Berkelbacteria bacterium GW2011_GWA2_35_9 | reverse complement strand
TTAATACCGCGTTTGTTTTTTGTCTTCTTTGCTTTTTTTTTCGTTGGCATAATTATTTATTGTAATTGTGATAATCTACGAGATATATAAGAAAATTCTTTTAAAAGCTCTGGTGAATGCGCTTCGTTATTTTTTTCCGCGATGAGCGGAACGATTTGATCGTACTTTAGCTGATAAACTTTTGGCGCTTTCAGATAGATCTCCACTTGCCCTTCCTTAAAGTTTTTATGTATGAACTCAACTGACGATTCCTTTTCTAAATTATAAACGATTTTTTTATATAAGCCAAGCGAAATTTTTTCGCCGCGCAATATCCACAGATTCCAAAACGGCGGAAAACGATATCTTTTTCTTAATTCTAACTCTTGGGAAGCAAAATTTGGGGATAATGCTTCGCGCAAAAAATGGATTTGCGTTTTGCTGGAAACCACTATATTTAGATTTTCGGTTAAATTTTTCAAGCGGTAAATTAAATAAGCGATATTTTCTTTCTGCCTGAAGCTGGCTAGGTGAAAATAATAATTGGGAAAAAATGCCCAGACAGAGTCAAATTTTTTCATCGGAAAAGAAAAGATACGGCTGGTGGCTATCACATTGGTAAAATTTGGCGGTAGGCTGGTTGTGTCGCGGTCGCATAAAATAAATTTTTTTGTTTTAAGTCCTTCGAAAATTGTTTTAATTCCCGGGACTAAGTATGTTAGTTTTGCGCTGTGGCATTTTGGGCAAAGCCCATTTTGGTTTTGCGTCTCGCCACAATAACTGCACACCGTCGGTATAAAATTTCCGTTGCTTGACAGGATTTTTTGGCATTTTTTACATTTTACAATTTGTTGGCAAGTGGCGCATTTTATCAAGCGATAGCCAGATGCAGTTGGGAAATAAACCAAATTTTTCCCGGTGAACTGGATATTGGCTAGTAATTTTTGCGGGCTGATTGACAGGCGGTATTTGATATTTTTGACTGTGGGAAAATTTTTTGTTTGCCCAAAAAGATCAACCATGTCGTCTGCCAAAATAATTTTCAATTGCTTTACTTTGGCTAATTTTTTTACCAGCTCAAGTATATTATATTTAGGCGAGCTGTCTTTTTCGTACATAGGGCTTAAATAGCTTTCCATAATCAGACAGTGATTGCTAAAAGACAAAAACATCGCTGAGTAGGTTCCGACAATAGTTTGGTAATCTCCATTTAAGGCGCGGATAAATATTTCAGATTTTTTCTTTAAATTTAAACCAGAATGAAAAATTATCGCGTTTTTTTCAAAATATTTTTGGTAGATCTTTGCTTCAATAATCTCCGGAAAAATGATAATTTTTTTGGTTTTTATTTTTCTGAATACTAAAAACCGATCAAGTTTAGATTTAATCACAAAGCTTTCAGAATAGGCAGTAGAAACTGACTGGCTCTTGGGATAAGAAAAAGTCCTGGCAAGTGGGGGAATAATTGAAAAAAGCGCCTGCGAAAAATTGGTGGCGTATTCAAGCGCGATAAATCTGGCGAGTTGTTTTTGCCAAGCACAAATTTTAAGTCCCGGATAAACAATTTTTCCAATTGATTTTAATTTGCGATCGCTTGTTTTTTTTGCGATGCTCGATATTATTCCCAATTTTTTTTTGCCACCAAAATTGACTTCAACAAATTGATCCTGCGATAAATCAGGCAATATGTCTGGTGTTACCTTATAATCAAATTCGTCAAATTGTCCCTTGGTTTTTTGATCAACTAAAATTTTAGACAGCATATTTTTAAAATTTAGAATTTAAAAACTACGCGACTTGTGCAAAACTTCCGCTTATTGTCATTCTCGATTTATTCTTTATCATTTCCACATTTCCCCCTTGTCATTCCCGTGAAAACGGGAATCCAGTCTTTTTTATCTAGATCCCCGATCTGGTCGGGGATGACACGGGACAGGCAGGTGCGGGATGACACAAGGCAGGCAAGTGCGGGATGACACGGGACAGGCAGGTGCGGGATGACACAAGGCAGGCAAGCCAGAGAATGGCACAGGGGCAGAATCCGTTTTATAGAAGTTTTGCGCAAGCAATGTAACTAAAAGTTTAAAACGTTCCCACGCGCAAAAATTTTAGATGATGTGGAAATTGCGAAAAGGGAAAAAAACTAGCAAGGCGCGCCCTTTAATTTGGCTGATTTTTATCGCGCCGAAAGAGCGAGAGTCCTTTGAGTTGGGACGGTTGTCCCCGAGCACAAAATATTCATTGTCGCGCAAAGTGTACGATTTTCCGTCAAATGTTTGGCTAGCGGTAAGGGTTTCGGTCAATCCTGCCAAATATGGCTCGTCGAGCTTTCGGTCGTTGATAAAAACAGCGCGACTGGCGATTTTTACTGATTCTCCGGGCAAACCGATAATCCGTTTAATATAGCTATCCGGCGATTCAAGCGGATCAAAGACCACCACTTCGCCCCGTTTGGGCGGAGAAAATTTGTACGAGATTTTATCAATGATAATATATTCGCCAGTGTGAAAGTTTGGCTCCATCGAAATCCCGTCAATAATATAAGTTTGAATCAGGAAAGTCTGAATGATAAAAGCAATCAGGAGCATTACAGCCGCTGTTTTTACCAATTCAAATATATATTTAACGATATTTACAAACATTACTTTGCAATGATTTTTTTACTTTGCAATTTTAACTCCTTGATATGTTTTTGGATATTGAATTGCTGATAGTGGCTTGATTTTCCGATTAGTTCGCTTATCATATCACCAGTAAGATTGGAGGGCAAGATTACTCTTTCAACGCCAGCACGATAAAATTCAATCGCTTCTTCCGGATTATTGGCTAAAACATATATTTTACAATTTCGATTGATAAAATTGATTTTTTTCACCAGGCGCATATTGTCATAAAAATCGTGAGTGGTGGAAATAACTAGCTGGCATCTTTCCAGCCCCAGCGCGACAATAAATTCCGGATCCCCCATATCGCCGTAGACCGCCGGGATCTCGTTTTCCTGCAATTCTTTGATGACTGCTGGGTTGAAATCCACTACTAAAATTTTTTGTTTTTGGCGAGATAGGCTAGCGAGGATTCTTTTACCAATGTGATCAGCGCCAAAAATCACAATATGATTTCCAACATCAGGGGGGATATTTATCGAATCGTTTTGAAATGGTCCAGATTTTTTTTCAAAAATTTTCAAGTATTTTCCAATATGATAATAAATTGCGTCAGTATTTTCGATTAAAATAGTTGAAATAATGATTGTGGCAATTCCCACAAACATCAAAAGTGACGCTTCCGGCTGGTTGATGTCGCCTTTTAATAGTCCTAAACTGATGATGATAAAGGAAAATTCTGAAACTTGCGATAAAGCCAGCGCGGTTTGAAAAGATGTTCGTTTTCTAAATCCTAAAAATCCCATTATGACCATCGTGATAATAGTTTGTCCTAAAATCACAAAAGCGATTAAGGCGCTGGCATGGGAAAAGTCAAAGCTTTCAAAATCAAGTGAAAAGTTTAATCCCAAAGTGACAAAAAACAAAGTGACAAAAAAATCTCGGATAGATTTAATTTTTGCAGTAATTTCCAGGTGGTAGGGAAGCGTGGCTAAAAAAATTCCAGCTAAAAACGCGCCGATTTCTAAACCAAAATTCAATTGATAGGAAATAAGGGCGATTAAAAATGCCCAGCCGATTGACGAGATAAGTAACAATTCGGACGACTCAGCCATTGATTTAAAAATTTTTTGCACAATTTTCTGCGAGAAATACAGCATTATACACAGCGCGCCAATTTTTATCACAGCCAGCGCCAGAGAGTAGGCATAGTCAAATTCAGAATGAGTGGTTTGCAATAAAATCAAAGCTAGAATTGCCACAATGTCCTGGATAAGCAGGACGCCCAGCGAAATGCGACCGTAAAGTGAATTTAAATCCCGTTTGTCGCTTAAAAGTTTTATCACAATAACAGTGCTGGAAAAAGTGAGAGTGAGGGCGGTGTAGAGCGCCAGCCGACTTGAAAAACCAAAATAGTTAGCAATAAAATATCCGGCTATGCCGGTGATGATAATTTGTCCAATGCCGATAACGGTCGCAGACCGAGCAAAATCGCGCGCTTTTTTCCAGTCAAGCTCGAGTCCGACAATAAACAACATCAGCACAATTCCGAGCGTTGACAGATTTTCAATTATTTGGCGGTCAGTGACGATTTTTAGCGCGTTGTCGCCCAGCAAAACGCCAGCCATAATATAAGCGACAATCAGCGGGAGCTTTAATTGTTTGATGATTAAACCAAAAATTGAAGCAATCACAAAAATAATTCCCAAATCAATGATAAGTTCCATATATTTATTATAGAGCATAAATTCGGTCTTGACAAAATAAAGGCAATAAATCATAATGGTATTCAAATGGAAGGGGAAAATTTAAACACAATCTCAACCGATTAAAATTTTTAAATATAATTGAATCGCTATGGAACAAAAAGATTTAGCGCAACTGGAAAAAGATATCAAGACTAAGCTTGGGCAAACAGAGAAGCTACTGGACAAGGTTAAAAAATTTCCTGATTATGGAATCAGCGAAGACGATAATATTTTAGAGATAGAAGAATACAATGAGAGTTTAGGTTTGCAAAAAAATCTTTTGCGAGGCAGGAAAGAATTAAAGCGCGCGCTTAAAGCCATCAAGAGAAATCGCTACGGAACATGCGAATCGTGCAAAACCAGCATCAACCCAGAACGACTTAAAATTTATCCAACTGCCACGCTGTGCGTCAAATGTAAAAGTGCCCAAGCCAAGCGAAAGCCCTGGTTGCAAATGCCGTGGCGTAGATAATTGTTGCACAAATACACAGATCGCGCAGATTACGCCAAGCTATTCTGGCTTGTTTTACATATCCCAAAACCCAAAACCTCCAACCCCTGGGGTTGGAGGTTGGTTGGTCTGGTGGTAATTGACGTGGCTATTTCTGCGCTCTTTCGATCAAGCTTTTAAATTCGTCTGGGTAGAACTCAGCTAGCTGGGCAAGAACCTTTCGGTCTAGCTCTATTTTTTTGTCTTTTAAAATTTTGATAAAACGAGAATATTTTATTTCAAAAGGCATTAGCGCCGCATTGATTTTCACAATCCAAAGCCGTCGCATACTTCTTTTTTTAGCTCGGCGATCGCGATAGCTGTATTGTCCTGCACGGATCGATGCTTGCTTTGCCATACGGAACACACGGCTACGGGTAGCTTTAAAACCCTTGGTAAGCTTGAGAATTTTTTTATGCTTTTTGTGTGCAACAGTTGATTTTTTTGCTCTCATAAAATTATATCAATTTTAGATATTTTTTTGCCATTCCTTTTTTTACGCGCACAGCCTTGCCGGCATTTTTCATTTGTCTTTGGCTTTTTCGGCTGACTAAGTGTTGGGTTGATTGCGCCATTCGCATCAGTTTGCCGGTTTTAGTGGCGCGCATTCTTTTGGCAATCGTTTTGTTGGTTTTATTTTTCATCATTTTTTAATTATCGAAGTAAAATGGCTTCCTTGTCTTTTGGGATAAAGCTCAAAGCATTACCCCCACTTTGATTTTGCCGTATTTTTGCAGGAATTTTTCCGCTCGTTTTGCTTTAGTCTGGAAATCATGCTCTTCGATTTTTATTTTAAGCTGTATTTCCTTGATCTCAGCGCGAAACGACTTCTTTTTGCTTTTTTGAATTTGGTATTGATACTTACCCCAGTCCAGAATTTTGGCGATGGGCGGATAGGTATTGCGATTGACCACCACTAAATCAAGACCTTTCTCCTTGGCGAGAGACATGGCTTTGTAGGTATCCACCACTCCGAGTTGCGCGCCTCCGTCATCGATTAGCTGGAGTTTGGGAAACCTAATTCTTTCATTGATTATATAACTCTGGATTTTAGTATGTTATACGATTTACGCACAAGTTGCGTAAGTCGTGTATGTTAGTTATTTATTACACTTATTTTATCACGGGGGACAATAAGTTGCAAGAGCTTGGGAATAGTGTGGAGCTTGATCGGAGTTTTTGCCAAAATTTCGTTGTCGATTTGAATCGGGATCAGTTCGTTTGATTCGATGCTGAACGATTTGGCGCGAAAAGACGAGGTGTATTTATCGCCTTGCGGAGTTGAAAGCAAAAATTTGGTTGCTTTTTGAAATAAATTCGGAATCGATCGGACATCCATTATTTTACATCTGAGCGAGGGGGTAATTTTAATTTTTTCCGCCAAGGTTTTGATAAAATACGTTTTGGTAGAAAGGTTGCAATAAAATGGTTTGTTTTTATATACTTCAATCGGCAAGATAAAAAATTTGTTGGGCTCAATCAGCGCCACATCGAATTTTTCTAAATGTCGGTTGCGGAGATTTTCGATCGCTTCGTCCAAATTTTTTATTTTAATCATTTGGGAAATTTTTGATTCATTATATTCGATTGGAATGGCGCCAAATGTGATATTTTCTTTTCCTTGCGCCAGTGATATGTTTATCAAAAAATGGGCTACTTTATTGATAAAACTATCTTTGCCAATCGCGATAATCGTATTATAGCCTTTGGTCAGTCCTAGTTCGGTAAGCTCCTCAACAGTCCGAAGCGGTGTGCTCTGAACCATTTCTCCGCTAATACCTAAAAGCCCGATTTTAAGTTTGATTTTTTCGTAAAGCCGTTTGGTTTTGCGGTCCTCAGGGGGCATAAATATATAGTAATACATAGTTAGAACCGTTATTGCAACCTCCACGACTTACGCAAAACTTCCACTTCCAGTCTATATAGTATTTTCAGAGGCTCACAGCGCGACTGGCGTGAAACATAAGGAATTTGCCAGCAGGCAAATATCCGAGCTCTGCAAATACTATATAGACTGGAAGTTTTAACTGATTTAAAAAATATAAGAATTGGGATATTTGTGTAAGTCGTGTACCGTTTAACATCAGCTTTTTTAATCTAATTCAAAATCGTCAATTACTTCTTGCGCGTCAGTGGCTTCTTCTACTTCCGCTGGTTTTACCTCTTCGGGTTGGTGTTTGTCAGCTGGCTTGGAATTTTCTTTTTCTTTTGGCTCCTCATTGTCTGGCTCGGGTTTTTTTTCTCGCGTCATTTTGCTTTCTTCGGTCATCTTGCATTCGCCATTGAAAATCGCGCCTGATTGAATGATCAGTTCGCTGGTGTTGATACTGCCGATAACTTTTCCAGTTGGCAACACTTCAGTTTTTTCCGTTCCTTCAATATCGCCTTCAACCGTGCCAGCGACAGTGATTACCATACCTTTTATTGGTCCTTTGACTATTGCCGAAGGAGTGATGTTGATATTTTTTTCAGAAATCACCTCGCCATCAACCGCTCCGTGGATCACAATGTCGTTGTTGTCTGAAATTGTCCCTTGCAGTTTTACATTGGCGCCTACAATGGTGCCTTCTCCGTTCCCCTCATTATTCATATGCTCCTTTCTATCAGCTACGCTGATTTAGCTCATTTTTATTTTAATGTTTATACTCTAAATAAAATCTATATCAAGCAGATTGTCAAGGGTCGTCAATCAAAAATCGGGAGATAAGGCGGGCGCGCCCGTGTCAAGTAGCCAAACCATCTAACCCAACTCGACCGATTGGGTAATTAGAAAATCTAACTGAAATGGATTTCCTAAGTGGTTTTTTTTGTTCGTT
>LBRB01000024.1 GCA_000991185.1 Berkelbacteria bacterium GW2011_GWA2_35_9 | reverse complement strand
ATAAAGGGGGATATAAAAGGATTTGGGTTATTTATTACTGGTGATAGTATTACTTGTTGTTCTAAAATTAGTTTTTTATATTGTGCCTAAATCCGGAGCTGATATTGCTCCACCAACTTTTCCACCAGTTACAGTCCCGATTGCAAATCCAGTTTTTACATTACAAAAAGGTTGGAATTTGATCGCTCAACCTGGTAAATACTATCAAGATCCGAATGGTCCAATTTATACTCCTGCTGCCCCGGGTTTTAATTTTTATCAACCGCATACCGATATTTTTAGCTGGGATGCTCTGCAAAAAAAATATATTGATCTTGATAAAAACCAAAAAATTACTCAACCGGGCGAGGGTTTTTGGATTTATTCAGATAATAATGAAAGTTTTTCATTAGATGGCGGTTATAAGTATTACACAATTAATAATTCAAAATTCAAAATAACTCTACAACCAGGTTGGAATCAAGTTGGAAATCCGTTTAATGAGTCGATCGATATACAAAAAATCAAAGTGATTATTGATCCGTGTCCGACAACCGATGATCCCATAAGATGTATGTCACCAGCTGAAACAAAATCCTACGCCGATGCCCGTAAATCTGGCGATGTATCGAGTTTTTATACTTTTGATGGAAAATTCCAGGAATGGGTAACATTTAGTGAAAATTCATTTCCTTTTAAGATTGGAGGGGGGTGTCCGAACCCAATTTACGATATTTGCCTAGATGATCCGATACCAGACTCATTGAGAGGAATAATGCCAGCTAAAATGGGAGCATTCATTTATAATTACAAAACATTTCCGGTCAAGCTAAATTTTGTATCTGGAAAAACCAATTTCACCCAAGGCAAAAAAGGCAAAATTGGATGCTTGACACAAAAAGCATTACCAGGTGAAGATATGGTTTCTGCTGTATGTGCGTTAGGGCTAATCGCAGATGATAATATGCAATATAATATTAAACTTACGGACACGAGTAAAAGATACGATACTGGAAGAGATGAAGAGGTTACTGTTATAGGGTTAATTAGCGAGACAATCAATGACCAACATTTTCCATATCCTACAATCAATATGACAGATATTCTTGACTCAAACGGAAAGTCAATCTTAAGAAATTTTGGCGAATAACAATCCTCGACCAAATTCTTTCAACTTTTGAATTCACGGATTAATAAGTACTATTTATTATAAGTAATGTTTTGGTGGTTGTTGACAAGTAAAAAGTACTTTTGTATAATACAAGATAGTAATAATACAATTTGATCTTTGACAATTGTGGAAGCAATCCACAACAGTTATTTTTTTGATGTATAATTTATGCTTTATATCTGTTGCGGTTGCAAGAATTTAAATTTTTACCAATTTGCGAGATATTCCGCTTCGGCGGGATAACTCATTTTATTTATATTATGTGAAACCAACGATAATCGCCCCGTCATTCGACAGGGCAAAAAATTATTCGTTATTCTCATAATTTTTTGAGAGTTTGATCCTGGCTCAGGACAAACGCTGGCGGTATGCCTAACACATGCAAGTCGAACGGCTGTGCGTAGCACAGAAATCCGAAATTCGAAATCCTAAATCCTAAACAAATTCAAAATTCAAAATCTTAAATAATAAACAAATATTGTTTTGGGCATTATTATTTTTGAGAATTAGATATTGTTTCGAATTTAGTGCTTAGAATTTAGAGTTTCCGTGCTATGCACGGTAGTGGCAAACGGGTGAGTAACACGTAGAAACATACCCTTATCTCGGACATAGCCCACCGAAAGGTGGATTAATTTCCGATAGTCTCCGATGTAATATTCGGATTAAAGAATTTCGGATAAGGAATGGTCTGCGTCCTATCAGCTAGTTGGTGAGGTAATGGCTCACCAAGGCGACGACGGGTAGCTGGTCTGAGAGGATGATCAGCCACAATGGAACTGCGACACGGTCCATACTCCTACGGGAGGCAGCAGTGGGGAATTTTGCGCAATGGGCGAAAGCCTGACGCAGCAATACCGCATGAAGGATCGAAGGTCTTCGGATCGTAAACTTCTTTTATAAGTGAAGATTATGACAGTAACTTATGAATAAGGACCTGCTAACTTCGTGCCAGCAGCAGCGGTAATACGAAGGGTCCAAGCGTTGTCCGGATTTATTGGGCGTAAAGCGTCCGCAGGTGGTTTGGTAAGTTTTATGATAAAGACCTTTGCTCAACAAAGGTAACTTGTAAAATACTGCCTTACTTGAGGAAAGCAGGGGCAAATGGAACTCCCGGTGTAGCAGTGAAATGCGTTGATATCGGGAGGAACACCAAAGGCGAAGGCAATTTGCTAGGCTTTTCCTGACACTCATGGACGAAAGCGTGGGGAGCGAACGGGATTAGATACCCCGGTAGTCCACGCCGTAAACAATGCACACTAGCTCTCGGTCGCATCGACCCGACCTGGAGCGAAGTTAACACGTTAAGTGTGCCGCCTGGGGAGTACGACCGCAAGGTTAAAACTCAAAGGAATAGACGGGGGCTCGCACAAGCGGTGGAACATGAGGTTTAATTCGACAGTAAGCGAGTAACCTTACCAGGGATTGACATCTTTGGAACCCCGACGAAAGTTGGGGGTGCCCGCAAGGGAACTGAATGACAGGTGATGCACGGTTGTCGTCAGCTCGTGCCGTGAGGTGTTAGCTTAAGTGCTTGAACGAGCGCAACCCCTATTGTGTGTTAAATTTGTCACACAAGACTGCCTGCGTAAGTGGGAGGAAGGTGGGGATGACGTCAAATCAGCGTGTCCCTTACACCCTGGGCGACACTCATGTTACAATGGCAACTACAATGGGTCGCAAAATCGTGAGATTGAGCCAATCCCCAAAAGTTGTCTTAGTTCGGATTGCAGGCTGAAACTCGCCTGCATGAAGCTGGAATCGCTAGTAACCCCGAATCAGCCACGTCGGGGTGAATACGTTCTCGAGCCTTGTACTCACCGCCCGTCAAGTGAGCCGAGTCGGTAAGACCTGAAACCCCCGCTTAGCGGGGACTATGGTCGGATCGGTAAGGAGCGCTAAGTCGTAACAAGGTATCCGTAGGGGAATCTGCGGATGGATCACCTCCTTTCTAAGGAGATATACATAAGTTGCTTTTTACAACGGTAGAATGGTAATAGTAAACTGCAACGGTCGTTTCTTGCAACCACAATAGATTTAAAGAGAACTCATTTTTTGGTTCTAGATATTAGCGAGTAGTAGGCTATTATTATCAAACTAATTAATAATAAGAGAATTTGCGTTAAATTGTCTCTATATTTTAATTCAATCGGTGAATTATTTTGTGAAATAATCGAAATTTTGGCATTTCGTAATTTACAAGTATTTGTTTATTGCTATCTGTTTTGTTAGATTCAACAAAATTTGATTTTCCTTTTCTTGTCAGTAAACTAAGTTTACCCTGATACTGAATCGAAAAATTATTATTTATCAAATAATTCGTTGCCCAGCTTGATTTGGATTTTTCTTGATTAATAACGATAAAATCTATGCCAAGTTTATTAACAAAATTAATAGTATTTTCAGAATTATCAATCATTGATTGATATAATTCATCGACATTTTTCTTGGCTTTGACTCCAGTCCTGTCCATCGGAAAATGGGAAATTAAACCATGATTACCCGAAAGAACAGGAATTATGTATTTTTCAGACGACTCAAAGCTGATGTCAACTAATATTTTTCCAGGAAGATTGGAATTAGATTTAATAATATTTGAGATTTGATTAATGTCAACAAAATAATTATTTTCTTTATCAAAGCATTTGAAAGCTTGATAATCACGAATTTGATTTTTAGATAATTGGGCTTGAATTACTAAAACGATTGTTAATAGTAATAAACTTATGGTAGTGACTAAGCGACGACCAAAAATTAATTTTTTTTTCGTTAAGAGTTGAACAACAAATTTTATACTTTCATAAATTCCGATTGCACTAAAAATAATCCAAAAATATTTTACAAATGCCAAAGTTCGCCCGTAAACATGAGCTCCCGAAAAACTAGTCGTTGAGGGAATAAATAATAAATTTGAAATACCAAAAGATAGCGCAATAGCACTGATTATAAAAATAAGTAAAAATATTTTTTCTTTTCTGAGATATTGGCTACAAGTAATTGTTAGAATTCCTATTAAACCAAAAACCAATAAGATTGGGATTCTCGTATCAATACCTTGCCCGAAATCGTTATGTATTAATTGAACAAAATACTGGACATTGGAAAGTATGGGTAATTTTTCATTACTAGTAGCTAATGAATATGGTTTATCAACTATAAAAGCATAAATCCAAAAAGAAGAAGTTATCAAAAATAATATTAAAAACGAAACAATATGAATGATACGAGTTTGTTTTGTCCGTCGCCTGATTAAATAGTTAAGTGATTTAACAATTACTATAAACAGTACAAAAACAAGCACTGCTAAAAAAGTATAAAGATGAGCCAGTAAAATCAGAGTTAATAAAATGGCTGAATATATAGCATACTTTTTTTGATATTGTTGATTAATCAAATTAAAAAAGTTAACCAAAAAATACGGTAGAAATATGAAGCTAAAGACGAATGGCGCCAATCCAATTTCATACATCACGCTTGGTGAAAAGTCAGATAACATTGAATAACGAAAAGAAATTGCAAATAGACTGGTAAATAGCGAGACCAGAAAAGGAAACCTGAGTTTGTTGAGTAAATTAAATATTCCAAAAGAAATAAATAGAACAATGAGAAAAAAATAAATTATCCAAGCAAGTTGAATTGAAATAAATTTTGAAACCAATAAATAGAACAATGCAAAACAGTAATAAAAAAGTGGAGAATAGCTAATAAAATTGTCAATTCCTCCATAAAGATCATAATTCCCAAACAATACTCCTTGCTTGAGACTGGTAAGTGTTGACCAACTTGCATAGAAATGACCATATGTATCTGTATTCAACAAGTACCCATTGCACGAAAAAGATGGATAGAGAAGATAAAGGACATAAGAAAAAATTACTAATAACGCTACAAAATATTTATTTCTTCTTAGAGCTTTGCTTATTTTTCCTAATATAGTACTTAAACGCTTCCGCAACTGTTTGTAAACCATATTTTAAACTTCTTTTGAAATTAATGCTTTAATACTTTTGAGCACATCGCTTCTGTAAGCACGCATTCCTGTGTGCCATTCGGACAGGTTATGCCCAGATAAAGTATTTTCAATAATGGTTAAAAATCGATTTGAATAATACTTATATTTTGGCATACCACCGTCAAGAGCTTCTTGGCGACTTCTTATTCTTGAGCCGAGCATGACATCAAAGTAGTCGTTCTTGATCATTTCAACAAAATATTTAATTAATTTTGGGTCGTACTGATAATCAGGATGGAGCATTACTATAATATCAGCACCTCGTTTTAAAGCTAAGCGATAACACGATTTTTGATTTCCTCCGTAACCACGATTATTCTTATGTCGATGAACATGCAAATTTAATTTTTTTGCAAGGTTAGTTGTTCTATCGTGACTAGCGTCATCAACCAAAATTACATTATTACGATATTTGCTCGGGATTTCATTATAGGTTTTTCGTAAGGTTTTCTCAGCGTTATAAGCGGGCAGAACGATACAGACATTCAATGATTGAGAAATTTTTGTTATCATAATAATATGAAATTTAATAAAAAAAGTTTATTTTTTATTACTATTTTAGGCATAATAATATTTATTTCTTACTTGAAATATATAATTTATCCAACTTGTTGGCAAGCTGGATATACACACTGTGCTGCTATTGGTCAGGACTTTTTTGCTCTTTATCAAGCTGGATACAATATATTTCATAATATTTTTGTTTATGGCAAATCAGGTGGTTTAAGTTTAGTCACGCCATATTTTATGTTTTTTAAATATTTTCCAATTACCCCTTTTGTTTGGGGAATTCCAACATTAGTATTTAGCTCGGCAATGAATGCTTATTATGGATATTTAGTATTTTCAATTTTATTACACATTGCGTCAATATATTTGATTGTCAAAATCTCAAAAAAATTAAAAGCCCAGACATATCAAATTGTTTTTGCAATTTTTATTTGGTTAACATATTTTTCGTTAACTTCCGAATGGCGGATGGGGCAGTTCAATCATTTAGCCGGAATGTTTTTACTGGGCGCAGTTGGCGCTGAAATTTTTAGCAATAAAATATTATCCGCCCTGGCTTGGATATTATCACTAAGCTGGAAACCACAGGCTATTTTCGTGGCATTTTATTTTTGGCTGACAAAAAATAAGTTGGCAATATCGTTATTTTTTTTATTATTTATTTTATTTACGACTGGCTATTTGGCTTATTTTCAAACCCAAAATATTCCGGCTTTTCAAGAATTTTTCAAAAATATTTTAGTACTCGAAAATCATCACGCTTGGCAAGTTGGTTATATCGATAATTTTTCTGTTAACGCTTTTTGGGGGCAAATATTCTATCCGACCAATCCCAAATTATATTATTTTGTTTCAAAATCTTGGTCGATTTTTATTATATTTATGTTATTTTGGTCAACTTGGAAATCTTCAAAAAATATCTATAATCTAAATTCGAGAATCTACCTTCTTTTATTCACCGCCGTTTCGATGTCTTTGTTTCATAAAGAAGTTTGGGAGAGTCATTTGACGTTTTGGTTGCCGACATTAATTACATTATTATTAATTACCAAAAACAAGAAAGAATGGTTTTTTATATTAATTTGTTCTTTAATTCTCGCAAGTCCGACAACATTTTATTATTATAGTATCTATAAACTAGAGTGGCTAAAAACTCTGATGATAGGAATGAAAGTTCTCCCGCAACTGGCGCTATATTGTTATTTAATTAGAAAAATAAGTACAAAAAAACCCTATAAATTTCCATATTAATTTTTTGCGCCATTATCAAGTCTTTTGGTCTGATAAACTTAGATAATATTTTCTTTACTAAAATTTTTTAGAATTGACAGTGCCAATGCTTTTGATAAAAATGTTGGTACTGAATTTCCAATTTGTAAATTTTTTTCACTTCTGGAGCCAAAAAACTTATAATTGTCTGGGAAACATTGAATTCTCGCACCCTCTCTCGTTGTTAGTGGTCTCGGAGCCTTAGGGTGTATGCAACGAGATGATGATGGTGTGCTTAAATTGCGTGTGATAGTTGTTGATGGTCTTTTCCACCAAAGGCGACAATAAGTATTTTTGAAACCACTCGTTGGGCGCAAGTTCTCTGGCAAATCCTCTGGTGTTCCGCCGTCTGGCAATAATTCCATTATTTTTACTAATTTTTCATTATTGTTGGGCGAATTATGATCCATCAATTTTGTTGGTGCATTTTTACGCATAATGGTTTGGAAACTATTTTGTGGTTCAGTTGCATAATCAAAACTTTCTTCACTTGATTTTATAAATGGCAAATCACTTATTGCTTCTTCAAGCGTTAGATATGGTTTTAGTTTTGTGTTGAATAATTCTGGTGTTTCTTCTGGATTGTAATGCGTTGGTTCTGGATATTTAAAATCTCCTTTTAGTTTATAACCAATGATTACAACCCTTTCTCTTATTTGTGGTGCACCATAATCAGCTGCGTTTAAAAGTTTATATTGCACTTTGTATCCAAGTGATTCAAAAAGTGAAATAATTATTTTCAATAGTTCGCCACCTTGTATTGATAAAAGTCCTTTTACATTTTCAAAAAGAAAAAGCTTCGGGTTAAATTCTTTTAGTACTCGATAATACTCTTGGAAGAGTTTTCCCCTAGGGTCATCAATCAATCTTTTACCAACGGTTGAGTATGCCTGACAAGGTGGTCCGCCAACGATAATATCAATCTCATTCGCTTTAATGCCTAAATCTTTTACAATTTTATTAGCATTAAAATATTTTATATCTTCAGCATAAACTTTTACTGTCGGGTGGTTTAGCGAGTATGCTTTTGCCATATTCGGCAAAATTTCGTTTGCTACGACTATTTCAAAATTATCATTATGTGCAAAACCGTAGCTTAAACCACCGACTCCAGAGAACAAATCGATTACTTTTAATTTCTTATTTTTATCCATAGAAAGAAACCATTAATCAAAATTTATTTCGCTATATTTCAATGGTTTTTCTGTAATTTTCCAGATGAAGTAATTTTGATCAATATTAAAAACAGTTTGCCCTTCCATTTGTTGTCTTGTAATCCAGTTTACACTGTTATCTTTAATTTCGTCTAGTTTGATAAAAGCAACTTGACCATTATATAAATCAAAATGAATAGCGATTGTATGTCTTTTTGTTTTACCGAACATTCTTTTTGCTTCTATAACTTTATGTTGTTTTATGTCATTTGTACCAGTAAAACCAGATTGAATTTCTACTATAATTTTTTCATTATTATTAAGTGTTATTTCTAAGTCCGCTTTTGCAGTTTTTTTAAATGTTTTAACATCTTTTAAGCTATCATCACCTATAAAACTAACTGCTGATAAATTAACACCAAATATTTCACCAACTATTTTTGAAAAATAACAAGAAACGATATAACCTTGCAACCAGGAAAAATAAACTTGTTCAGGTCTTCTTCTTAAATTATTTAATCTTGGTATCATATTTTCTTCTTTAAGTAGTTTAAAAACACGATCAATATTGTCTTTTTTGAACGAATCGAGGTCGTCAATTCTTATTTCGTCAGAAACTACTGAATTTAGCCTATCTACGATTTCGTAAAGCCTTTTGTTTAGAAGGTTTATGTAATTATAATCAACGCTTGGAGTGATATCTTTAGCACCAAAAAAATTCTTAACACTTGTTTGATTTGTAAAACCTAATTTTTGTCTATATTGGCGAAAATATTCAGCTGTGATAGTTATTTGTTTTGACATAGTGTTATTTACATTTATTGTTATTGGGATTGGTGGGCATACCAGGATTTGAACCTGGGACCCCGTCATTATCAGTGACGTGCTCTAACCACTGAGCTATATGCCCGAATTAGTTAACAATATGATTATACTTAATTAAGGTTTATTTTTCAAGAGAAGTAAGATAGAATATTAAAATGCTTAATTCAGCTCATTTGATTTTAGGTTCGGCAATTGTGGCTAAAACATCCAACCCAATTTTGGGTATTTTTTTGGCGTTTTTAAGTCATTATGTTTTAGATTTTATTCCACACTACGATGGACCGGAAAACGATAAGAAAAAAGACGAGGAAAACGAAATAATTAATTATTCAGCGTTGGTATTTGATATTCCGGTTTCGTTATTACTAATTATTTATCTTTATTTGCAATTTGGATTAAATTTTTATATATTTTCTGGTGCTTTAGCAGCGGTTTTACCTGATTTAATGGACAATGTCGTTTGGTGGCGAAATATTTCCCGAAAACTTTTTGCTTGGAAATGGTTATTTAAACTTCATCAGTCAACTCACCTTGTTTTTGAAGGTAAAATGAGGTATATTAAGATAGTTGGAATTGCAACTCAAATATTGGTTATTGTCGCATCGATTTTATGGATAGGATTTTAACTTTCATTATTGCGTTGGGTTTAGGGCTAGTAATAATTATTTATACTAAGCAAATAGTTGATATGGCTGGAAATAGTCAGTGGGCAGAATCTAAACTAGGTGCTGGTGGTACTTATACTTTTTGGAAATTATTTGGTTTGTTAGTGATACTAATGGGTTTTCTGTATGCGATTGGAACCTTCAATTGATAAACTCGAAATTCGAAGCACGAAATTCTAAATAAATTCAAATATCTAAAATATTAAATCAAAAACAGTTTCGATATTATGATTTTGGGTTTATAATTTGTTTCGTATTTCGATATTCGAGTTTCGGATTTGATTATTTTTGGGCCGTTAGCTCATTTGGTAGAGCGCGACATTTGCAATGTCGAGGTAATCGGTTCGAGACCGATACGGTCCACCATATCAAAGAGGTTTCCGCCAAAGGCGGATCCTCAAGATCGTCACACTGAAATAACAGAATGTAATTCGTTTTTCAGTAAGACGATGGGATGGACGAATCCTCTCAAGTCCACCAATTCGAGAGAGACATGATTGCTAGTGCAAATGAAATTTTGAGGAGAAAATTAAATATGCATTTTCATAAATAAAATAAATTATCTATATGTTAGAAAAATACCCATTAAAAGATGAAGTCGAAAAAGCTGAACAGGCAATGACGGATGAAGAACGAGAGCTTTCAGAAATTCGACAAACAACCCATAAAGATAGGGATATTTTTCCAATTATTTCTCCACAAGAAACAGATTCTTCAGGAGCTGATACTTGGAAGTCATATTTGAATAGAAAAAAATTGTTGGATGTATGGTCTCCTCCGCAAGAAAGCCCATATAAAAAATTCGTTAAAACTAAAACACTCAATAGCATTGAATTTATCAGTGATAGAATCAAGCCAAGATACAGCAAAGGAGAAGCAAAAAGCGAACGAGAAATTTGTAATTTAATCAGTGGAAAACAACTCGAAAAAAATACGGCAGTTATTTTAGATTCCGGTGGCGCTCATAGTGTGGCTATGGCAGTAAAACTCGTTGAACATGGATTTCAGCCAGTCATTATGTTTGATTCTGTTCCGCACACAAAAGGTATTAACTCTTCTCATCAAGAACTCGGCACACTTCTTTATTTTGCCGAACAAATGAACAAACTTAAACAAGAGGGTAAAATAAAAGTCGACGCACCACCAGTATTTATTTTAGACATACATAGAGACACTATGGACATATCTTTTGGCAAAGATAAAACAAAAGTAAATAATACTTATACTTATGGCGAAAGTGATTTTCCATCACCTGAAGAGTTCCATAAATTAGGAATACAGAAAGTTATTTAC
>LBRB01000023.1 GCA_000991185.1 Berkelbacteria bacterium GW2011_GWA2_35_9 | reverse complement strand
TGCCCCAATAATTCTTGAACACTCCTTAAATCTGCTCCTGCCATCAATAAATCAGTTGCAAAACTATGGCGCAAAACATGCGGTGTAACATGTTTTGAAAGTCCGGCAAGGGCGACATATTTCTGTAAATTTCTTTGAACCGAGCGAGCAGTAATTCTAGTTAATGGGGAGCGTTTTGAATAATTGATAAATAGTGTCGCTTCGCTATCAGTTCTTGAGTTTAAATATTTATCCAGCCATCCACGAGCTCGGATTGAAACGAAAACCACTCGTATTTTTCCACCTTTGCCTTGAACCGAAATTTCATCATTTGCGATGTCGTTTTTGTCTAAACCAATCACCTCACTTATTCTTAAACCAGTTGAAAATAATAATTCTAACAATGTTCTATCCCTCAGTCCAGTTATTATTTCGGTATTTATGTTAGAAAAAATATTTTCAAGCTCTTCCATCGTCAGATGTTCAATCTCTTTTGGATTGGTTTTTGCCAGACTAATGTTCTCAGCTGAATAAGAAATTAATTCATTTTTTTGCAGATATTTTAAAAAACTTCTCAAAGCAATCAGGTGGTAATTTTGAGTAATTTTTTCTAGTTCTTTTTTATTGATCGGGTTATTTAAAAAGAGCCGATAATTCTTAATTAGGTTTTTATCAATTTGAGCAACGGTGTTGCAATTGTGTTCTTTGGCAAAATCCATAAATCGACTTAAATAATGAAGATAGTTATCGATGGTTTTTTTGCTTAAACCTTTTTCAATCTCGCAATTTTCTAAAAATTCACGAATACTTGTTTCTAATTTCATCTTGTTTTTATTATATCAAACAAATCTATGATAAAATATTGTTATGATCAATTATTTATTAACAATCGATCATTTTTTAGCTAAATACTTTTATAATTATTTTATAGTTAATTCGGGTCTATGCGGAATTTTGGTTTTACTAGCTAAATGGTTAGTCTATTTAACTCCGTTACTTTTGCTAATTTTGTGGTTTTATAAAAAAAATTATCAAAATTTGCTTCGTGCCACCTTTTCAGGGCTTTTTGGCTGGATGATAATCAACCGTTTAATTAGTTATTTCTTTTATCGACCTCGACCATTTTCTGAAAGTTTATTGGGCAAGAAAGAATTTTTATTTCACCGTCCGGATTATTCATTTCCTAGCGACCACGCCACTTTTTTATCCGGTATTACATTTTCATTTTTATTGTTTAAAGAAAAAAAACTATTCAATATTTTTCTTGCGATAGCAATTACAACTTCGCTGTGTCGTTTTCTAGTCGGTGTTCATTACTTGAGTGATATTTTAGCTGGTTGGCTGGTAGGATTAATTAGCGCTTTTATTATGAAAAGTATTGACAATTTATTTGAAAAATATTTTTACTCGCCAATTATTTGGACATATAAAACGATATTTAGATTTATAAAATGATAATTCTTTTAGGCATTATTCAAGGTATTGCTGAATTTTTACCAATTTCATCAACAGCGCATCTAATTTTATTTCCATATTTTTTTAATTATTCTGATCCCGGCTTAGCGTTTGATATTATGCTTCATTTTGGGACATTATTAGCTATTTTAGTCTGCTTTTGGCAAGAATGGTGGGATGTTATTTATGGTTTTTTGAGAATAGTTAAAAACCGTCGAGTTAAAAATGTAAAAGATAAGCAGATTTTTTATATTGCTATCGGTTCAATCCCTGCCGCAGTGCTTGGATATATATTTAACGACTACGCATCAACATATTTGCGTCAACCAATACTAATTGCTTTGATGTTAGTAATATTTGGAATAATACTCTACTTAACCGATACCTATTCTAAACATACAAAAACTCGCCTTAATCTTCATTGGCAACAAGCGTTGATAATTGGTTTTGGTCAAGCGTTAGCTATTATTCCCGGCGTTTCCCGAAGTGGCGCAACAATTAGCGCAGGTCGTTTGCTTGGACTAGAGAGAGAGGAAGCAACTAAGTTTTCTTTTATGTTATCAGCGCCAATAATATTTGGGGCTGTTATGTCGCATATTGCTAGTCAAGGATTTGGAATTTTTGATAACAATGCTATTGTTGGGTTGACAGTTTCATTTATGACTGCTATTGTTGCTATCAAGTGGATTCTTAGCTATTTAAAAACAGCTGATTTTACTCTTTTTATTTGGTACCGATTTATTTTAGCAAGTATTATTATAATCGTTTATATTTTAAAAAATAATAATCTCATATGAGCATATTAGAAACAATTTCAAATTTAGTGATTGAATTGATTTCAAAATTTGGCTATATTTCAGAGTTTGTTTTAATGGTCCTTGAATCAATGGGCATTCCAATTCCGTCTGAAGTAATAATGCCTTTTAGCGGTCTTTTAGTTAATCGGGGTGAATTGGCTTTTTGGACAGTGGTTTTAGTTGGAGCGTTGGCAAATTTGGTAGGTAGTTTAATTGCCTATGCAATTGGTTATTGGGGAGGAAGACCATTGGTTGAAAATTATGGAAAATATATCTTTCTAAAAAAACATGATCTTGATTTAGCCCATCGTTGGTTTGAAAAATATGGTAAAGCGACAGCATTTTTTTCCAGAATGTTGCCGATCGTTAGAACCTATATATCTTTTCCAGCGGGTTTTGCTAAGATGCCAGTTGGTGAATTTAGCATTTATACTTTTTTGGGTAGTTTGCCGTGGTGTTACTTAATGACAATTATTGGTGTAAAAATGGGTGATGAGTGGGAAAAAATCAAAAGTTATTTCCACATTATTGATATATTCATTGCACTTGCAATAGTTTATATATTGGTTCGTTGGTTAAATAAAAAATTAAAAAAATGAAAATATCACAAGTAAAATTGTCTAATAATTTGCCAATCTATTTTTTTGAAAAAAAAGATACTCAGGCTGTAACTGTAATTATGTTAGCTAAAGTCGGTTCTCGTTATGAAGACAATAAACAAGCTGGTATTTCGCATATACTGGAACATATGTTTTTTAAAGGTACAAAAAAATATCCCCATTATTTAGATTTAACCAAGTATTTAGATGAGATAAGCGCTGAACATAATGCATTCACGAGCGAAGAAATGACTGCATATTTTATTAAAACTTCTTATTTAAATACTCTTCCTGCGGTTGAAATCTTATCCCAAATGCTATTGGAAAATACTCTTAATGAAAAAGAATTAGAAAAAGAAAAAGATGTTATTATCCAAGAAATGAAAATGTATCTTGATATGCCAGCTCGCTATATTTATGATCTTTACAAAAAAAATCAATATGGAGATTGCCCATTAGGAAGAGATGTTATTGGGACAGTAAAATCGGTCAAATCAATTACAACTCAAAATTTACGAGATTATATAAAAAAATATTATACGCCATCAAATTTAATTTTTATGTTAGCGGGAAAAATCGACGATAAAGAAAAAATTGTAAAAACAATTAGTCAATATTTTGCTAAGATTAAAGATATACCTGTTCCAATGCCAGATAAATTTATTCAATCTAATTACAAAAAAAATATTTATTATCATCATAAAAAAACTGACCAAACCAATATAGTTATTTCCTATCCCGGTTATAAAGTCGATTATGATAAAAGATATGAACTATCAATTTTACAAGTTTTGATGGGTGGGATGATGTCCTCACGATTATTTTCGGAAGTTCGAGAGAAAAGGGGATTAGCTTACAGAGTTGGTGCTGAAATTGATAATTATTCTGACACTGGTGCATTTTTAGTTTCAGTCGGTTTAGATCCAAGCAAAGCTGATTCGACTGTTAAATTAATTAAAGAAATGATGCCAAAAGCAGTTAAAATTTCGGATAAAGAATTTAAAAGAGCAAAACAAAAAATAATTAGTAATTTAGCACTGAAAACTGAAGATGCAAGTTCGTTAGCTTTTATGTTTTTAGATCAAATTATTTATCACGGAAAAACAACTACCCCCGAAGAAAAAATAAAAATATTTAATAATGTTAAAAAGGCTGATGTTGAAAAAGAAGCAAAAAAATTATTTGCCCATCAACCAAAAATAACTATTATAGGTCCAAAAAATATAGTAAATTAATAAACTAGTAAATAAATGGAATCAGAATATACAAAAAAGATTAACACTTTTGTTTAGGATTTAGATATTAGAATTTAGATATTAAATATATTTATGAAAAAGTTACATCAACAGACATTAGTTTTTTTCAAACCAGATGCTATTAATCGTGGAATATTGGGCGAGATAATTACCCGTTTTGAAAGAAAAGGTTTAAAAGTTGTGGCGATGAAAATGATCAATTTAAATGATGAGTTGATCAATGAACATTATCATCATTTAAAAAATAAATCATTTTTTAAAAATAATTTGATATTTTTTCAAAGTGTGCCGATCGTGCTTTTAGTGCTTGAAGGTTTGGAAGCAGTCAAGGTAGTGAGAAATTTAGCTGGTCCAACTTTTGGAGTGGACGCACCGGCTGGAACGATCAGAGGCGATTATTCAGTTTCAACCCGCTCAAATATTATTCATGCCAGTGATAGTTTAGAAAATGCTAAAATAGAAATAGCTAGATTTTTTAATAAAAATGAATTATTTGATTATCAAAAAATTGATGAAGAAATATTGTATGCGGAAGATGAGAGATAAAAATTTACAATATTGTCATTCCCGACTTGATCGGGAATCCAGACTGGATCCCCACTTTCGTGAGGATGACAATATTAAAAAAAGTTTATAAATTAATAACTCATGGATTATATTATTTATTTTATAATTTCATTATTATTTTCGCTAATTTTAGTTCCAAAAGTGAGAGCTTTTGCACTTGCAAAAGGTGTTGTTGATAAACCCAATAAGCGGAAAATACATCAGGGCAATATTGCCCGTTTGGGTGGAGTAGCAGTTTTTCTTGCTTTTTGGTTAGTTATTATTTCGGTTTCGATTTTTAATCGAGAATTATTAAATTTTTCTGGAAATAAATTTTTAGCAGTTGATTATAATTTGTGGGCAATTTTTATTGGCTCTACGATAATGTTACTGCTCGGAATTATAGACGATATTCGTGGCGTGAGGTCAACTACAAAATTGTTGTGGCATTTCATAGCCGGTTTTATTGTAGTTGGACTGGGCATAAAAATTTGGTGGGTGCACAGTCCGTTTGGAGGTTTTTTAACGATTGATAATTGGTCTTATTTGTTAGTTCCGCTTTGGGTAGTTTTGATGATTAATGTGATGAATTGGTGGGACGGTGTTGACGGTCAAGCGTCGGGAATTGGAGTTATCGCTTCGATCGTAATTTTTATTTTATCGATTTCAAAATTTGTTGACCAACCCTCATCAGCAATTATTATGATTATATTAGCTGGTAGTCTTCTAGGTTTTTTATGTTATAATTTCAACCCGGCTTCAATCTTTCTTGGTGATTCCGGTTCGCAATTTATTGGATTTATGTTAGCCATCGGTGCGATCGTATCGGGTGCAAAAATTGCTACTGCTTCACTCGTATTAGGTTTTCCAATTTTAGATGCGATGTGGTTAATTTCTGCTCTTTTTGGAACAATTGCATTACTGACTCTGGGACGGGCTGAATTAAAACTATTATCGCTAATTTGGTTATTTTTTGTTATGATAGTGGCAGGAATTATTTTATCGTTAAAAGCCAAACAATATGGACGAAAATAAAATTGAAGATTTCACTTTTGAAGGGCAAGAGGAGGATGAAAGTGTTCTGTTAGTAACACATCAACATCCTTTAACTTTTACAAAAGAATCGTTTATTTTAATTATTTCAATTTTAATTCTGGTGATAATTTTTTATTTACAAAGTGGACTAGGAGGAATTTTTTCATATGTATTTATCGTATTGTTACTAATCAATGGTTATTTGATGCTAAAAAGATATATTATTTGGCGTAATTCAGTTTATGTAATAACTGACAAGCGTTTAATTGCGGTTGAACAAAAAAGTTTTTTTCGTCGAGTTATGACTGAAGCTAATCTGGATAAAGTTCAAAATGTTGCCCACGAAATTAATGGTTTTTGGCAAACAATATTTAATTATGGAAATGTGATTATTCAGACTGGTGGATACAGTGAAAAAAATATGGTTCTAGAGCAAATTCATCATCCATTAGCGATTCAGCAGAAAATAATGAAAATCGCTAGTCAATACGGCGGAGCGCCTTTAAAGATTGATCTCAATAGAGATGTAAAAAAAGATGATTTAGTGATAAGATAATTTATATAAATTTTAATATTAATTGGAGGGGGAAATATGGACAATAATGTTCAGAATCAAACAGGTCAGAATTTAGATGGGGTGAGTGAGTCACCAGTATCAAACACATCGCCACCAAACCAAACACCAATCGGGCAACCGAGTGCTCCTGTTAATCAATCTAACCCAATTCAAGATATGCCGATTGACGGCTCAGCGGTGCACAACGATTTGCCACCTAGTCCGATTCCTAATCAACCGATTTCAAATGGAGCTAACCCAACACCACCGCCAACCAATAATAGCGTACCCATACCACCGCCGGTACCACCAAAAAAGTCAAATATGACATTATGGATTATTTTAATTATAATATTATTGGCAATTTTAGGGCTTGGCTATATGTATATATATGATATTGGAATTTTTAGTCAAACTAATACAACCGTTTCATCAACAGCGCCTTTAGTTGAGGAAGATTTAACCACTACTCGACCGAGAAGTTTAACAACCACTTCGGTCAGAATAACAATTCCAACCACATCATCGTTTGATTTCGACACAACCACCACCTCTCGTGTTTCAACCACCACCACTACCCGAGCTACAACTACTACAACGAGTTTGTAATAATATATACAAATAAAAAATATTAAAAAAGGCAAAGATTATGGATCAAAACACTAACGATTCGATGGAGAATGCTCAAACAAATTATCCAGATCAGTTATCGAATATCGATAAACCAAAAACCAAAACCAAGTTATTATGGTGGGTTTTGGGGATTATAGTTTTAGCGGGTGTTGCTTATGGAGCGTACTACTACACAAATCAAAATGCAAAAATCAAAGATCAAAATGACATATCAAAATTAAAAGATACAGAAATCGAAACACCGGTAACAGTAACGCTCTGAATTCAACTCCAACCACCGAAGAACCAACCACGACCGCTCCCGACCCAACTGCGGAATGGAAAACATACGAAAACAAGGAGTATGGGTTTAGTTTTAAGTATCCGGAGGATTGGGAAATAAAAATTAGCACAAAATCTGAAGATGTTGTGCTAACAAAATCTGATGAAACGATATTTACATTATTTATTAATCGTGATGGTTTTGGTATCGAAGGATTAAGTGATCAATATTTTACAGAAATAAAAAATAATAAAATATCAATAATCAATAAAGATAGAGACACAGAATCTATTAGCGGAGGTGTTACTACGAACACGATGAAATTAAATAATAATCAATACAGTTTTTATTATAATTTTGATATCAATGAAAGAATTACATCGTTGGCAACTTTCGACCAAATCCTCTCGACCTTTAAATTTACCGAGTAAGTTACTCTTTAATTTTACGCTGTAATTTGCTATGCTTGTGTTATGGAAAATGAAAAAAAGGTGAATAATTGGCTCGAGCTAGCAAAAAGGGATTTAGCTTTTGCTAAGGATATTGTAAACAGACGCAATTTTCGTTCATATGCTCCGCATTTTAGCCATCAAGCATTGGAAAAAATTCTTAAAGCGTTAGTGGTTGCTAAAACTGGTATAACTCCACCCTATATTCATAATCTTGTCCGTTTGGCGAACCTATCTAAAATTGAACTGGATCAAGATACAAAAGATATTTTAGCCATGCTAAACCCACATTATATTGGTACAAAATATCCCGAAGATATTGCAAAAATGTTTAAGTTATATTCTCAACAAAAAGTTGACGAAGTATTTAAATCCGCAGAAAGGGCTTTCAAATGTTTCCAAAAATTACTCAAATAAAACCTATAATCGATAGCTATAAGGTGGAATTGATAAAAAATGATATAAAACCATTAAAATTTATTGTTTATGGTTCGTTTGCTAGTGGAGAAACTAATCGTTGGAGCGATATTGATTTAGTGGTAGTGGCTAATGATTTTGGGAAACGATCTAAACTGGAGAGAATGGAATTTTTGTCTCAAAGAGCGGCTAGTATCAACGATTCTTTGGAGGTGCTGGGTTATACATCAAAAGAAATGAAAGAAGAAGAAGATAGTATTTTTGGTGAAGTAATTAGTAATGGAATTGAAGTTAAGGTGTAAAATAGAATTATAAATAATAGGAGGTAAATATGTTGAACGAAGAGAAACCTGTCCGTCCGGTAGGCGGGTCCGCTTCGGGCGGGAATAATCAATCAAGCAACAAAACTACCACCCCAATTGTTGTAAATAAAAAAATACCACTACTACCCGAGCGACAACTACTACAAATGGGATATAAGCAGTTCATAGATCATAGATCATAGATTGTAGATGAATTGTAAGCGTGAAGCATATTATAGAATTTGAAAGTTTTATGAAAAACGATCTCAACAAATTAGATGTTTGGAAGTTGTCAGTTACCTTTTCTAAGAATATTTATAGATTGGTAGATAGATTCCCAAGAAGTGAATTGTACGGAATTATTTCTCAACTTACACATGCTACTATTTCTATTTCGAGCAATATTGCTGAAGGTAAGGGTAGGTTCCATAGAAAGGAATTTATTCAGTTCCTTTTTTTAGCCCGTGGTTCTGCGTACGAATGTATTTCTCTTCTTGCCACAGCAAAGGAATTAGGTTATATTAGTGTTTCAGAATATAATACTTATTTATCTGAGATTGAAACAATAAACATCAAATTAAACGCTTTAATAAAATATTTAAAATTGTCTCTCAACGATGAACTGTGATCGGTGAACTATGAACGAATTTGATTTAATAATTATCGGAGGGTCGGCGACGGCGACGGCAAGTGGAATTTATGCTTCACGCAGAAAAGTTAATTTTTGCATCTTGACCGAATCTTGGGGTGGGGAAGTAGCAAATTCAGGAGAGATTGGCAATTATCCGGGGTTTAACCAAACTGATGGATTAAAATTATCTCAAACATTTAAGGAACAGTTAATATTTAATCAGGTGGATTTGCGAGAAGGCGTCAAGGTAGAAAGTATCAAAAAAAAAGTAGGCATATTTAATTTAAAAACAAATAAAGGAGATTATACAGCCAAAACTATTCTTTTAGGAACTGGCGTTCACCCAAGGTTATTAAACGCTGAAAACGAGGAAAAATTTCGTAATAAAGGTGTGTCGTATTGTTCAACTTGCGATGGACCATTGTTTAGAAATAAAATCGTAGCGATTATTGGTGGTGGTAATTCTGCTCTTGAATCAGCAATTATGTTATCTAAAATTGCTGAAAAAATATTTTTATTAACTATTCACGAAGAGCTAAAAGGCGAAACAATTTACATTGAAAAAATAAATAAAGATCCAAAAGTAACAATAATTACACAAGCAGATACAAGAAAATTTGTTGGAACAAATTTTCTTGAAGGTTTGGAATATCTGGATAAAAAAACCAATAAAGTAAAAAATTTAAGCGTACAAGGAGCATTTATTCATATTGGGGTAGTACCAAATTCTGATCTAGCACCAAAAGAGGTAGAAAAAAATAATTTTGGAGAAATTATTACCAACAAATTAGGCGAGACATCGCTCGAAGGATTTTTTTCAGCCGGAGATGTGACTGATATTCCATTTAAACAAATTGCGATTGCGACCGGTCAAGCGACAACTGCCGTACTCAAAGCTATTCAATATTTAGATAAACACTAAAATAACCATTTCACACCTACGATGTGTGAAATGGTTATTTTGACATATTGTTACAGATATAATATGATTTATTTATGAAATTTAAACAATTTGATCTCAATATTTCACCGGCTGAATTAGAAGATAAGATTGTCGATTATTGGAAAAAAAATAAAATTTTTGAAAAGTCGATCGAAAAAAGAAAAACAGCGCCATATTTTAGTTTTTACGACGGACCACCATTTGCGACCGGTACTCCGCATTATGGTCATATTGTTGCTAGCGCAATAAAAGATGTGATTCCTCGCTACAAAACGATGAAAGGGTTTCGAGTTGATCGAAAATGGGGCTGGGATTGTCATGGACTCCCTATTGAAAATATTGTTGAAAAAGAGCTTGGTATAAAAAAGAAAAAAGAAATTTATTCGTTAACTGTTGAAAAATTTAATGCAACAGCAAGAAAACAAGTTCTAAAATATGTGGATGCGTGGGAAAAGGTGATTGAGCGACTTGGTCGTTGGTCGGATATGAAAAATAGTTACAAGACAATGGATCTTAATTATATGGAGTCAGTTTGGTGGGTTTTTAAACAACTTTGGGATAAAAATTTAATTTATGAAAACTACCGTAGCCTCTATATATGTCCTCGTTGTGAAACAACTTTAGCTCAAAGCGAAGTGGCGGAAGGCTATCGAGAAACTCAAGACATTTCGGTTATTGCAAAATTTAAAATTTTAGACGAAGAAAATAAATATTTTCTAGCTTGGACAACTACACCCTGGACNNNAAGATTATCAGAAATAAAAGAAAAATATCAATTAATTAAAACAATAAAAAGTCAAGAAATCGTTGGCAAAAAATATTCGCCATTGATTGAATATTATTTAAAAAATAAAAATATTAATAATATCGAAAATGCATATCAGGTTGTAGAGGCAGATTTTGTGACGACCGACGAAGGTACAGGAATTGTTCATATTGCTCCGGGTTTTGGTGAGGAAGATTTAGTACTTTCAAAAGAGAAAAAACTACCTATTTTTCAGCACATTGGTATGGATGGAATAATCGACAAAAACATTCCAATATTTGGGAATATGAATGTTAAAGATCCGGAAAATTATCACAAAACTGATATTGAAGTAATAAAATATTTAGCAGAAAATAATTTACTTTTCAAAAAAGAAAAATATACCCATAGTTATCCTCATTGTTGGCGTTGCGAAACACCGCTTCTTAATTATGCGACCAATTCATTTTTTGTTTCGGTTGAAAAAATAAAAGAAATTGCGTTGAGAAACCAATCTGAAATTCATTGGGTTCCAAAACATATTAAAACGGGTCGTTTTGGTAAATGGTTAGAAAATGCTCATGATTGGTCAATTTCTAGACAACGATTTTGGGCGTCGACGATTCCAGTTTGGCAGTGTCAAAATTTACACCAAAAAGTTTTTGGCAGTATTGCTGATTTGGAAAAAATTTCTAAAACCAAAATAACCGATTTACACAAAGAATTTATGGACAAGATCGAATTTCCTTGCTCAGAGTGTCAAAAAACTATGAAGCGGGTTGAAGATGTATTGGACTGTTGGTTTGAATCGGGTTCGATGCCATTTGCGCAACTTCACTATCCATTTGAAAACAAGCAAAATTTTCAAAAAAATTTTCCAGCTGATTTTATTGCTGAAGGGGTTGATCAAACCCGAACTTGGTTTTATTATTTACATATTATTGCGAATGCGATTGAAAATAAAAATGCGTTTAAAAATGTAGTTGTTAATGGAATAGTATTGGCTGAGGATGGTAAAAAGATGTCTAAACGATTAAATAATTACCCCGATCCAATAGTGATGATTGATAAATACAGCGCAGATGTTTTAAGATATTATTTACTTAGTTCACCAGTAGTATCGGCAGAAAATATAAATTTTTCGGAAAAAGAATTAGCTGATAATTTTCGACGATTTTATCGAATGTTAAAAAATAGTTATGGATTTTTCTTGCTTTATTGTGAGTTAAATAAAATTGATATTGATCAGTTGCCAAAAATAGAATCCGAAAATATATTAGACAATTGGATCATTTCAAAATTAAATTTATTAATTAAAAACATAACGCTCGAATTAGATAATTATCAGTTAAATAATGCTTGTCGTTTAATTCCAGATTTTATTGACGATTTATCAAATTGGTATATCCGAAGAAGCCGAAAAAGATTTTGGAAGAACGAAAACCGAGAAGACTTGGAATGTGCCACTATTACTTTATATAACACACTAGTTGCACTTGCAAAAATAATTGCACCAATAATGCCATTTTTGGCTGAGGAAATATTTTGCAACTTGACTGCTAAAGAATCAGTGCATTTAGAAAACTATCCAGTGCATAATGAAGATAAAATTGATCATAATTTAATAAATGAGATGGAAAGAGCCAGAACATTAGTTAGTGCTGGATTAACTTGGAGATTGGAAAATAAAATAAAAATCAAGCAACCATTATCATCAGCAAAGTATTCAGGAGAAAAATTGAATAGTGATTTAGAAAATATTATTGCTGAAGAATTAAATGTAAAAAAAGTTGAATTAGATAAAAAAGTTAAATTGATTGAGATTGATTGCACGATTACTGATGAATTAAAAAAAGAAGGTCAATCACGAGAAGTTGTTCGATTAATCCAAGAAATGAGAAAGAAAGTTGGTTACGGTTATGGCGATAAAATAAAGGTTTATATTGAAAACAGTCAAGAAAAATTCGATCAATTTATTACTGAAATAGAAAGAGAGACAGTCTCAAAAATAGTAGAATCAAGAATTGATCATCCGGATACAGAAGAAAATTATCAAGATACTTTGGTTCAAATTAAGAAATGCTAAAAAAAATATCTCAAAAATCCAATCTCGATTGGTTACTATTTTTTTCAGTTCTCGTAATTTCATTAATTGGAACAATGGTGATTTATTCATTATCAAAAGATAACTCAACCCTTTTTATTGTTCATCTAACTAATTTAGTAGTTGGTTTAATCGCTATGATCATTTTATCAAGAATCAATTACCAAAGTTGGAGTAGCGGTTCAATTTATCTTTATTTCATATTTTTATTTAGTTTAATAATTGTTTTGATTTTTGGTAAAGAAACTTTTGGAGCAAGGCGGTGGATCGATCTGGGGATTTGGCAGTTTCAACCTTCTGAATTCAGCAAGTTTTTTTTGATAGCGACAATCGCTTTAATTGCTCAAAAAGGAAGAGAATTTAATTACGAAAAACTTTTTAAAATAATAGGATATGGATTAGCACCAGCGGTATTAGTATTAGCGCAACCTGACCTCGGAACTTTTTCAGTTTTCTTTATTATTGTAATTATGGCAATAATATTTTTAAAACCAAATTATAAAATTTTAACCTCAATACTTTTTATTGGTATTTTATTATCTGGCTCGGTATTTTTAAATTTGAAAGATTATCAAAAAGAGAGATTGTCATCATTTTTACAAAGCGATAATTACAATCTAGAACAATCAAAAATAGCGATTGGATCCGGTGGATTATTGGGGAAAGGTTTAGGAAGGGGATCGCAGTCACAACTCAATTTTTTACCGGTAGCTCACGCTGATTTTGTTTTTGCCGGTTTGTCAGAAAGTTTTGGTTTTGTAGGAGATTTGCTTTATATTGTCATTTTTTCAATTATGTTATTTCGAATTATTCGAATTTCATATTATGCTCGAGATTCATTTGGTAGATTTTTTTCGCTCTCAGTTTTTGTCATTTTTTTATATCAAGCGACAGTCAATATTGGAGGCAATATTGGGCTTCTACCAATTACTGGTATAACTCTTCCATTTACATCTTACGGAGGAAGTTCCATGTTGGTAATGTTTGCGATGGTGGGTGTTATTCAATCAATATATTCAAGTAGCATGAGGGTTAGTTGAATGTTGACTCAGCAAAGAAAGCATGCTATCATTATTAAGTAAATAGGTTAAACCGTTTAATCGGAAAATTTTTGTATGGAAAAAAAAGAAGCAATCAAAGAAAAAAAAGTTGAACTACCTGTGGTAAGTAAGATCGTACCAGAGAAAATCGCTGTAATTAAAACCGGTGGAAAACAATATTTGGTTAAAGAAGGAATAGAACTTAAAGTCGAACTATTGAAAGATCAAAAAATCCTCAATTTTGATGATATATTAAATGGATATAAAGTCAGCGCTGAAATTATTGAAACCAAAAAGAGCGATAAAGTGATCGTATTTAAATACAAAAACAAAACCGGACGAAGAAAAAACAAAGGTCATCGTCAAATAATGACTAAAATAAAGATTACCAAAATTGCCTAAAATGAAAAAAATATTTAAACCGATTGTTGGATATTTTCAAAGCGTAGTTTCAGAAGTGAAAAAAATTTCATTTCCAACTAAAAAGCAAGTTATTACCGATTCAACAGTTGTTTTAGGCGTTATTATCGTTTCAATTATATTAATTGGTTTATTTGATGGCGCTGTTTCCCAATTAATTAAAGATTTAGTCTTGAAGGGGTAAAAATGGATAAAAATATAAATAATAACAAATCGGGCAAAACTGTCGTGCAACCTGAAGAAAAAGAAATTAGAACCAGTTTTTCTCTCAGTAAATCGTCTGGTAAGCAGTTGGGGGAAAGGCATTGGTATGTGATTCATACTTATTCGGGTTTCGAAGAACAGGTTAGGGATTCTTTGAAACAAAGAGTGGAATCGTTAAATTTAGGGAATAAAATATTTGATATTATTGTTCCAAAAGAAAAGCAGATTGAGATTAAAAATGGTAAACGAAAAGTGGTTGAACGGAGGATATTTCCTGGTTATGTAATGATCGATATGATTGTTGACGATGAAAGTTGGTTTGTAGTTAGAAACACACCAAATGTAACTGGATTTATTGGTATGGGAATTCGTCCAACGCCAATGAGCGATGACGAATTGAAAAAAGTAATGAAGCGAGTCTCAGCTGAAGAACCTCAATTTGATGTTGATCTACGGGCTGGAGATTTAGTCAAGGTTACTGATGGACCGTTAAAAAATTTCGAAGCAAAAGTAATTGAAATTGATGAAAGTCGGGGTCGGGTAAAAGTATTAATATCGATGTTTGGTCGAGAAACCCCCGCTACACTTGATTTTCTTCAAGTTAAAAAGGTATAAAGAGTTTTATGGCAAAAAAAATAAAAATAATTTTGAAACTTCAAGTGCCGGGTGGTCAAGCCACACCAGCACCTCCGATTGGTCAAGTTTTAGGTCAACATGGGCTCAATATTGTCGAATTTACTCAAGCTTTTAATGAAAAAACTCGAGATCGACAAGGGGTAATTTTGCCGGTGGTAATGACTGTCTATGAGGACCGGAGCTTCGATTTTACCATCAAAAGTCCAACTGCTACCTATTTGATTAAAAAAGCGGTTGGGGTTGAAAAAGGCTCAGGTGAAACCCCCAAGAAAAAAGTTGGAAAAGTGAGTAAAAAACAGCTTGAAGAACTAGCCAAAGAGAAGCTAGAAGATTTAAATGCCTATGATATTGATCAAGCGGTTAAAATACTGGCTGGAACAGCCAGGAGTATGGGGATTGATGTGACGGAGTAAGATTAAAAATTAGTAAAAACAATAGGGGAATCAACTTGCAATAAGCCCCAAGAGCCAAGGAGGGGGAAAGCCCTTAAAAGCTTACCGCAAGGTGATTCAACTATTGTCAAAGCAAAATTTATTGTACCATAAAAAATTTGATCTGTCAAGAGGTAAAGAAAGCCCCCTCATGGTGTATCGGAGGGGGCGGGTATGAATTCTTGAGCAGGGGGGATTGGGAGGGGGCGGTCTTTCTGCACCCTCAAATAATTTGACCTCTTGCCTTGCAACATCCACAACTGTGAATGTATAAACTTGGGGCATTTGGAATCCAGCTGATCAGGCTGGGCTTGAAGTTGGGTTATCATTCTCAGAGCTTCTTTTAATCGTAAGTATTGGGTGGTGGTCATATTAGACTACCTTTCAGCTCCCTTTTTGTAGAGCTGTCCCAACCCACAGACGCCTTCCACTCGGCGCCTTTCCCTGCATTTCAATGTAACAAAGGATAGTATAGCATATATTCAAGCATTTGTCAATAGCTTGTCATGCACGGGCGCATTCAGGTCACAATATACCAATCAACCGTTGTACACCTACGATGTGTACAACGGTTAAGGGTTGATAACCAAAAAACCGCCAGCTGGCGGAAAATTTTGGAGGAGGACCGGGCCTACCGGTCCTCCTCCTGTACATGTGGTCGCTGGTGAGCGAAGGTTGGGGTCCCCCTATGACGGGCGTTTTGCCCATGCGGTCATTACTCCGCAAAAGGGTTTCCAACCAACCCACAACCTCGCTCAACCAGCTATCTAAAAAAGATTATAGCATAAAAGAATATATTTGTCAATAGCTAAACAAGGTTGGGCGGGGATACTTGAGTTCCTTATCCCAAATTTCATCGATTTGAGTTCGATTGAATTCATACATTTCTCTGATAGTCCTCTTGAAATTTTCCATCGAAACATTACGATTGATTGGTGACATACTTCTATCAATCGTCCTAAAATCTCTATGAAATTCACCGTGGTAGGCTTTAGCATACATTTGTTCAGCCGAGTATGCACCAACCACATAAAATCCATTCAAGTATTGTGACTTAATATAGAGAAGATAATAACTCCAATCCTTTTTTTGCAAGTCCATCACCTCACGAATTTGGCAAAATGATAAAGAAAAGATACCATATAAATATGCAACTGTCAAGAAAGCGTTATCTTCACTGTTTCAATCTTCACCCCAAGATTGGAGCTAAAACTTTACAAAAAATCGATCTTCGAATCGATGATTTTGAAACTTTGTGGAGTGGGAAATTAGCCTTTAATCAGATTAAATTGAACGAAATTATTCGTTCGTTGATTAAAGAAGTAATCAACCAATTTTCACCCGATGAAGAGAAACTTAAACTAGACAAAAGGGGGATTAATTTAGCCTATTATAAAGATAAAAATTATCCTCTGTTACTCAAGGAAATACCTGATTATCCACCGATTATTTATTATCTCGGCGAAATTGATAATTTGTTAGTCAATATTGCGGTGGTTGGAAGTCGCAAATATAGCGCTTATGGAAGGATGGCGACAGAAAAAATCGCCAGTGATCTTGTTGGAGCTGGGGTAAATATTGTATCTGGTTTGGCTCTAGGAATTGACGCAATTGCTCACAATGAAGCGGTCAAAAGAAATCGTCCAACTTGGGCAGTTTTGGGATGTGGGGTAGACAATATTTATCCATCAAGCCATATGCAATTAGCTAAAAAAATTATTGCGTCCAAGGGCGCAATCATAAGTGAATTTCCACCCGGGACGCCTTCTTTTAGTTACAATTTTCCAATTCGCAATCGAATTATTGCCGGATTATCAATCGCAACCTTAATCACAGAAGGAATGGCAAAATCTGGATCGTTAATTACAGCTCGATGCGCCCTCGATTATAATCGTGAAGTTTTGACTATTCCTCACTCGATTTTTTCAGCTGGCGGTGAAGGACCGCATAACTTAATTAAACTTGGCGCAAGATTGATTATTTCAGCTGACGATATCTTGAGCGAACTTAATATTGAGAAAAAAACCAAACAACAAAAAGCAAAAGTTGAATTGTGTGAAACCCCACTTGAACAGGACATTGTAAAAGCTTTAAAGAATGAAAATTGCCATATTAATGAACTGCTTAAAAAAGTTAAATGCGATTTATCAACTTTATCTTCGACGCTGACTATGCTAGAAATAAAAGGTATGATAAAAAATATTGGGGGAAATATATTTACTATTGTTTAAAATTTTAAATTTAAAATTAAAAATTTACCTATGAATTTAGTCATCGTTGAATCACCAGCTAAAAGTTACACAATTAAAAAATATCTTGGTAAAGATTATGAAATTTTAGCGTCCTATGGTCATGTGCGTGATCTGCCGAAAAAAGAGCTTGGAGTTGATGTCGAGAAGGATTTTGATCCAAAATATATCATTCCACCCAAATCCAGACGAGCGATTAGCGCTATTAAAGACAAAGCTAAAGATGCAAAAATTGTTTATCTAGCGACCGACCACGATCGAGAAGGTGAAGCAATCTCCTGGCATGTCGTGCAAGCTTGTGGTTTGCAAGATCAAAAAATTAAAAGGATAACTTTTACCGAAATAACCAAAAATGCAATTTTGGATGCCGTCAAAAACCCGAGAGAAATTGACCAAGATTTAGTAAACGCTCAGCAAGCACGGCGCATTTTAGATCGTTTGGTTGGTTACAAGCTCTCTCCATTTTTGTGGAAAAAAATCACAGCCGGGTTATCAGCTGGGCGAGTTCAGTCAATTGCAGTTCGTTTAATTGTCGATCGTGAAAGAGAAATTAAAAATTTTGTGCCAAAAATTTATTTTGTAGTTCTAGCTGAGCTTTCAAAAAATAAGAAAAATTTTACAACAAAATTAACAGCGATTGACGGTAAACCGATCGAGGATGAAATTTTAGCCAGTAAAAAAGATGTTGACAAAATAGTTGACGAAGCCAAAAAAGAAAAATGGTTAGTGGATAAAGTTGCAGCTGAAGACAAATTGCGTTTTCCGTTTCCACCCTTTACAACTTCAACTCTTCAACAATCTGCCAACTACGGACTTGGTTTTACCTCTAAAAAAACGATGAAATTAGCTCAAGACCTATACGAAGCGGGTAAAATAACCTATATGAGAACCGATTCAAGCAATCTATCTTGGTTGGCTGTCAACTCAGTTAGAAAATTTATTGAGGCTGAATATGGTAAAAGATATTTGTCAGACAAAGCGATTAATTACAAAACTAAATCTAAAGGCGCACAAGAGGCGCACGAAGCGATTCGACCGACCTATATTGAAACCAAACCGGAAGAATTAAAGATTAAAACTGTTACTCCAGACCATACCAAGCTATATGAAATGATTCGTAATCGAACCATTGCTTGTCAAATGAAGCCGATGGAATATCAAGAAATTAATGTTGAGGTTAAAGCGGGCAAATATACTTTTAGCGCTCAGGGAAGAAAAATTAAATTTGATGGTTTCACCAGTTTAACACCAATAAAATTTCCTGAAATTGAATTGCCAATCCTAAAAGCTAAAGACAATCTAAAACTTGAATCAATTAAAAACGAAGAAAAACAGACTCAACCACCAGCTCGGTACAGTGAGCCGACATTGATTAAAGTTTTGGAAAAAGAGGGGATTGGGCGACCTTCAACTTATGTGCCAATTATTTCAACCATTCAGCAACGAGGCTATGTTTTTTTACAAAATCGCTTTTTTTATCCACAAGAAATTGGTGAGATGGTGACAGATCTTTTGGTTGAAAATTTTCCCGATATTGTCAACATCAAATTTACCGCCAATGTTGAAGAAGAGTTTGATAGTATTGCAGAGGGAAAATTGAAATGGACGGCAATGCTTAGAAAATTCTACGATCCTTTTATCGCTAATATTAATACTAAAAATAAAACAGTTGAAAAATCAAAAGAGTTTAACCAGAAAATTGCTAAAAAATGTCCAAAATGTCAGAGCGAATTAATTATGCGAGTCGGAAAATTTGGGAAATTCATTGCTTGCACCAGTTATCCGAAGTGTAAATATACCGAAAACATCGTTGAAAAAAGTAATTATAAGTGTCCAAAATGTAAAGAAGGTGATGTGGTTACTCGACACGGAAAAGGAGGCAGACGCTTTTGGGGCTGTAATAAATATCCAAAATGTGATTACATTAATTTCACCGGACCGCTACCGGCGGACATCTCAAAAATCAAAAATCAAAAATCAAAAATACAGATTAAAAATAAAAAATAATACCTATTTTATTTTGCATTTTGAGATTTGCATTTTGAATTTAATTTTTATTAATAAAAATTATCATGTCCATTCTTCCAAAATCAGTCCAGAATTTGATTGACCAATTTAGTCGTTTTCCAGGTGTGGGACCAAAAACGGCATCGAGATTGGTATTTTATCTGTTAAGCCAAGAAAAAGAAGGGATTGACGAATTAGGTCAAGCGGTTTTGGCGGTCAATAAAAATATTGTTAAGTGTCAAAAATGTTATAATCTATCTGATTCAAACCTGTGTTCGTTATGTGGTTCAAATTCTCGAGACAAAAAAACCTTGATGGTTGTTGAGGAGCCACTTGATATTGTTGCACTTGAAAAGACTGATTATCAAGGACTATATTTTGTTTTAGGCGGATTAATTTCGCCGATTGATGATGTTAGCCCAGAAGATTTGAGAGTTAATGAGTTGATAAATAGGTTGTCAGATGGAACAATAAGAGAGATGATTTTAGCGACCGACCCGTCGCTTGAAGGTGAGGCAACAGCTATGTATCTCTCGAAAGAGGTGGAAAAATATCAAAATTCCGGTAAAATAGATAAGAAGTTGCAAATTACCCGTATCGCCCGTGGGTTGCCGGTTGGTAGCGATTTAGAATATGCCGACGAAGTAACGCTGATGCGATCATTAGAAGGAAGAAAAAAATTTAATTAGGGAGTAATAAAATAATGGCAAAATACATTTGTCCCGCTTGTACACTTGAAACAGATCAAGAAATTTGTCCTGATTGTGGAGAAAAAAATGAACATGTGGCTCTTCCGGAAGAAAAAACCGAAGATCAAAAAGACGAAAAATATTCAGAAGATGAGTTAAAAGAAGCGGATGTGATCGACGAAGAATCAGAAATTGCTGAAGATATAGAATAAAAAAATATGGAATTAAAATTAAAAATTTACAATACATTTAAGCGTAAAAAAGAGGTTTTTAAACCGATAAAAAAGGGAGAAGTTTCAATCTATACTTGCGGACCAACCGTTTATGATTTTGCCCATATTGGGAATTTAAGAACTTATATTTTTGAAGATGTTCTAGTTAGAGCGCTTAAAACATTGGGCTTTAAAGTGAAACGAGTTTTGAATATTACCGATGTTGGACATTTAACTGACGATGAAGATGCTGGGGAAGATAAGGTGGAAAAGAGCGCAAAAAAAGCTAAAAAAACGGCTCGGCAAATTGCGATCTATTTTGAAAAACAGTTTATGTTGGATATGACAAAGCTTAATATAGAAAAAGCAACTTTTACTCCTAGAGCGAGTGATTTTATACCTGAAATGATAAAATTTATCCAGAAACTGGAAGTCAAAAAATACACCTACCTTACGAGCGATGGGGTATATTTTGATTCGACTCGAGTACCGAATTATGATCAATTAGCCAAGATCGACATTAAAGGATTGGAAGAGGGGAAAAGAGTTACAGTTAATAAGGAAAAAAAGCACAAAACGGATTTTGCGCTCTGGAAATTTTCACCTAAAAATTCGAAACGGCAAATGGAGTGGGAAAGTCCTTGGTCACCGTCAGGGCGGGATAAAGTCAAGGGTTTCCCCGGTTGGCATATTGAATGTAGCGTATTAGCGCAGAAGTTTTTAGGTGATAAATTTGATATTCACTGTGGCGGTGTTGACCATATTTCAGTTCACCATACGAATGAAATCGCTCAGAGCTATGCATTAACAAAAAAAATACCAGCGGTTTACTGGTTTTTGAACCAATGGATTTTCGTTTTATGGTTTTAAATAATCACTATCGCTCAAGAATGGAATTTTCACTTAAAGAATTAGAAAAATCACGCAATACTCGCTTGAATATTCGCAGACTGATACAAACTGGTCAAACTGAAGGTAAGTTGACAGAAAGCGAACAAAAGGCGTATCAGGCAATTTTAGAGCGTTTGATGGACGATTTAAACACACCTTGCATTTTAGATATGTTACATAGTTGCAATAGTGTTAGATTGTGGTTAAAATTTGAACCAATTCTTGGTTTGGGTTTTAAAGAGGAAAAAAATGCCGGTTTGACTGAAAAGCAGCAAAAATTAATCAAGGAAAGAGAAGTATTAAGACAAAAAAAACAGTACGAAAAAGCCGATAATATTAGAAAATTACTCCAAAAACAGGGAATAGAACTTGAAGACCGCCAAGGCGGAACCAAGTACTATAAGATTTAGTTCAGGGTTGACAAAACCTGATAATCGTGCTATACTTTGGCAGACTATGAATAGTGAAGACTAATTTATAGTGAATTTGAAAAAGGGGGTTTCAAACCTCTTTTTCTTGTGAAGATTAAGACTGCTAGAGTTGTCCAACCCACATCTTTAGTGGTTTTAATTCTTCACAAGAAGACCGTGACCCCAACAGGCACGGAAAAGATGAGGTGAAACATGAAACAAACCTTAGTAGTATCAGCAGAAGATTTAAGAGAATTACTATCTCAGCTTTTTAATTTAAGAAAAGAAGTTGATTTTGAGAATGAAGTTGTAAAGATTATTTACGCAATACTATTTAATGATGTTAAAGATTTTGTCATCAAATCAACTGATTTCAATTCTGAAATGTATGACGTGATGTCTGAAACTCATATTTCTCTTCTCGTAGAAAGTATTACCACCAAATATGGTATCCGAGATAGGGTTAGAGAATTTATGAATGAGAAACAACGACATTTTTGGGATTGGGAAATATTGTTTGACTTTACTCAAAAAAGGACATCCCGTGGTAATTATGAGTTCCCAGAGGGGACAGAATACAAAAGTAAGTTTGATATGGCGTCTGCTGTGCAGATTCTTAACTCATCACAAGATTGTATTCGTTGGTATTCAGACGAGAAAACGGCGATGGAGGTGTTCAAGAAGAATATGGGATTGGAATGAACTAAATTCGAATGTTCCAACAAGGTCGAGCTTTTCCTTCGGGAGGAGCTCGATCGTTTTTTTGCCAACTTCTCAGGTTAACCTCCGTGGTTAACCTGGACTTATTTGTCATCCCCGACTTGCCTCTCTGACTGAAATAAGGTTTACTTTTTGACAACCACCCCCCAACCTCGTAGGTTGGGGGGTGGTACATCGGTCGGGCGGGCGGGGTTTCGACCCCGCCCTATTTTTATTTTATTAGTTATTTTTTTAAGCTATATTTTGAGCAATATATAGTTATATTTAATCTTAAATATAATCTTAAATAATCTCAAATATTTAGTAACATAAACTTAACACAATAGTATCTATGGTATACACCAGCGATACTATTCCAGGTTAGGATGTGATAAAATTATATTAATATTGTTTGTGGCAGATAGTTGGTTTTGAATATTAACAATTACAAAGGAGGGAAAATGAGAAAAGTTAGGTCAACGGCTGGTATTAGTAAATATCATTGGGACTGGGAAGAATTTAAATACCTAGTCAGTGTAATTAGAAAAGCTAATAATTTTCCAGATATTTTAAATCTATTCATCGAT
>LBRB01000022.1 GCA_000991185.1 Berkelbacteria bacterium GW2011_GWA2_35_9 | reverse complement strand
TTGAAGTATCATAATTCTCTGATTTATTATTGATATCTTCGGTAGCATTTTGAATTTTTGTGTTTTCTTCATTAATTTGATTTTGTATGGCGATGGATTTATTTTTTAAGTAGTCTTTTTGTAAATTATCATCAAGAAAATAGGTGTCTTCAACTAATAAAATTTTCCTGCGAGAAAAATAATTGATCATTGGTGTGTTTGAAGCTTGAGTAATGAATAATGAATTATCCGGGGTGTTTGCGACTATCCACTCTGAAGCAATTTTATCACTAACAGTCGTAAGAGCCTTTTTTTCTTTAGCAACATAGAATGACCCAAAAATCGAAATTATGATCGATAGAGTAAATATGATCAAGTACTTACGAAATATTTTATTACTTTCACTTTCAATGCATTTGAATAAATATACTAAAATAATAAGCAATACAATATCAAACATAAACCAATATCGGTCCGGTAATAAAGTAAAATTCATTCGGGGTAGTATTTCCGAAAGGATAAAATAAAATACTAATGATGGAAGTGTGGTAAAGAAAATTAATTTTCTTTCTAATTTACTGTCCAATTGAGAGTTCTTTCTTCTAAACAGAGTCAACAATAAAGCCAATAATGTTGTAATTAATACTGGGCTTAAGTAGTAAGAATAATATTTGGCTAAACCAGCAACTCCTGGCCAACCCATCTGAAGACCCGGTCCATCGGTATCATAGTTATTAATAAACCATAACTTCCAATCAGAAACATTTAGTATGTTTGATAATGCAACTTTTCCATAATAAATAATCGAGGCGTAGATACTCATTCCGGAAACAATGTCTTTTAGGATCAAGTAAACTGTTATAGTTGTCAGCACAAAAATAACTTTAATCTGTCTATTTTTGGTAAAAATAAAATATCTTTTCAGTAAATAAAAGTAAATCCAGATACTTTGAATAAATAATATTAATGCAAAAAATTCGTGAAAACCAATACCTAGTAATGCAATCAAAGAAGCTAATATCCAATAATATGATTTCTTGGTTTTGATTGATTGGTAAAATAAGTAAAAATAGATTGGTAAAAGAATAATCAAACTATTCTGTGGTCTAACCATATCTATCTCCATATTCAGCACGGGGATGGAAATAGCTGAAAAAAAGATTATACATCTTGACCAATAATTAGATATTTTTATTTCGTTCATAAACAAGTAAAGAACGATCAAGATACTGCTTTAAACTCCCTGAATTTAATATTCTTTCAATATCCAGTATATTTCCGTACCCGTCCCATTCCGGAATAAAGTGGTAAAAATAATAGTTTAGTGCGTGCACTGCTATGTATACAAAGAGGAATACAACAAGTTGTTTTTCTCTTTTATCTATTTTTTGAGTGTAAATGTTATTGTCGTCAAAAATATCCCTTTTGCGTTTAATTGAAATCAGAGTGCTAATAAACAAGGTTAAAAAATTAAATATATATAAATTATCAAGATGGATTTTAGTGTGAAGATAAATATAAGCAGAGTAAAATATTGGTACATAAATTATAAAAAATACTAGAATAGAACAAATATACATTTCCCAGCGAGACTGTATTCTTATGTTAAAGATATTGATAATATTTAGAGGTACGACGACAAATATCAATATCAAACCGACAATATTTATAGGGAGATTGCTAATCTCACGATAGGAAATAAGCCAACAAATGGCGTATAGAAAAATAATAATAAAACTAATTTTCGCGAGTTTCATAGATTTTTTGCAACTTTATTAGTATTTTGTAATACTTATCTGAACTTTTTTTCCAATTTAGTTTATTTATAATAGAAAAATTAGCTTCCTGAGCATACTCTTTCATCTTACCACTTTCAATTAAATTAATTAATGATGGTGCGATGTCTTGATGCTTATAAATTATGATACCATTTTTTTTGTTTACGATTTCATCCGCACCTTCGTTGGGTGTGGCGATTATAGCGCACTTACAATACATTGCCTCGATCAAAGAGGTAGACAACCCACCGCCTGGGTATGAAGAATGAATATATATATCGGCAATTTTTAATATTGCCAGCGTTTCTTCTCGATTTTTTTGTCCTAGCAGTATTATCGGATATTTAGCCATTTTTTTTAATCGGTTGTAATCTTCTCCGTAGCCGATGATTAAAAAAACAATATGATTTTTTATTTCGTCCGGCAGGTTGTGGATGGATTTTATTGACTCTTCCACACCTTTCCAAAAGTATAAGCGTCCTGCCCAGGCAATAATAATTTTGTTTTGATATTTAGTCCTGAGTTTGTTGTCAGGTAATACTTTATCCATTTGTTTCATGTCAACACCGCGATATATAATTGGAGAAAATCGTTTGTCAAATTGGTAGACAAATCTTTGGACAGCACGAGATATAGAAATATTGAGGTTGCTATTGTTAAAAATTAATCTACCAATAATTTGATCATAGAATTTTGAAATATAGGTTTTAATACTACTTGAAAGTTTCACAAAATCAGATCCATGTTCGATGTGTATCCAAGTAACTTTGTATAATTTTGCATATATTAAGCAAAGTAGTGATGTGTTAAAAAAACGAGTTCTCGATATTATAAAATCAGGTTTTTCTTTGGTGATGTTCGAGAAAGTTTTCCAAAAATCTAACTTCCAAAACTTAGGAAGTGGATAGCCTGAAATGATTTCAAAAGCAGGATATCGAACTATTTTGACATTTTTGTGTTTAATCTCGATTTTAGGCATGTCGGTTGGAAATAGCGGAGTAAATACAACAATATCGACTCCTTTTTGTGATAAATATTGATTGAATTCATCGGCATGAGTTTCTAATCCTCCTACGTGAGGCGGATAATAAGGACAAAATACAACTATTTTCATTGTTTATCAGATCTAAATTATTCTTCTCGTTCTTTGATCGCCAGTTCGCTGACGAGTTTGTGGAGGGTTTTTTCGACCCGGTCGGCTTTGATGATCATTTTATTATGGGATTCTTTCTTTGTTTACATATGAACTCCACCTGTCATTGCGAGGAGTATGTTAAAATTATAAAAATTGTGGATAAATTACTTGCGATTGGATTTCAGGGCTAACTAATTCACGACTGATTAAAAAGTATTGTTCTAACCCAAGCTTCAAACTGATTTTTTCTAGTTTATTCAAATCGTTTCCCGTGGCTTTGGTCTTAATTTCGATAGCGATTTTTTTATTGAGTATAGCATCTATCTCAACGGTGTTTCTTTGATTGTAGAAACTAATTTTACCGTATTTATTAAGCTGGTTTATAACAGAATTTTCCAAAATTTGAGCCTCATTGAGTTGACTTATTGTGTTGAGCAACCCTGTATCGGTAAAGTACACTTTTTTTCCTCCCGCTACGCTTCGATCAATACTTTTCGAATATTTTGGTAATAGAGAAATAAAAAAAGTACCCTGTAACATCTCTAAAAGAGAATAAATCTTCGGACGATCCAGCCCAAGCTCACTTGCGAGCTTAGAAATATCAAGCAAAGACCCAACTCGTGGAGCAAGTAATAAAATAAGGTCACGCAAATCACGGATGTCTTTGTAATCGGATAAGATTTTTAAATCTTTTTCAAAAAATGATTTTAAAATATTATCCAGTATCTGCTCTTTAGTTTTGGTATCTTGGGTTGTTACTACTTCTGGAAACCCGCCGTACTGTAAATATGAACTATATAGAACTTGGTATTTTTTATATTTGATAAAATCTTGTTGCTGAATAATTTTTCTAAATTCCAATGCAGAATTATTATTAGTTTGGACAATATTATTAAAATACAAATATTCAGTAAAACTCAAGGGCGGTAGATAATACAAGAATTTTCTGCCAGATAATGACTCGGGAAATAAATTTTTCAAATAATAATTAGATGATCCAGTCAAAACAAATTTAACTTTATAATGATCAATTAAATATTTAATGATCTTGGTAATTTCAGGGTAGTTTTGAATTTCATCAATAAAAACATACAAACGCTCTTTTTTGGTTGTATTGCTTAATTCAAGTAGCTTTGCATAGATATTTCGATATTCAATATCCTCAAATATAATTTGCTCAAGGGGGTTATCAAAATCAAACCACAGCTTAGGTTGATTTTTCAAAGAATCAAAAACTTGACGCATTAATGTGGTTTTGCCGACTTGACGCATACCAGTGATAATCAGTGCGTTTTTGTGGTTTATCTGCTTGATTAACTCAGAGAATATAAAACGTTTTTTCATATGTGTAATTCATTTATTACATATTTATGCATATCTGTAATAATTATATTACACATTTGCATATTTGTCAAAAGCTAATTATTCTTCTCGTTCTTTAATCGCCAACTCGCTGACGAGTTTGTGGAGGGTTTTTTCGACCCGATCGGCTTTGATGTAGAGGCGGTAGATGATGAAGAAGACAAAAGTTAAACCCATCGCTAAAGCGGTGGCAACACTATTGCCGGTTTCTCCAGATAGCTTGGCAAAAAACAGATCGACAACGGCTGGGTACATAGCGATAAACACAATTACTGCCCAAGAACAAACCCAAAAAAGAAACATTATAATGTTTTCTCTGCCTCTTTTAAGGTCGGCATAAGATTTGGTAACGACCAAAGCGGCAAAAAAGGCGGTGAAAGCTTGTGCGAAAGTGATCATATTAAATTAATTTACAATTTACAATTTTTAATTTCCCGCCTGCTATCGCCAGCGAAGCTTGGCGGGCAGGTTATTAAATTACTAATTAATCAATTTTTAAACATTAGGATATTATAAATTTAATAGAAATTAAGAATTAGAAATTAGAAATTTGCATCTCTTTTCTCTTTTATCTTCTAAAGTTTGGTCAGGTTTCGGTTGATTAGCTTAATCAAAACATTAATACTATTGGCAATCGGTTGTCCTTTGGCTTTTGAGTAATCGCTATAAATTACTTTAACTGGTACTTCGATAAATTTCAAGTTGTTGCGTTTTAGTTCAGCAAAGACTTCGGTGCAGTACTCATAACCGGTCGTACGGAGTTTGATTTTTCTGAGCGCTTTTCGGCTATAAGCTCGAAAACCGGTCTGAGTGTCGCTTGCCCAGATGCCTGAAAAAATAAAGGTGATAAAATTAGCGAATTTATTGGTAAATATTTTAATCGGGGGCATACCTTTTGAATCAAGCATTCTCGAGCCAATAACGACATCATATTTTTTGTTGACAATTGGTTTAATTAATGCCGAAATATTTTTTGGATCGTGCTGTCCGTCAGAATCCATTGTAATTACTATATCGGTATTCAATTTGCGAGTAGCATAGCGGATACCGGTAATAGTGGCGCTACCGGCGCCGAGATTAATTTTATGACGAAGCGCAACAGTGGCGTATTTTTTGGCGACGGCGTAAGTTTTATCTTTTGATCCATCGTCAGTTACAATAGTGTAGATTTTTTTGATGCCGGTCAATTTTTTTGGCAAGGACTCCAAAACCGAACGCAAAATCTTTTCCTCATTGTAAGCAGGGAGAACAATAGCTAGTTTCATAACATAAGCGTACAGCAAAAAAATAAAAAATAAAATAGAAAAGATAAAAAATAATTTTAAATTTTAAATTTACAATTTAAAGTCAATTACCAATATCAAATTATTAAATTTTAAAATTAAACCATTAAGACATTTATCATTGAATAAAAATTTCAAATTTATAATTGGTAATTATAGAATTTTAGTTGACTTTTTCGCAATTAAAAGCTATGGTAAGTATGGTTTGAACCTTGAAATAAGGAGTTGGTGAAATGAATTCAGAGAATATGTTAGTTTTTGGAGCCGGTTATATTGGCAGAAAAATTGCTGAATATTTAAAATGTCCGTTAATGAGAGTTAAAATTCACACTTATCAAGATATTGAAGAGCAAATTGAATACATTCGAGAAAAAGGTTATTCTGACATAAAAATTATTATTAATGCCATCGGTTATGTTGGGGAAAATAGTGTTGATGATTGCGAGCAAAATCAAGCAGAAACCTATTTTGCCAATGTGGTTGTGCCGATGCTTTTAGCTGATTATTGCCTTAAACACAATCTTTATTTTGTTCATATCGGAAGCGGTTGTATGTATCATTATGATTACGAAACTGATACGCCGGTCAGCGAGGAAAGAGAACCGAATTTCTTTGATCTCGCCTATGTGCGATCAAAAATTGCAATTGAAAAAATATTGTTAAATCGAATTATGACAAATACTCAGCGAATATTGATTTGTCGCATCAGGATTCCGCTTGATGACCAACCCAACCCTAGAAATTTATTGGATAAACTGTTGCGTTATGACCTAATTATTGACGCTAATAACTCGATCACATATTTGCCAGAATTTTTAAAAATATTAAAAATATTGATTGCCAAAGAAGTGAGAGGAATTATTAATTTGGTAAATACGGGTGGTCTTTATTACCCAGACTTATTAATCTACTATAATTATCTTGCCGAAAAAAATGGCTTTTCTAAGCATAATTTTGATGTTATTGATTATAATAAGCTTGGAGTACCAAGGACCAATTTACTAATGTCGGTTGAGAAGTTGACAAGTATTGGTATTGTCCCAAGAGATATTAATAAAGATTATAAACAATGCGTCAATAATTATATCCAAAATTTAATAAAAAGGAGGGATGCTGAATGTTGAAAATACTGGTAACTGGTGGATTTGGTTTTTTAGGTTCGCATGTAGTTAGAACCTTATTACATGAGATAGATTGCCAAATTTCAATTCTTGACGGATTTAATTACGCTGGTAATTTGAATAATTTAGATAAAGAAATAGTGCGTCGTGTCAAGCGAATTTATCCAGTTGATATTTGTTCATGGCAAGATTTATTTGCAATTCAAGAAACATTTGATGTGGTTGTGCATACGGCTGCTGAGTCGCACGTAACACGATCACAGCAGTCAAGTAATATTTTTTATCAAGTTAATCTTGAGGGAACAAAGCAAATTGCGACTTTTGCTCGAAACAGAGCTGGAAGGTTAATTAATTTTTCGACCGATGAAGTCTATGGCGACAATTTAACTGGTGAAGCATTTGATGAAGATCGTTTCGGCGAACAAAAACCAACTTCACCTTATGCTGAGTCAAAATATTTAGCCGATTTATATTTACAACAATTAATGAAGATGACTAAATTTCCGATTACGATTGTTCGTCCAACCAATTGTTTTGGCGAATATCAACATCCGGAAAAAATGTTGCCACGCAGTATTATTAAGATTATTTCTGGAGAAAAAGCTCAACTTTGGGGAGATGGAAGCCAAATTCGGGATTGGCTGTACGCTGGTAATTTGGCTAATGCAATTTATTTAATTATCAATCGTCAAATAACTGGCATCTATAATATTGCGCCTGAAATACAACCTGAAATTAGTAATAAAAAATTGCTTGAAACAGTTTGCGAAATACTAAAAGTTGATTTCAAGCAATCAGTTGAATTCGTGAAAGACCCAAGAGCCGAAGCCGGTCATCATGATCAAAGATATCGGATTGATGCCTCGAAATTTAAAAAGATTGCTCAATGGGTGCCCTTTTGGAATGCCAATGGTTTTCACGGGCGTCTCGAAGAAACAATAAAATTCTATCAAAATAACCATTGGTGGTGGCAACCACTAACCCAAGAAGCCGAATCAATATATTAGGAAATTGATTGACGTAATGTCAAATTTGGGATGCTGGTGTTAACCTGATTGTGGTATACTCGAACCTTAATAAATAATATAAAACTCAAAGGAGCTGAGTTTCTATCCTTGTCATCCCGACCGAAGTGGAGGGATCCCTTTATTGTCTGACCAAGGGATTCCTCGATTTCACTCGGAATGACATATTTAGTTAATATATAATTTACATTAACAGCATCCCAAATTTGACATTACGCCAAAAATCTTATATTCTAGATTTTAAATTCTCAGCCAATTATTAACTCTGTCAGAAAGTGACAAATTGCCCTGAATTTCTTCGGGAATTGACATTCGAATTCGGGCTTGTAATTCAGTGATCGAAAAATCGTTGGGGACTAAAATTGTGACTGGTGCCGAGAATATTTTTTTAGGTTGTAGATATAAATAAGTATGGTTTTTAGCTTCGGCAACCCAAAAATGGCGAAAATTTGACCAGTTATAAATTTTATTTTTTGATTTAATCCCATCGAGGGTTAAGGAAAAATCAAAACTTTTTGGTTTTTGCCAAGCAATTTGATAGATAACAATTGCGAAAAGCAGTATAATCAAAGCCAGTGTGTAGAGAGCGTAGAAAAAAGAGAGAAAAATCAAAGTACCCAAAATAAAAGTGATCGCAATAAACCACCAGGGCGTTTTTTCAAAGTATTCGAATTGAGGAGACTTGAAAGACGAATAGCTTTCAATAATATTGGGAGAAATTTCAAGAAACTGTGATTTATTTTTTATTTTTTTAGTCATTGTTTCTATTATAGCATAAATTGATCCAACCTTCAGTCGATGAGCAATTTTTTACTTTAGGCAATAAAACCTGTTCTTTGAGTGTTGATTTAGGCAATTTATTGGCAAATTTTATAATTTTAATTTTAAATCCGGATTTTATTAGTCTTTGGTAAAAATCTCTGCCGTAAAGTCGCTGATGGTCAGCTTGTCCAAAATTAATTTCTCTTTGTTTCGGATTTAAAGGTTCTGTTTCTTCAATCGTTTGGATGATTTTTTTACCTCGAAAATAGTCTTTAATCGGTACTTGAATAATCGCTAAACCATTTGGTTTTAAAACCCGTTTTATTTCAGTTAACGCTTTTTGATCATTTTTAATATGTTCTAAAACATGAGAACAAAAAATTAAATCAAAACTGTGGTTCGAGAAGGATAAAGATTCAACATTTTCTCGACGCATGGCTTTAAAAGGGGAGATGTCGATCGATAAATATTTGATATTAGGGTAAGAACAAAACAATTTTTTTAATGATTTTTCAGGTGAAATATGGAGGACTTGTATAGATTTGTTCAATAATTTATTCAAATATTCTTTTAGGAACAAATAATATAAACGGTGCCGTTCAACCGATTTGCAACGGGGGCATTGAACATTAGTTCTTTTAGGATTACCAAACGGTAAAAATTGTTTTCCCGACCAACTACAACACGGACAAAATACATTTTTTTGACTAATTATTCTAGGATTAATTGAATAAGTAAAACGATAGACAGATCGGTAAAGTTTAGGAAAAATTTCAATGATATTCATATTTTTTTCTGGTGCGCTTGGGAGGGGTCGAACCTCCGACCTTCAGATCCGCAATCTGATGCTCTATCCACTGAGCTACAAGCGCCTGTTTTTTTTCGTATGTTTGAACAAATTCAATCGTTTATGCAATTATCCACTGTTCCGACGATATTAATGTCGGAATCCCGACCGAAGTGTCGGGAAGCTACAAGTGCAAAATGATCAACACTAATAATTTAACAGAAAACAGGTTGAAGAACAAGAATTAATGAGTTATAATCAAATCACTGGAGAGGTCGCATAGTTGGCCTAGTGCGCGGGTTTGCTAAACCCGTAGGGACGCAAGTCTCTCGAGGGTTCGAATCCCTCCCTCTCCGCCAATTTTCACTTTTTGTGAAATCGTAAAAAATAGCCTCGGCGCAAAGCGCCTCGGCATGGTATTTTTCCGCAATTTTGAAGGCATTTTTG
>LBRB01000021.1 GCA_000991185.1 Berkelbacteria bacterium GW2011_GWA2_35_9 | reverse complement strand
TTGGGCTTGGGTTTTGCTAATGTTGATACTTGACATAATAAATATTTTATGATAATATTTTATCGAAGATCGGGTGAGGTGCTGACCCGCCGTAACCAGTCGGCGCTTACGTACTTCCCGATTTTTTGTTTTCTAAAAGTGTAATAATTTTATTTGCGACAATCTTTACAGTTTTATAATATCCTTTTGCGCTAAAATTTGCAACCCTGTGAGCGTTTGAGCTTTTTCCGATACAAGTAATATGTATTTTGTGAATATCAATTTTGCGTGAAGAAAACCGATCAAAAAATGCTACTACTTGTTTTTTAACAAATTGATCATACCCAGGGTATTCCCTGTCAATATATATCTCGTATTTTTCAAACTTTATTTTATCAAGTATCAAATATATTAAAACACAGAAAGACAGAACGGCAAAAATCTTTCTTTGCTTTGTTTGTCTAAAATATTTTTCTAATTTCTGCTTTTCCGTACTTTTTATCGAAATTGACAGTTCAATATCATTTGATAATCCGATTGATGTAATTCTGTTTGTTTGCTCTATTTTATTGCTCTGATCAATTTCAATTTTCATTACTAATCTAATTATGTATATTTTTTCTGAATATTTATTCCCAATCTGGCAAATAACCATTCTTGGTTCGCAACAATCGAAATATTATTTGCTTGAATTGCATCAAATTCAAGTTCGCATCTTGCTATTAAGTTAATCCTAACAGCATCAATCAAACCATCATCTCCTGAATCTAATAAAGGCTTAATATATTCCTCTTCGGCCTCCATTCTTAAAGTTTGAGAAATATTCCCATAATCAACATAATCTAGTAGTATATTCACTAAATAATTTGCACTTCTTGCAATTATAGTTTTGCTGTCAAACCCATAATCTTTTGCCGTTCTAGAAGTAAATCTGTATAGTTTCCAAAAACCTTCGAATCCGCCTGTCATCATTTTATTTCTAAGACTACAAAATTTCATATAATCAAAAAAAATTGTTCCCCTTACATCTTCGCTTGATAACGATGGTCTTTCAACGATACTACCTACTCTTGGTTTGGTCTTCCCAAACCATCGATTCGAAAGATAGGGTAAGAATCTTTGACATTTTGCATATGGGATTATCGCAAGAGTAAGTGTCGCTTCTCTTTCTTTGTTATTTTCACTAGCTAAACGAATAAATTCCCGAATAGATGACTTTATGTTCTCATTAATTAACAATATATTTTCTCCCCATTTTCTTATTTCCTCCGGTCTTCCTTGAATTAACCCCTTTAATCTTTTTTCAGGAGAAATTGTTGAATAAATATGATCAGAGCTTTCCCCGAACATTGCAATTAATACTTCTTCTCTTACTCGTTTTTGAACGGTTTCCCCTCTAAACTTTTCAACATCTGCAACCACTTCACTTTGCACTCTAAGAAAAAATGATTTTTCAATATTTCTTTTTAACTTATTTATTTCTCGAGCATCAGTTTGGACATCTAACTGATGGAATAACCCCTCTATTCCTTTAAAATAATCTTGATTGGTTTGTAAAATATCATATAAAACATGTGTTTTTTCATGTTGAACGATACCATTTACTCCCTTTATCCCGTCTTTTATCATAAAATATGGCGAACCATTAAATTGACGACCGCTTGAACTATTTCCAAAATACTTTTCATATATTTCAGGGCTAACTGTGACTCCAATCGCATATGGATAAATTGTTATCTCTGATTTTTCAAAATCATCTAAATCTAATGCTTTACCATTACTCGGTCTAATATTAGCTACTACCCTGTCAATTAGATCTTTTTTATCGTTTTCCCTAGCGAACTGTACGATTGTAAAAATTTCACTCCTGAATGTTCGAAGCTTCTCGAAACTTAATGTTTTCAAATTTGTCCCTTCAATTTGTTCTTTTAGATTAGAAATAAGGTAATTTTCTTTTTCTAAATCATAGGGGTATGATGGTATGGGTGCAGCTTCAATAATTTTACAGACTTTGTCTAGTACTTCTACATTTTCTTCAACGCTAACCAGTACTTTATCAATTAATAATAAATGTCCTTCATGTTTTTCTTTTAATTTATTGTCACATTCAATGTTATTATTATTATCAAGGTATTCACTCATGTTGCAATTCCCCCATCTCATTTAAAACTTTTCTAAAATTCGCAATTGCGTCTTGAGCTTGAGATTTTGATATGTCACTCTCGCCGTGGGCGATTTGGTTACGAGCTTTATGAGCGTCCCACGCAGATTGCATGGCGTCACGAGTGATTTTACCCTGCATATTTTTCAATCTCTCTCCTGTTGTTTCGCCCGAAACACGTTTTTTCAAAACACTATCCAAAATATTATCCGCTTTGATTATTGCCATTGTCCACGCATGAACATCATCTTTCGCCATCAACTCCTGAACCTCTTTCCATCGCTCAACAATTTCGCCTGACTTCTTTTTTCTAAACGGCAATGTAATTACCCCCCAGATCGTCTTACCAATTGCGGTGATAATCTTTGCTTCTAAAGTCTGATTGTTTTTGGATTTTAAATTGTGGTTCTGCATTCTGAACTATTAATTTTTAATTTATATATTCTTAATTATCTCTAAAAACTCTTTTGAATCTTTGAGTAAACTATCATCGTTAAATTGATTGGCAATAAATTGAATTCCAACTGAAAGTGGATCTCGTTTGGTCGGAATTGAAATTGCCGGCAACCCAGCAAGATTGACTGGCACAGTGAAAATATCCATCAAATACATACTCATCGGATCGTTAATTTTTTCTCCAATTTTCCACGGTAAAACAGGCGAAGTTGGCATCATTATGTAATCAACTTGCGAATAAACTTTTTTGAAATCCTCTAAAATTAATTTTCTAACAGCTTGCGCTCGATGATAATATTTATCTGCATAACCGGCTGATGAAGTATAAGTGCCTAAAATAATCCGCCTTTTAACTTCATCTCCCAAACTGTTTTTGTTTTTTCCATAACGCACCCCATCATATCTCGCCATATTACTCGCCACTTCAACTGGCATAATTATATAATAAACTGCCAAAGAATAGTCGATGTGGGGAAGGGAGATGTCGACTATTTCATATTTTTCTCTCAATTTTTCAACAACCATTTCGAATTTCTCTTTTACTTCAACACTTAAGCCTTTTTGGATAAAATGATAGGGGATACCAAGCGAAATTTTTTCTGAATTATGCATTTTTGCTGATTTTTTACTTTTTTCGATTTGGCTAGTCGAATCTTTTGGATCGCTACCACGAATGACATTGAAAACAGTCTCAATGTCCCCTACCCTATTCCCAAAAATTCCAATTTGATCCAAGCTCGAACCCATCGCAATCACTCCATAACGGGAAATTTCTCCGTAAGTCGGCTTAAATCCGATCACTCCACACATTGAAGCTGGATGCCTGACCGATCCTCCAGTATCAGTCCCGATCGCAACTGGTACAAAATTAGCTGAAACTGTAACTGCCGATCCCCCCGAGCTTCCTCCGGGAACCAATGAAGTGTCGAGTGGATTATTTGTCGGACCAAAAGCGCTATTTTCAGTACTTGAACCCATCGCAAACTCATCTAAATTAGTTTTACCAACTATAATCGCTCCTGCATTTTGCAATTTTTCAATAATTGTTGCGTCATATGGCGAAGTAAAATCTTCTAAAACTTTTGAACCAGCGGTTACGATCGTATTTTCAACACAAATATTGTCCTTAATCGCAATCGGCACATTTGCCAACTTACCCTGTCTATTTTCGTCAAACCTTGCATAATTTTTATGCAACGATAAGAATGAATGGTATTGACTATCCTCTTTTTCTATAAGCTGGAATAAGTCTTTTAACTCTTGATCTGAATTAATTTTACTATTCTCAATTGTCTTCATTATATAAAATTCTCTCAACTTTAAAATGTTTATTTAGACATTTTTTATGGTTCAAAAAAACTTGATCATTGGTTAACGATTCTTCATCTTTGTCTACACGGGTGATATCTTTCAAATTAGTTACCATATGATTCCCTGAGCTAACCGTTTTTTCATCAATATCGTCTAGTGCTGAAAAATAATCGAGGATTTCTGCAAAATGTTTTAAGTATTTTTCTTTTTCACCTTCAACAATCTCAATCCCGGAAAGTTTTCCGATCTTTTCTATTGTGTCGATATCAATTACATTTTTCATAGCTATCCAATTTTTACCATATTCAAAATAGCAAATCAATTATTCGGCTTATTAAAATAATTAATTTCAAATCGGCAACATCAACAAACCATTACTATCCGCAGATATTTTTTTACCCTCTAGCTCAACTTTACCTCCCTTAAAATCATAAAAATTGTAATAAGCAGGATCGATATTCAAAGTAATATTTAAATTATTATTTTCAAACCAGACAAGATAAATTGGTTTTGAATAATTTTTCGAAATAATTTCGTACGCTTCAACCTTTTTGTCTCCAAAGTTAACAATGTTGACTGAAGACATTTTGCTAAACAAGCTTAAATCATCAACTTTTGCCAATACTTCTTGTTGAAAAAATATTTTTTCTACCTCGTTTGAAAGTAACAAAATACTTTTTTTAAGCGCTTCAATATTTAAATTATCTGTCTGCGCCAAGACTACTTCGCTATGATCCAAGCTACTCCAAACTGGCAAACTGTTGGCTTTTTCTTTGAGCGCTTTCTTGAATTTAACAATATTTTCTGCCACCTCGGCTGAACTTTTATCCGCTTTTATTTTTATGACCTGAAATCCAATTCCAGAAACCAAAAATTTATCATTATCCTGCCAGCTAGATAGCGGAATTTGGCTCGAAACAATTATTCTCGCTCCTTTAATTGCGTCAATTTTTTTAATCAGACTCAAATAATTTTTCCAATCTTCCTGCCAATTTTCTTTGCCTAATTGATCACCAATTTGGAAAAACAATACTTTCCCATACGTATGTTCAAAGAGAGAACTAATAAAGTTAATAAATTCCTGCTCGTTTCTTGGTGGACACTCTTTTTTCTCACTTTCGGCACAAAGGGTTAAGCGATCGTGTTTAATTTTTATAGTTAATAAAATGGCTCGATTGCCAGATTTTTGGACAATATTATCGATAACTGACCAATCGTATTTATCCAAACCTGGTTCAAGATCTTGCCAATCAATTTTTGCTTCAACCCAAGATGTCGTATTTTTTTCTATTTGACTTAAATCGTTATAAATCGTACCATTTATTTCTTTAAACTTTGGGTTATTGAGACTATTTTTATTAAGGATAAAATCGAATCTACCAGTTTGAATTAAAAAAACAGTTACTATTTCCAACACAATCACAGCCAAAAAAACTATGACTATCCGAGAGCCAAAAAATCGTTTTATCCCTCCCATATTAGTTCTATTATACCACCACAATACCCTAAACCAAATATGCACGTTCCAGGAACGTGCATATTTGGTTTAATTGAATATTGTAGATTTAATTAAATGCAATTGCCTCTGATAATCTTTCTCGTTGTTTACAAATTTTTTATATTCACTCAAATCAAAATTGAATAAGTTCTTATATGTACATAAATCTTCGTCTGAATTCAAATATTCATTATAAGATGAATGACACCAATCCTGTGGTTTATCAACTAAACCTGATGTAGAAGGATTAAGATGAATATATCTTGTAAGGTGCAACAGCTGTTCGTCTGACTCAATTTGTTTATTTTTAAATTTTCCCTGCCACAAAGGACCAGATCTTTTATGTTTAATATTGAAATAGTGAGAATAACTATTTTGTACTAATCGTAAATAATCTGTAATCCCGTAATCTTGATTTTGTTTAATCAATAGGTGGAAATGCGTCGGCATTATACAATAACATATAATATCAATTTTCTGGTTTTTTTTATCTCTTTTTTTTAATATTTTTACTTGATTTTTTGTTGATAGTTCTGTAAAACGAGACATTCTTAAGTTAGCTTCGGGTGCTAAATAATATCTGAATGAATAAATAAAATGTTGAAATTCTCTATCGGAAGTAAATATTTTATATTTCGCAATACTTCTATTATAAATATGATAAAATTCTCCGTTAGCTAATTCTATTTTTCTAGTACCCATTACTATTACTATAACTCTAAATCACCAAATATGCACGTTCCAGGAACGTGCATATTTGGGTTAGGAAATTTGTTTCTCTTTTTCGATTTCTTTTTGCACCGCTTCGCCTTGCGCCCGAGCGAGCAAATGCTCATGCAAAAAATCGTTTACTGTCCAACCTTCTTTTCTGGCAAGTTCTGCCATATGAACTGTGCCATATTTTAATATATTTTGTTCATCTTTCTCCATAATTGGCAACCAGTCTCTTTCAAACCATTTATTAAATTTCTCTATTCCTTCTGATTTTAAAATTTTTAATCCTTCAGTAATTAATATTTTATTTACATACCAATCGTCAGGTAATTTACTCTTGTACCAATGATCATTTTCTAGGTCGAGCAAATACTTATTAAATTGTTCTATTTTCGCACATCTTAACTGCTAATCTGAACACATTTTTTCGCTCATATCATCTCCTTTAATTTATTTTTATCAATTATTGTAACATTTAATCGCTTTGCTTTCTCCGCCTTGCTTCCCGGGTTTTCACCGGCAATTAATATTTTATCTCTGACTATTACTAAAAAATTGATATTGAACACGGTTTTGTTTTAATAAAGGTTCGAGCGACTGAATAAATTGTTCAACATTTGGTCTGTAATTTATCGCCCTTAATCTCCGGTATAATTTTCTACCGTCTAATAGCTCAATCC
>LBRB01000020.1 GCA_000991185.1 Berkelbacteria bacterium GW2011_GWA2_35_9 | reverse complement strand
ATTTAGGGTCAGGACCTAATAGTCAATTTGGTAAAGAGGTAGAAGAGAAAATACCAGGTGCAAAAGTCGTTTCTCTTGATGTAGGGTTTAACCAAGAAAATAAATTAACAATAGAAAATAAATTAATTAGTTTATTTACGAAACTACCTTTTAAAGACCAATCTTTTGATATTATAGTGTCATCTGCAGCTATGCCACTTTATTTGCATAATCAAGATCAGTTGACTGATTCGTTTCAGCAAATCGTCAGGGTATTGCGTAAAGGCGGAAGTGCATATTTTGCTCCATTAACATATACTGACATTATAAGTCTAGACAAAACAAAAAGCGTATATGATACTCACAAGCAACATAACTATTTTGAAAGTAAAAAAATAATAGAAAAAATACTTCAAACTATTGAAGGCATTTCATATCAATTTATTCCCGATGAATATATTAATGACCCACAAGATTTAGCGCCAGGTGAGCAATGGCACAAACCATCAGTATTGGTGATAAATAAATTAATAAATACATAATTTAAGGTTCGAATCCTCTCAAGTCTACCAAACTTCGCTTATTTTAGTTTGACAAGAATAATAAAATTAACTACTATTAAATATAGACAAGATGTAAAAAAAGGAGAAAAGATGGGATTGAATAAAGACGATTTAAGAGAAATTCGATCGATAGTAAAAGAAGAAATCACAGGGGAAGTTCAGGGTGCAAAGAACGAAATAATTTCTCTTTTAGGTCGTGAAATTTCTGATCTAGCCGAGATTAACCATGCAGTTATCGAGCAAGTTGACAAGATTCCTGATCTTGAGGAAAGGGTAGTTCGAGTTGAACAAAAAGCTGGTATTGTTAGTTAAGTAGAAATTGTTTTCCCCGTTTTCATCCGCACCGTGCGGGTTTTTTGATGCATAAATTCTTGCAAATAAGTACACAAAAACAAAATCACAATTATTATTTAATAATTGCCTTCATAATCCAATCTATCGAATATTGTTGACCTTGAAAATATGTAACAAATGTTCCGTACGGAACATTTGTTACAACTAAATAGATTAAATTTTTGTTTTTTGTTTTGTTTTTTGTAAAGAACAATTTAATTGTCCCGAAATTATTATCTCTAAGTTATTTTTTAATTAATTTGTAATAACCTAGACACTTCGGGTCGTATAACTTATTATCTTTGTCGATGATTTGTTCAAAATTTTGATCGATGCTTTTTAGAAATTGAAGTGACTTTTCTTTAATCCTCTCAACTCTTTCCGATATAGAAAATATTTCTTCTTCGGGCGTAAATAGTTCTTCATCTGTAAAAATATTGGCATTTAAATTACCGGGTCCGAAACGCAGTTCACCATTGTTTTTTAGAACTCTTTGGGCTTCGCTGATCATTTTAATTAGACTCTCTTTTGTATAAGTATTTACAAATGGTCCGGCGTGAGAAATAACCAAATCAAAAGTTTCGTTTGGGAAAGGAAGTTTTTCAGCATCGGCTATTATGTAAGGAACTTTCGGAATTTCTACATTATCCTCTTTTTTCCACGATTTGGGATTGTTGTCGATAGACATAACTTCTAAACCTTTTAATTTTGCAGATTCACCAATTAGGGCGGGACCAGCCCCGACATCGAGGGTTGATTTATTGTCTAGTTGTTCCCATTCTAAGCCTAAACGAAGCAAATCTTCGGTAGCATTTTTACCCCATCTTTCGATCTGCTTTTTTTCTAAAATCTCAAAATCTTGCATACAGATATTATACCTAATAAGTTTTTTGTTGCAAAAAAATATATAATATGTTTTATTATTGATACCGAGATTGGTCGGAAATTTGGACATTGACAGAAAGGGTGATGAGCTTGGATAAGATAATTACTGATAAAACTTCGAGAATTTCTTGGGATAAAACATGGTTAGATATTGCAAGAATAATTTCCCAAAGAACTTCCTGTATTAAATTTCAAGTTGGATGCGTATTAGTTAGTTCGGATAATAAACATTCTGTAATGGGTTACAACGGATCGCCATCAGGTGCGCCAAATTGTTGCGATGTTGGTTGCGCTAAAGATGAAGGCGGTCGTTGTCGTGGCTGTCATGCTGAAATTAATGCAATTATTAATTGTCATGGTTCACCCGGTACTTTTAAAGGTGGGGCAGCCTATGTGACTATTTTTCCATGCAACGAATGCGCTAAAGCGTTATGCCAAGCCGGGATTAAAAGAGTCGTTTATGTGGATGATTATTCAAAAGAACAAAATGATGGATTAAAAATATTTTCAGAAAATAATGTTAGGGTTGAAAAATGGGATGAAACTAAAAAATGCACTACTATTATTCGTTCTGACAATAGTGACACAATTACTCCTACTCCCGAACTTCGAAAAAGAGTTACAGAGTTAATTATCTATTCAGAAGGCGAAATATCAAAACAAGAGAAGGAAAAAACAAATTGGTTAACTGAGATCGGGATAAGAAATGTAAATGGGGTTGATAATAATAGATTGAATGATGTGACAATATTTATTGATACACGATTAATAAACCCTAAAAAACTAAATGATATCTACTTATTATTAATTAGCAGACCAATCGAAAATATTTATATTTCGTTTACTGTTTCCCAACCATTGAGTGAGTTTAAGAAAAAGGTTGAAGAATTAATTATGACTATTGCCCGAGGAATTCGGGACAGTATGTACCAGCGCTGAGAAGCGAAAACTCCAAGGAGGCGATGCGAAATGAAAATCAGCGAGATGACGGCAGATGAGATTAGAAATTATTGTTATGCACTTAAAGAGGAAAATGATAATTATATTTGGTCAAACCGAATAAGTACCAGGACTTTTCCTGATGCTTGGGATGCAATTTTTGAAGAAATATATTTATGCGGAACGAGAATTGAAACACCTAAACACCAAGATGGTATAACGATTCTTGGTTGGGATGCAGATATTAATGTTTGTGTCTTAGAGCCTAGTGCGGAACCATGGTTCCATAAATTAAGTATTACCGATACTCCGCTGGAGTGTGAATCATACCGATTAGAAGTAATATACGGGATACATGATGAATGGATCGGTCATGGCTGGGATTATACTTATCACGAACGATTAAGAAAGCATAAATCGTTTGACGGAAAAACAATTGATTGGGTTACTTTAAACCTCGAGCGAATAGTCGATGACTATAAAAAGAAGGGTAGAATGTCGGGTCGAGATTATGCCGGATTTACTGGCTATCCGACCGATAATGAGCTTGACGATAAACCCTGTTTACAACATATTCAGTGGCGAATTACCGAATCAAATTCTCAATTCTATCTTCATCAGTTTGTCTATTTTCGAAGTCGAGATTTTTTCAAAGCTTGGCATGAAAATGCCTATGCATTATCAGATTTGCAAAGATTAATGGCAAAATGGTTGAGTGAACGGCTAGAAATTGAAATTAATGTTGGTTCTTATTATGACCACTCATCTTCTCTGCATATTTATGGGTTATACGAAAACGAAAATGAATTAATCACTAATGCTAAAAATAGGGTTGAAAAATCTTTGGCTGGAGAAAGTGACTTGACTTTTACCACCGAACAATTTATGGGAAGTGAAAATGATATTAAACAATATCGAAGAATTATTGCCACAAGGTTAGACGCAATGGCAAAAGGTCATGGAACAAAATTGCCAGAAGTAAAGCTGACTGAACTTGGCTATGATCTTGATACTTTTCCATATCCCGCCGAATGGGACGAATAAAACAAGATAAAAGATAAAATATCAAAAATTAAAGATAAATACAAAAGATATTCTGGCTGCGATTTGCATCGCAGCTTTTTTTGTACTAAGTTAATTATTAATGAAAATTAAAATTGTCAAAATAAATAAAAACGCAAAAATACCTAATTATGCTCACGATGGTGATGCCGGGATGGATCTATTTTCATGCGTTGATGAGAAAATATTACCCAAAGAAAGAAAAGCGATTGCGACCGGAATTTCGCTCGAGATTCCAAAAGGTTATGTGGGTTTAATTTGGGATAAGTCTGGTTTGGCGGTAAAAAGTGGCATCAAAACCATGGCGGGTGTAATTGATTCGGGCTACCGTGGCGAAATACAAATTGTAATTTACAATACTTCCCAAGAACAATTTATTTTCGAAAAAGGTGATAAAGTTGCACAAATGTTGATCCAAAAAGTTGAAAATCCCGAATTAGTTGAGGTCAAAAATATTAGTCAAACTAATCGTGGGGCAGATGGTTTTGGTAGCACAGGCAAGAATTAATTTAGTTGCACTTAGAATTGGAACTGACGGGATGTTTAATTAATGAAAAAAAGCTAGTATACTAAAAATAGTCAAATAGTCACTAATATTTTTTATGGGCAGTAGTAATATCAAGAAATATCTAGATACTCAAAATATTAAGGTTGTAGAAATCTATGATTTTGATAATAAAAAAGTAAAATACTCAGAGAAAATAAAAGGCTGGAAAATCGATAAATTTAGAGGCGACGAAGAAATTATTAGAGCTTTTATAATTGCTAAACTAGTTAATGAATTGGGATATAAACCAGAAAATATAGAGCTCGAAAAAGAATATGATGTTGGTAGACCTAAAGTAAATAAGCCAAGGATCGATGTAATTGTCCGTGATGATAACGGCGACGCTTTTTTATACATCGAATTGAAAAGCCCTGCAGATTACGAAAAAGACAAAGATGAAGTAATCGAAAAACAACTTTTTAACCTTGCATCGCAGGAACAAGGACAAGGTAAAAAAGTAAAATATCTTGTTTTGTACACTATTGAAAACACAGAAACCGAAGTAAAAGACAAGTGTATTCTAATCGATTATAATAAATTCACATCTTTTGATTTGTGGAAAGAGGCACGGGATTTTGCTGATGAATTACCCAAAAGGTATGGAAAAGCACAAAAAGAACCTTATGCAAAAGGTACCAAAAAGGATTTAGAGGTTAATTTTACTCATTCGCAACTCGATGGTTTAAGAAAAAGCCTACACAATGTTTTGTGGGGTGGGGGCGGAACTGATGATAATGAGATTTTTGCTTCTTTAACTCGTTTGATGTTGTCAAAAATTCAAGATGAAAGTGAAAAAAGAATTGAAGAAAAATATGATTTTCAAATTTTTTCTTCGAAAGACGATGAAAGTTTTGAAAGCCATGAGGATATTTACAAAAGAATAAACGAGTTATACAGAAGAGCACTTAGAAATATATTAAACATTACGAACGAAAACGAGATAAATGAGAGTTTTGTGATAAACAGAAGCAAATTTTCTCTTTCAAAATTGAAATTTACAATTTCAGAACTCGAAGGGTACTCGTTTGTGGGTGGAAAAAATAGTTTTGATGGCAAAGATATTTTAGGTGATTTTTTTGAAGGAATAATTAGGGATGGTTTCAAACAGAATAAAGGACAGTTTTTTACCCACATTAATATTGTAAAGTTTTTACTTTGGGGCTTACAGATAGATAAATTAACAATAAACAATATTAACAACGAGCAAACATTACCCTTTGTGATTGACCCAAGTGCTGGAAGTGGAACATTTTTAATCGAATATATGAAATTTGTGACGAATGTTGTAAAAAGGATATATCCTCAAAAGCTGGACAGTGCTAGAAATGTACAACTATTTGTGCAAAATAATTTTCACCCTGATGATATTGAAAACCAGTGGGCTGATAAATACATTTACGGAACAGAAATAAACCCTGATCTCGGTACATCCGTTAAGGTCAATATGGTTTTACATGGAGATGGATCGGCAAATATTTTTGTTGGTAGTGATATGGGGGATGGGCTTTCAAATTTCAGCAAATACGTCAAAACTTCCGGCGAAAACGCTTTGACAAAAACATTGGATGATAGTACCTATCCAATGCCGGTGAATGGTTCTTTTGATATAATCGTGACCAATCCGCCGTTTAGCGTTTCGTTGGACAAAGATACTGCCGATAATATCAAAAATATTTTCGTATTTGGCGGTAAGAAAAATTCGGAAAATCTTTTTATGGAAAGGTGGTATCAATTACTCAAACCAAATGGAAGATTTGGTGCAGTTTTACCGGAAAGCGTTTTTGACACTACTGAAAATAAATATATCCGTCTTTTTATTTATAAATATTTCAAAGTCAAGACAGTTGTTTCATTGCCACAGCTAACTTTTGAGCCGTTTACTTCAACGAAAACAAGCTTACTATTTGCTCAAAAAAAAACCATGGAGGAAATTGAAAAATGGGATGAACTTTGGAGAAAATATTCCAATGAGTGGAACAACCTCAAGACTAGATGTGAAAATTTGGTCGAGATTTACCTTTTCAAAAAAGACCGAAAAAAAATGCCTTCAATTAAAAATTTAAACGGAAAAGAAGAAAAAGAGATTTTGACAAGAATGCTTAAAGATTATTTTGAAGAAGACGATCAAAAACTTTCATCTAAAGAACTTGTTGAAAAATACAAAGACGAACTCAAAGACCTTTACAAATACGATAACGACACAAAAGATGTTTTTGGATTTGTAAATACCTGGTGGGTTTTTGGCGAAGTTGCTAAAGAACTTAATTATAAAATATTTATGGCGGAAGTGGAAAATGTCGGTTACAAGAGAACTAAAAGAGGAGAAAAACCAATGCCAAACGAACTTTATAGGATAGGTGAAAAAGACGAGGTTTTGATTGATGATGGAAAACTGGAAACAGTTTTGGATTATGTGAGAAAAATCGAGTGGGATTAGTAAAGATAGACAAGTAAAAAGGAGGAGGGGAAAAATGGAAAAAGAAATTGAAAAGTTTATTCAATTATTTGAAGGTAAATACGGGCACACGCCAGAAAGAACCAAATTTTTTATGGCTGAGTTACCAAGATTTGCGGAAAGAGTTTTTAAAGTAGATGTTGATTTAGACAAGGAACTGAGAAATTTTATTGATGAATATAAAAAAAAGGGATTGGGGGGCTTTAATGCAACATACGGAAACCTCTATCATTGGTTAATTGATTTCGCCGCAATGTTTTTGAAGGTTGATGCGTTTGAATTGAGAAGCAGAGCTTTGTGTATATA
>LBRB01000019.1 GCA_000991185.1 Berkelbacteria bacterium GW2011_GWA2_35_9 | reverse complement strand
GTGCTGATGAGAAATGATGTCGGCGATGTGGTAGAAGCGATCCGTTTGTCTGCCTATACACTTAAAAAAATAAAGCAAAATCTCTTTTGGGCATTTATCTATAATATAGTCGGCATCCCCATCGCCGCCGGTGTTCTCTACCCACTGACAGGACTATTACTCAACCCCATGATCGCCGCCGGTGCCATGGCGTTTTCATCCGTCAGTGTCGTCTCCAACTCGCTTTTAATGAAACGGTATAAATAGTAAATAGTAAATAGTAAATGAGACCGTTGAAAAACTCCTTTATATTGTCATTCCGAGCGAAGTCGAGGAATCTCTTAACCTGAAGGGATTTCTCCACTACACTTCGTTTCGGTCGAAATGACACTAAGAAATACCTTTTTCAACGGGCTCAAATAGTAATTTATTGTAGTAGCAGAGTCTTTTTATTCGCAGTAAATAGTGCTTTGTATCACTAAGAAATAGAAAACTATTCTATCCAACCAGCTAATCCTCTTTCTCTGCTTGTCAAGCGAGAGATAAATTGATAATATAGGTCTATGGAAAAGAGGAAATACAACAGCCCCGAATTTAAACATCTCTCCCAACAATATGGGCTCAATTTTTTGGTGCTATTTGGGTCGCATGCCAGTGGTTTGGCAAATCAACTTAGCGATTTTGATATTGGTTATTCTGCAGACAATGATATAGATATTGAGACCGAGCATCAAATAACAACAAAACTAAAAAATATCCTGAATAATCCAAAAGTAGATTTAGTCAATGTCCGCAAAACTACACCCTTATTGGCAAAGAAAGCTCTGTTGGAAGGAGCGCTACTTGCGGAAAATACTCCCCACAGTTTTGCTAACGATCAAATCCGGGCTTATCACAACTATGTCGAAACAAAACCATTGCGGGAACTAAAATGATTGATAAAGAAATAATCCAAACCAAAATTAAAAATATCGAGAATTATCTCAAAGAACTTGAGCCCATTTTAGCATTGCCAAACAGGGTCTGTCGGCGAATGCGCTTTTGAAAGCGAAAATTGACAATACGAAGTCGAAAATTTCTAAAAGCGACGATGCCTAACAGGTTTGTTAAGCAGAGGAGCTTTTGGGAATTTGCAGACCGTAGTGTCAATTTGTAGCCAAAATGGTATTTGTCGACAGACCCAAACAGAGAGATCGCCTCGCATTATGAAAAATTAAGAACCGTTGAAAGAGATTTTCAATTAATTGTTGATACGGTAATAGACATCAACTCCCACATTATTGCCGCAAACAAACTTCCAATAAGCGACGACTATCAGCAAACCTTTACTATTTTAGCACAAAACGGCTTTATTTCTCCCACCCTTTCGGAACAAATTGCCCCCGTTACAGGATTACGCAACTTGATTGTTCATAAATACGGAGAGGTAGATATGGAGAGGTTTTTTAACGCTTTAAGAAAAAATACAGGTCAATTTAATAGTTACATTAGCGAGATTGAAAAATTGCTATAACTAGTAGCAGAAAGGAGGTGATTACTATGAACGAGAGTAAAACACCGTTGGCAGTTGCCACATTTTTGGCACTGGCGAGTTTGGTCTGCGGGTTAGCGATAATGCTGATTCCGGACTTGTCTTTATCTTTGGTCAAAACCTGGACGCACGGCATTGATTACTCCACTATCTGGAACCCAACTGTAACATTTGCTGATATTATAGTCGGCGTTATCTCCGCTTTCATCGCTTCCTACATCGCCACCTTGGTATTTGTCAAAATCTATAAAGCAATTGCAAAGTGACATTGCGAAGCAATGTCATCCCCGACTCGATTGGGGATCTATAATTTAGCATACAATATTCTTGTCATTGCGAGGGCTTTAGCCCGTGGCAATCCCGAAGGTTGCGAGGTATTCCGTGGCAATCTATTATGGATTGCTTCCTCCGCTAAGGCGGTGTTGCAATAACTACTTTTTCAATTTCTTTCTTTCTAAATCAGTTTCTATTTTCCTATGACCAATTCCCCTTTTCCGAACTGTTGTCCTGGCTATATTTTTATTCCAGTTTTTTTAATTTCTTGGGCAAGTGGGTAATATTTATCGCTAAATTCTTCTGGTAAGAACGGGTGCGGTTCGATTGAGCTGTCAATTGCATCGCCTAGCAAATCTAACTTAACACCTTCAGTTATCCTATCTTGTGTAAAATCGGGCGAGACGACCCCGATATCAATATCGCTCCATGGTTTAGCTGTACCCTGCGCATGTGAACCAAAAATATAAAACGCACTAATATTAACTCCGTTTGCCTCTAATAAATTGCGATATTTTTTGGCTTTAGCCAAAACTAATTTATTTATATCTTTTGTATTATCCATTGTTCTATCCTTTGGGCGATATCCGACCATTTTTTAGTGTATTCTTTTGTGGCTTTGCGGTAAAACTCCTCTTTGTAATCGTCGTATCTTGCTTCTAAATTGAAACGACTAATCTCGGTTAGCTCCGCTCTTTGTTTGTCAGACAATTTAATATCGGCTATCTCGGCAAGTCGAACAAGGTTATGAGTTCTGATAATTTCTTTATCTTGCTTGAATAAGAGCTTTTATTAGCCTTTCCAGAACTAACTGTCACAAGAAAAGCGACCAATTGTAATTACCATCCTTTAACATGTCAAGAGCGGATTTTTTGTCTCTTTTCGTAGCGGTTAGCCAATAATTTATCGCTTCCTCTTTACCCATATCCATATCCTACCACTTAACAACATCCTAATCAAGATGAAGAATGATCGATAATATTGTCCATACTGGTCAAAATCAGGTAAAATGCATGACGCATGATGGCTAATTTATTCCACTATCTTATTACAACCATCGGACATTGGGATGCATATGGGGTCTTTGTCAAAGTTTACAAAGCAATTGTGAAATAGAAAAACTATAATTCGAAAAATTAGTAACCTACGAGGTTACTAATTTTTGGGCAAAAGAAAAACGCCAGGGACCATTGGATTTAGTTTGGCGTTTGATTTTCAAAATGAGTTAGACTGTGGCTCTTGGTACTTGAATATCTTAACGTTTACTGATGTTGTGAAGGGTAATGTCCTGTAGCACCAAGAGCAAGCGGTTTGACCGCTGGTGGCACGCAATTCAATTGGTGCTTTTTTGTCATCACCGACGAGTTTATCGCACATGGGGCAGGAATCGGGGTTCTCTTCCGTATCGGGCTTCCATCCTTTATTCATTTTTTTCTCCTTTCATGTTTTATTCGGATCTCGAGATGGGATCGGTTTGGACTAAGCCTCCATCGATATCGTGCTGAACACAGACTGGGAAAGTCGGTATTTCCGCAATGGCATGCGCAGTACCGATAATAGCTTCTGCCAGCCAGCCAAACAAACGCTGAAGAAGAGTAGGTTTTGGCTTTCTATCCAATAGTTCATTTACCGGTGTTTGGGCAATTTCCTCGGCGCTCATACCTGTTGTATCTTCAATACACTTTCGGAAATCATCTCTCATTTCTCTATCCTCCGTGATTTTTTAAGTATCCGATTTTTTATTTTTTATCTTTAAATACCAATACTGTGCCGTATATGGCACTAGAAAAATGTTAATCAGCACCGACAACAATATAGCAATTGTTAATGCTCTCATTGATGCACCGTAAAACCAGCCAGCAAGATAAAACATGACTAACGAGGCGCCAATAAACAACACTTCTTTTCTTTTGCAAAATCTCACAAACAGACTGATTTGGTTGCCCCGTTTCTCATAGATACCATTACAAGGGACGATACCTTCCCCATAGTATTCGTATCGATTATGGATTGCCCCAATTAAGGAGAAGTTACAATTCTGTATCAAAGAAAATAGTTTTTGGATGATTTCCATCCAACTCAAACTACTTTTTTCCTTAATAAAAAGTAGTTTGGGCAAAATACTATAAACATTTATTATCGCATTTTTCATGTGCGCAACCTCCCATTACACTCACTAAATTAAAAATAATATACCATAACTAAATAAAAGTGCAATGAGTTTAATATTTAGAAACAATTATCAACCTTAAAGCGTAGAACATCACGGAGGACAAAATGGAATATTATGTTGGGGAACACAAAAAAGATAATAATACCGAATATGGCAAAGGTTATGGTAAGCGCCCTCTTTGGCAATGGATTGCGCTTTATGTTGTAGTCGGTGGAATCTTGTATTACCTTGCTTATGTGTTGTTGATAAAATCTTACTAAGATTATAATAATAGAGCGGAGGTGAGTGGTTATGTATATGCGAAGAGTTGATACTTATAATATGTTTGTCGGATTTACAAATATTGTATCAGGAATAGTGTTTATGTTGCTCGGTTTAAGATTTATTTTCAAGCTTTTTTCTGCCAATACGCAAGCGCCTTTTGTAAGGTGGCTCTATGACACAACCGGCACACTTATCCACCCGTTTAACAATATTTTTCCATCGCCAACTGTTGAAGGCGGGTTTATTTTTGATATTACAACACTCGTAGCGTTAGTAATGTATGCACTAATCTTTTCTCTTATTATATATATTTTTGATGTGCTTTTCACCAGTACGACCGTAAAAAACAAACGGGTAAATCACGAGGAGGAATAAATGTCATTCATCTTACCAGAGTTAGGTTATAAATTTGATGCTCTTGAGCCATACATCGATGCTAAAACGATGGAGATTCACTATACCATACATCACCAGGCTTATGTCGACAAGCTAAATGAAGCGCTCACAAATCATCACGATTTGATAAAAAATCCGGTGGAGAATTTGATTAGGGATCTAAATAATATCCCGGGCGCAGTCCGCAAACAAGTGCAAAACTTTGGTGGTGGTCATTACAACCACAGCATTTGGTGGAAGATGCTTAAAGTGAACGACGGGGAAAAACCGACGGGTAAACTGTTAAAAACGATCGATAAATCGTTTGGTAGTTTTGATGATTTCAAACAGGCATTTGGCGGGTCAGCCACCAAACTTTTTGGCTCTGGCTGGGTATGGCTTGTTAAAAGCAATAATGGTTTAGAAATTGTGGCAACCCAAAATCAGGATAATCCTTTATCTATGGGGCAGATGCCAATTTTGGGAATAGATATTTGGGAACACGCTTACTACCTAAAATACCAAAACCGCAGGGCAGACTATATAGAAGCCTTTTGGAAGGTAGTGAATTGGGGAAAAGTTAGTGAAAATTTGGTTAACTATATATAAAACAAGGAGGCAAATATGTCTGGTAAAAGCTACAAACATGACACATATCAGCATAAAAATAGTCGCAAAACCCAGTTCGGGTTTAAGGTGCAGGGTGGCTGGTTTGCCAACCTCAAAAACAACTTCAGGGAAAAATACCATTATTTTAGAGGCAAAAATAGGTTTTTACGCAATTGGCATGGCTTGTAGCTAACAATAAACATATATTGAATTTATTGTAATTTTCAGGTTTACGGTATATCATTATTTTACAATGGATACCAAAAAAAGACTTTATATCAGCCAGAAAATAATATCACAGGCAAAAAATGGCAATGATAAAGCTTTTGAGATTATTGTATCAACTTGCGAGCGGGCAATCTATAACTTTATTTTCCGGATGGTGCAAAGAAAAGAAGACGCCGAGGATTTAACCCAAGAAACTTTTTTAAAAATCTATAAAAATATCAAAAAATATAATCCGGAATATAAGTTTACCACCTGGATTTTTACTATTGCTCAAAGAACCGTTTATGATTTTCTACGCAAAAAACGCAAAACAAAAGAACTCTATATTATAGACGATAAAGACAATCCTTTTGAAACCCCAGACAAATCATCTGCGTATAACAACAGAGATTATATAATTGATATTAGCAGGTCGCTTCAAAAATTGGATTACAACTACAAAAGCGTGCTGTGGTTACATTACTGGGAAGGATTGTCGTATAAAGAGATAGGGGCAACTATGCGGTTGCCAATAAACACAGTTAAAACCTATTTGCATCGGGCAAAAGAAAAGTTAAAAACCCAACTTGGAAAAGAGTATTATGAAAAACATTAGAAAACACATTTTGGATATTCCAGAGCTTGATGTAAAAAAATATTTACACCAAAAGATAATGTTCAAAATTGATAACTATAAAAAGATAAAAAAATATATTATGTGGTTGTTGAGCCTACTAGTTGGTGTTTTAATAATCAATTGGGTATATATGTTTAATGAACAATACTTTGCCATTAGTGAACCCGTTGTTAGGATTTTACATGCAGAAAATATTTTATTAAAACTAGTTCTTGTCTCTCCGGTTTGGCTAATTTTGGTAGCAGTGAGTTCGCTTGCGATCATAAGAATAATTGCATCTGTGACTCAAAAGAGAATTTATACTGGTAGTCCATTGGCGCCGGCTCTTGTGGCGTTTTTGGTTTTAGTAACTATTGAATTTGGTAGCATCGCCGGTTGCGCCAGCGCACTTATGCTAAATGCCGGCATTAATATAACTAGTGTCAACAACACACATAACTATATTCAGGAACTACGAGATACATCTTTGGCACATCTCCAAGAAAAATAGAGACTCTCGCAAAAGACATTTTCTTGTAACTACAAGTCTTACGGATGGTTTTTGTGACATAATGTCAAATTCGGGATGCTGGGTTTGACCTGATACATGATTTAATTGAACCTTAAAAATAAATAAGAACTCAAAGGAGCCGAGTTTATGTCTAAAAAAATGTATATATTATTGTCATCCCGACTGTAATGGAGGGATCCCTTTATTAACAATAACCAAGGGATTCCCCCGCCTGCCATGCCACTTACTCGCAATGCTTTGCTTGCGATAGCGGTCTAGGGCAATTGGCGGGCAGGTCGACGGAGTTTACCCTGAGTTTCCGAATGGGCTCGGAATGACTATAAAGATAGACATACTGATATATTAAATCAGACCCCTAAATTTGACATTATGCCCCATTTCTTAAACACATAGTGTTTGTGCTGGAAAAATAATCCCGATTTGGTAAAATTAAGATGATGGAAAATAATTTACAAAATATTAAAAACCAGATTTCTAAGCCGGTATCGTATTATAAACACTGGAAATATAAAAATACTTTTCTGTTAATAATAAGTTTGGCGCTATTTTTGTATTTTGCCGATACGCCAATCGTTGCGGAATCGATAAAAAAGTTTGGCTCTTTTGGATATATTGGTGCGTTTTTTGCTGGAGTGTTTTTTGTTTCTATTTTTACAGTCGCTCCAGCTTTAATTGTTCTTTATTTTCTCGCCGAGACTCTTAACTCATACGAAGTTGCGCTGTTTGCCGGTTTGGGAGCGGTTCTGGGCGATTATTTAATATTTCGGTTTCTCAAAGACAGGGTTTTTGAAGAACTCAAAC
>LBRB01000018.1 GCA_000991185.1 Berkelbacteria bacterium GW2011_GWA2_35_9 | reverse complement strand
AAAGAACCGGTTGAAAAAACTCAAGAACTTGAAAAACCAGATAATTCGATTGAGGTTGATAAAATTAGAGAAAAAATTAGAGCCATTCCTTCAACCCCACTTTCCCCTGGATCCCGTTCAGCGCAACCAACCAAAACTGATGCAACTCAACCACCCACTACTCAACAAAATGTTGATGATATGGAAATTTAAATAGTTGTAATAACCTTAACATACCCACCTGACAGGTGGGTATGTTGGTTCTCTGGAATTATTTTGTAAAATATATTACAATTGGTCTATTATGAGTCTTAAAGTTGGAATTGTTGGACTTCCTAATGTTGGTAAATCGACTTTGTTTAATGCGCTCGTGCAGAAAGCACAAGCGGAATCAGCCAACTATCCTTTTTGTACAATCGAGCCAAATACCGGTATTGTCCAAGTTCCTGATGACAAATTACAGCAGCTTTATGAAATAGTTGTTGGATCACTGATCACAGATCACAGCCAAAACAAATCAAATCCATCAACCGTGAACCATGAACTGTCAACTAGTATAATTCCTGCCACTGTTGAATTTGTTGATATTGCCGGATTAGTAAAAAACGCTCATAAGGGTGAGGGTTTGGGAAATCAGTTTTTAGGACATATTCGAAGCGTCAATGTAATTGTTTTAGTCTTGAGAGTTTTTGAAGCAGAAAATGTAACTTTAGTTGAAAATGATATTGACCCGAAACGAGATATGGAAATTATTTTGACCGAACTTGAATTGGCTGATATGCAAATGGAAGAAAAGATCAATCAAAAAAAGAAACAGGATAATGAAAATAATTTGTCGATTAAAGATTATTTATCTAGAAAACCATTGGTTGTCGTTGCTAACTGCAATGAAAATCAACTAACCACTCAACCAGAAAAATTATATCTACCGAAAGATACGATTTTAATTGGTGCTCAGCTAGAAACAGATTTAATTGGAACGGATGAAAATGAAAAAAAAGAATTATTAAAAAGCGTCGGAGTAACAGAAAGCGGGTTGGATAAGTTAATTAAAGAAGCGTACCGAAAACTCGGGCTAATGACTTTTTATACCGCTGGTCCAAAAGAAATCCGAGCTTGGACAATAAAAAAAGGTTCCACAGCGCCTCAAGCGGCTGGAGTAATTCATACCGATTTTGAAAAGAATTTTATCCGAGCGGAAATAATTTCATTTGATGATTACATAGAATATAACGGCGAACAGAGTGCAAAAAAAGCCGGCAAAATGCGACTTGAAGGCAAGGACTACATAATGCAACCAGATGATGTTTGCTACTTTAGGGTCAGTGGGTAATTTAATTCGGCGTTATAACTACTGGACTAATTAATAATTTTGCATTTGTTTGAGCAGTTTTAATCCAATAACCTTGATGGATTTTTAAAGTAGATACATTTGGAACTAGTTCTTGGTAATTGTTACTGGCTGAATCAATACCCCAAGATTTAGTAACAATATTATTGATGAGAGCATCGGATAGTTTAGTCATTAAATTATTTGAAAGTTTAACAAAAATATGTGAATCATCGTAATTCACATCTTGATTATAGGGGTTACCAACCATTGTCCAGGCATTTGAGTTTAATGGAATTTCGACTGCATCCGCCTGAGTTGAGTCGAGTATTTGTATATTAGTTACATTATCTCTAGCTTGAGCTGTCCTGTCAGTCTGTGAATAAACCCAAACTGAATTGCCAAAAGGAAGAATCGAGTTTTCTGACATAATATCTCGATAGTTATTAGTAGCTGGTCGATAAATGTAAGCCACTCTGAAATTAGCCGGAATAGAAGTAAATAATCCTGAATATGGAGATAGGGTTGAGAGTGAACTTCGAGTCGGAACATATCCAAAAGATAGCATATTCCAACCAGCCTTGAGTGCTATGTTGGTTGAAGTTAGAAATTGACTATGAGTTGGAAAATAATAATTTGATTTATGATTACCTACATTTGGAGCTGGAAGGACATTTGGTACTTGAGTAGTTGTAGTCGTGGTTGCTGGACGAGTGGTCGTGGTTGTTGGCAAAATAGTACTCGTGGTTGTCAATACTACAACTGGTGCAGTAGTCGTTGTGGTTGTAATAGGGCGGGTGGTAGTAGTTGTGGTTTGACGGGTTGTAGTGGTGGTATTTAAACGAGTAGTTGTTGTAGAAACCGGATATGTTGGAGGGTTGGAAGGCAAAGTTGGCGGGGTTGATAAAGTATCAGCTTCTGAATATATTTTATTAATTATCACAAATAATCCAACCAATATCACAACCAAAACTAATAAAGTAATATATACTCGTACATCTTTTTGCTTGACTTGTTTATTAGTTATCCCCAACTTTGATAATTAATTTTAATCTATAATGATATTATATCATTATAGATTAAAATTAAATAAGTATTTTTGATATGAAACTAACGAAGAAAATGAAACAGAAAATCTGGTTAATAATTGCCTCAGTCATTGTCCTAGCAATTTTTATCTATTTCAATCAACATCTTTACACCGGTAGTGCTGACATATTGTATAATATATTTAGATAATTTAATTTTAACTGAGAGGAGGTGGTTTTCGTGAAAACATTAAATACAGTCGCTTATTGGTTGATTGTTATTGGTGCTTTAAACTGGGGATTGGTTGGAATCTTTAAATGGGACTTGGTCGCTAACTTGCTTGGTGGTGGTGATATATTAGCAGTAATTCCACGCATTGTATACACTTTGGTCGGACTAGCAGCCTTAGTTTCAATATTTAACACTTCTGAAAAATAAAAAAACCTTGCACACAAAAGATTTTTATAGTATAGTATTTTGGTATGGAAAAGAAATACGAAATTGTTGTAGTTGCAATTAACGAAGAGGAGAGCAAAAATCTCGTTTCTTTGATCGAAAAAAATGTCAAAATTGTTGATCAAACATTTGTCGGTCAAAGGGTTTTTGCGTATCCTATAAAGAAAAATGAAACCGGTTTTTATATTCATCTGTTAATTTCAGCCAAAGTAGATGATTACAACTTAATTAAAAAAGAACTTGATGATTCGGACGCTTGTTTAAGATATTTAACCTTTTCGAGCAAAAGAAACGATCTAAAGAAAGATAAAGAAAAAGAAAGAACTCGAAAACCCGAGATGATTGAAAAAGCAAGTAAAGAAATTAAAAAAATTGATGAAATAGAAAAACCAAAAGTAATTGAAAAAAAACCGGATAAAGTAAAAGTCGTCAAGAAAATTACTAAAGCAACAAAACCTAAAAAAGTTGAAAAAATTACAGAAAAAGTTAAGATTAGTGAATTAGACAAAAAATTAAAAAAATTACTTGAGGAATAAATATGATTTCATTAAATAGAGCTACAATTATTGGTAATTTAACTAAAGATCCAGAAGTCCGCTATACTTCAAACGGACAACCTGTCGCAAATTTTTCTGTTGCCACCAATCGTAAATATAAAAATGCGCAAGGTGATTTACAGGAAGATACCGAATTTCATGATGTCGTTGTTTGGGGAAAATTAGCTGAAATTATTTCACAATTTGTCAAAAAAGGACAGAAAATTTACATTGAAGGACGACTCAAGACTAGAAGTTGGGATGCGCCCGATGGAAGTAAAAAATATAAAACTGAAATTATTACTGAAAATTTTGTTCCATTGACACCAAAAGGTGAACCGAGCAATTTTAATTATTCAGCTGATAAAACCCAAGTTGCTCCAGTTCCAGCACCTACTCCAGACATTATTGCCGATAAAATTGATGGAAATGATAATAATGAAGAAATAAATTTGGACGATATTCCATTTTAAGTTTGAATAAATTATGAAAATACAAAAAAAATGTTATTTTTGTCGCCACAATATTGAGAATATTGATATTTTTGATACTTCATTTTTAAAAAAATTCACAACTAATTGGGCAAAAATAAAAGCCAAAAAATATTCTGGGGTCTGCACTAAACATCAAAAAGAACTAACTAACACTATTAAAAGAGCTCGTTTCTTAGCATTAATGCCATTTATTTCGAGATAATTTTATGTTAAACATTGCACAACTTAAAGTTGGAACTAAATTTGAATACAAAGACGAACCTTGGATTGTTTTGGAATCAAATCATTTAAAACTTGGGCGGGGTGGCGGAATTCAACAATTAAAAATCAAAAATCTTTTAAACGGAAAAATAGTTAACCAAAACATCAAAGGTAATGAAAAGTTTGAAGAAGCTGATATCCAAACTAAAAATATTCAATTTTTGTACACAAGTAACGATGAATCTTTTTTTATGGATTGTGCTGATTTTGAGCAATTTATAATTAAAACCGATTTAATCGAAAATAAATTAAAATTTATTAAATCCGAACAAAATGTTTCAGGAGTTTTTTACCAAGACAAACTGATTGAAATAAATTTACCTGATAAAGTTACTATGAAAGTAATCGGAGCTGAAACTGGTCTTAAAGGTGATCGTCAATCTGCTGGAACTAAACCAGTAACAATTGAAACTGGTGCAATAATTCAAGCACCTCTTTTTATAAAAAAAGATGATTTGATCGTCATCAATACTCAAAACGGTACTTATTCAGAGAGAAAAAAATAATTTTGTGTAAATCGCAAAATTGTTATATAATTTCAATTAATAGTAAAAAGGAGGAAAGTGCTGAATTTAATTCTTGCCAGCTCGATTGGAAATTTAAAAATTGCTAGTTTTGAAGATGGCATAAAAATTGCCGATGTTGATAAAGTACTGATCGACCCAGAAAACGGTAAGTTTATTGGTCTGACGATAACAAAATTTTTTAGTAAAAAAACTAAAATTATTTCTAGCCGAGATATTTTAAGTATTGATAAAGAGGGTGTGGTGGTTAATAATCAAAATGACATTGTTAATATTGATGAAATTGCTGGCGCAAAAAAAACGCTAAAGAACTCTCTGACTGGTTGTAAAGTTAAAATAAATAAAAATTACATTGGTAAAGTGGTTGATATTTCGTTATCACTCGAAACAATGTCGGCGGTAAATATTTACATTCGAAGTCTATTAAAAGAACGGATTGTTCCTATTAGTCGAATTGACAAATTTGATGAAAAAAGTCACACTTTAATTTTAAAAGGCAACAATATAGCTGAAGCTAATTTAGCTTGAGTTTAGTAATCAAATCCACTATTTTCCGGCATTTCTCCTGCCGGTTTTTCGTTTTTTTCTTCAGGCAATTCAACCACTGCCACTTCTGTGGTCAACAGCATACTTGCTACAGAAGCAGAGTTTAAAATTGCCGCTTTTGTAACTTTCAATGGATCTATTATGCCGTTTTTAATCATATCAACAAATCTATCTAGCTTTGCATCATAACCAATACCTTTATTTTCAAAACGAATTTTTTCAATTATTACTCCCCCATCCTTACCAGCATTTTTTGCAATTTGTCTCAATGGTTGATCAAGAGAATTTTTTACAATTTCAATACCAATTTTTTCATCGTTGGAATTGGTGTTAATTTTTTCAAGTGGTTTAATTGTGTCGATCAAAGATACTCCACCACCGCAGACAATTCCTTCTTCAACGGCTGCCTTGGTAGCTGAAACCGCATCTTCGACTCGATGTTGTTTTTCTTTTTGTTCAACTTCCGTCGCTGCTCCAACTTTTATTACCCCAACTCCACCAGATAATTTAGCTAATCTTTCCTGCAATTTTTCTTTATCATAATCGCTTTTTTCGGTCAGAATTTGATTTTTAATTTGTTCTATTCTCGCAGAAATATTGTTTTTCTTGCCTGAACCATCAATAATAGTTGAATTATCTTTATCGGCGACAAATTTTCTGGCTTGTCCAAGCATATTAAGATCAACCTTTTTCATATCAACACCTAAATCATCGCTAATTACTTGCCCACCAGTAAGAATTGCAATATCTTGCAACATTTCTTTTCTTCTATCTCCAAAACCGGGTGCTTTAACTGCCAAAACATTTAAAACTCCTCTCAACTTATTCAAAAGTAAAGTTGTTAATGCTTCTCCGTCAATATCTTCAGCAATAATTACCATATCTTTCTTACCTTGATTGGTCACTTTTTCCAAAACCGGCAAAACTTCGTTTAGCGCTGAGATTTTTTTATCAGTAATTAGAATATATGGATTTTCAATAATTGCTTCTTGTCGACTAGTGTCAGTCATCATGTATGGAGAAATAAAACCTTGATCAAATTGCATCCCACGCACAACTTCTTTTTCTAATCCGAAAGTTTGTCCCTCTTCAACTGTAATCACACCGTCCTTACCAACTTCTTCCATCACTTCAGCGATTAATTTACCGATCTCTTCGTCGTTAGCCGATATGGATGCCACCTGTGCTATTTCTTCTTTTGAACTAATTTTTTTTGAATTGTTTTCCAAGGTTTCAACGACTGATTTGACTGCCTTATTAATACCTAGTTTTATTTCAACAGGATTAGCACCAGCTGCAATATTTCTCAAACCTTGATTAATAAAAGTCTGTGCTAAAAGTGTGGCAGTGGTAGTTCCATCACCCGCAATATCGTTAGTTTTTTCAGCTACTTCTTTAATCATTTGAGCGCCAAGATTTTCAAATTTATCTTTGAGATCAATCTCTTTTGCGATCGTCACACCATCATTTGTAATCACTGGCGAACCAAAACCTTTGTCTAGTACAACATTTCTACCTTTTGGTCCCAAAGTTACTTTTACCGTGTTAGCTAAAGTATTTACTCCTTTTTGTAATTTTTCCCTCGCTTGTTGATCAAATAATATTTGCTTTGCCATAATATTTACTCCCTATTTTAACCAATCACACATCGTAGGTGTGATGGTTGATTTTATTTAATGATTGCTAAGATATCTGATTCAGAAATTATTTTTAATTCCTCGTTATCAATATTAATTTCGTCACCGCCGTATTTTGAATACAGTACCCTATCGCCTTTTTTAATTTCTAATGGTCTTAATTCACCGTCGATTATTTTTCCACTTCCAACGGCAAGAACTTCTCCTTCTTGCGGTTTTTCCTGCGCATTGTCAGGAAGCACTATGCCTGATTTTGTTTTCTCTTCTTTCTTGATCGGCTTAACTAATACTCGATCTCCCAATGGTTGAATATTCATAACTCCTCCATATATATTATTAGTTTATACTACAATAACTAATGTAAAGTAACCCTTACAATTTGTCAAGAGTTATTTTTCGTCGAGGGCTTGGTTGACAAGTTTGTCGGCAAGTTTGTTTTGAGTTCTAGGAATATAGTTAAAATTAATTGGCAAGTTAATTGATTTTATTTTTGATTGTATTTCTTGATTTAATAATTTTAAATGTTCTTGCTTAATCTTGTAGACTCCAATAATTTGGTTAATAATCAACATTGAATCAAGATAAAA
>LBRB01000017.1 GCA_000991185.1 Berkelbacteria bacterium GW2011_GWA2_35_9 | reverse complement strand
CGAAGTACCCCTGCATCAAAAAAACCACCCGTGCGCTGTCGTAGAGACGGTTCTTTCTCAACCCAGACATTAAGTTGTTAATTGGCTGAAGCATAATTAAAATAATTAAGAATTAAGATCTCATAGTTAATAATCAAATTTAGAATTTAGAATTTAAGATTATTAATTTTAAATTAGATTTCCCGATGCTTCGATCGGGATCCCGACATTTATTAATCGTCGGGACTTAATTCTGAGATATTAATTTTGAATTATTAAATTTTAAAGCTCAATAACATCACTTTTGATTTCTTGTTTTTCTATCGAACTCAATATCACTTGCCCATTTTTAGTCGTGTCTAAAACCAGTTTCTGATTATCTTTATCTAATTCTGAAAAAATATCATCCAAAAGCAAAGTGACTGATTTATTTTTTATCTGACTTTCAAGCAACTCTTTTTCGGCTAATTTCAAAAAAATAATAGCGGTTTTTTGTTGCCCACGGGAACCAAAATTAGCTAGATTTTTACCTTTAAAATTGATGGAAAAATCATCGTGGTGCGATCCAATAGTCGTGTAATTATGCTTAATATCAACTCTTCTTTGTTGCTCTAAAATTTTTTGATCAACTTGGATTAATTTTGGTACTATTTTTAACGACTTAAAATCGCTCTTACCCAAACTCGCAATTTTTTGATAATTTTTTTCTAAAAGTTGAAAAAATTCAACTCTTTTTTGATTAATTTTTTGATTTAAAACTACTAATTGTTGATCCCAAATATCTAGTAAATTTTCATCCAAATTATTAACTGAAATTAAAAATAACTGACGATTGCGCTGTTTAATCACCCGATTATATTCAACTAAATCCTGCAGATATATTTTTGAATATTGACAAATTGCACTGTTAATAAACTTGCGTCTATAATTCGGACTACCAAGTAAAATATTGAGGTCATCTTCCCAAAATAAGACGGTTGGAATTTCACCCACCAATTTTGAAACTGGTTCTCTATTTTTATTTAACAAAACACTTTTTTTACCAGAATAATTGATAAATATTTCTTTAATATCACCATCGTTATTTTCAAATTCAGATTTTAAATTAAAGTAATCACTTCCATTATTGATTAAATATTGCTCTCTTTTCACCCGAAAACTTTTTAATATTGATGAGTACCTAATCGCCTCTAAAAGATTACTTTTTCCCGATCCATTTTTCCCAATAATTTGAGTTTTCTCAGAGAATTCAAAACGCTTCTTTTTAAAAGAACGAAAATTTTCGAGAATAATCTTGTTTAACATCTAATAATTTTCAATTTTAAATTCTAAATTTTAATTCAATATCCAATGATTTAATTTGAAATTAATAAATTAAGACATTTTGAATTGATTTGTAATTTATAATTTGTAATTGGTAATTTTACCCTATTCTTCCTTCTCTTCCACCTTTAATGGCATAACAATATAAGTGAAATTACTTAATTCATCTGAACTTATTTTTACTGGACTAGAAGATTCGTTAAGTGAAAGAGTAATTTTTTGATAATTTATTTTATCCGCTAGTTCTAAAATAAATTTAACATTAAAAGTAATTTTTATATCTTCACCACTAATCTCAGCATTAACTTTCGAAATATTTTCTCCAAATTGATCGGAGCGAGAAATAATTGTCAGATTATTCTCTTTGATTTTAAAGACTACATTACCGGCATTATCCCGACTAAAAGATTGAGCTAATTTTAAACTATCGACCAATTCTTTTTTTTCAATTACAATAGTGGTTTTAAAACTAGTGGGAATTATTTCTTTATATTCTGGAAAATTACCAGAGATTAATTTTGAAATAATCGTCGTTTTAGGATCATTTATTTCAATTTGATTTGACGAAATATTCAATTCAATTTTCGAATCGTCTTTAGTAAAAATTTTAACCAGTTCTAAAATAGTCGTAGCTGGAATTAGTATTTCTACTTCTTCATCTATCCCAATATTAGGTAAAACAATTTCAGCTAATCGATAACTATCCGTTCCAACTAAAGTCAATTGATTGTGTTCTATTTTCAAATAAACACCGGTTAAAACTGGTCGGGTTTCGTCGATCGCACAAGCAAAAACAACTTTTTCCAAAGCCGAAAAAAAATGATTTTTATCTAAACTAATTTTTAGTCCATCTTCACTCTCAGGAATGGGCGGGAAATCGTTGACTGATAAAGTGTTTAGAGAGGCACTATTTTTTTCAGAAATAAGATTAAATTTAGTCCCATCTAGTTCTAAAGAAATATTATTATCTTTATTTAACGATACAAATTCATACATTAACCGAGCTGGCACAGTTAATTTACCACTACTTTTTACATTCGCCCCAATTTTTGTCGTAACTGCCATTTCTAAATTTGTGCTAGATAGAATCATTTTTCCATTACTCGCTTCAATTAAAACATTATTCAAAATTGGCAGAATTGTATTTCTACCGGTAACTCGTGAGATTATCGCTAATCCACTCGCCAAATTTTCAGATAAACATATAGCTTTCATATTTATTTTATTTAGGTTTAGTTTAAAGGCTTAGATACTAGTTAGGGTTTAGAAAATGGGTTAAAACTATTTTCCACTTCTATCTTCTATTCCCTAACCAGCTTCCATACCTATTATCTAATAACTTATTCTTTTCTTTATTATTAACTTCTTTTTAAATTATTAGTAGTAATAGTAAAGGTTGTGGATATGTGGATGGAACCATATTTTTGGGTGTGTATAAATGACATATATATGTGCCTAAATATGTTAAGAATTATGTTTATAACTCACTATTTACTACTAACTATTTATTATTTACTATTTATGCACAAGTTATACACAAGGATATACACAGAATTAAATTAAGAATTAAGATCTCATAATTAATAATCAAATTAAGAATTCAAAAACAATGATTATTAATTTTGAATTGTGATTCTGAATTATTAATTCTTAACTCTTAATAATCATATAATACTCAATTTCTGTTCTATCTCTTCAATTTGTTTTATTAATTCAACATCTTCAATAACTTTTTTTGCGATTAATTTTTCACCGTGCATAATAGTAGTATGATCTTTTCCACCTAAAACCGCCCCAATTTTTGGATAAGACATTTTCATTCTTTCTCGTAAAATATACATACATATTTGACGAGGTAAAACTAAATTGTGTGATCTTTTTTTTGACATTAATTCATCTTTAGTAATTCCGTAATAAATAGAAATAATTTCAATCAGTTTCTCAGGAGTCTCCCCTTTATTGTTAGAAATTAAATCCTTTAATGATTGTTTAACTGATTCAAGTGATATTTCAACATTTAATAGTTTAGCATCTGTAACCACTTTAATTAGTGCTCCTTCTAATTCACGAATATTTTTGGTGATATATCTTGCAATGTATTCTAAAACTTCAGACTTAATCTTTTTATTAATAGCGTCTGCTTTTACCTCTAAAACAGCCATTCTGGTTTCAAAATCGGGCTGAGAAATATCCACAATCATTCCCCATGCCAAACGGGATGAAATTCTTTCTTCAAGTGCCGGAATAGCTTTTGGAACCCGGTCGGAAGTCATCACAATTTGGCGATTGGTTTGATGAAGTGAATTAAAAGTGTGAAAAAATTCCTCTTGGGTGCCTTCTTTTTTGGATAAAAACTGAATATCGTCAATTAAAAAAATATCAACTTGACGATATTTTCGCTTAAATTCATCCATTTTTTTAGTTTTAATAGCGTTAATATATTCATTGGCAAAATGTTCACACGAAACATAGAGAATTTTTGCTTCCGGTTTTTTCTTTTTAATTGTATTACCAATCGCTTGCAGTAAATGAGTTTTACCCAAACCAACCCCGCCATAGATAAAGAGAGGGTTGTGTTCTAAACCGGGATTTTCAGCCACCGCTTGGCAGGTTGCATATGCTAGACGGTTGGATTGTCCGATAACAAAAGTTTCGAAAACATAATCAGGATTAAGATTATGTTTTGGTTTAGAGGAAGTGTTATCGCTATTTTGAGTACTCATTGAGAACAATAATCTTTCGTTACTTGGTTTCTTGTTATTAATCACAAATTCAATACTTTTAATATCGTCTAAATATTTACGCAGTGTTTTGACGATCGTCGAGTGATATTTTTTATCCAACCAAGTTTTAACAAAAGTGCTTGGGACCGAAACAATTGCGTGGCGATTTTTATAATTGGTTAATTCGGTATCCTTAATCCATGTCTTAAAGTTGGCTTTGGATAAAGCGACCTCAAGTTCACCTAAAGTATTCTGCCAAATTTCTTCTAAGTTCATATGAAATGATATTAGCACACAAAAACTACTCTACAAGTTATCCACAGATTTGTCAAAAATTGTGGAAAATAACCTGTTGCATGGGTGTGGATAGCGCTGGGGAGAACTTCCATTAAATTAAAAATTAAGATCTCATAATTCATAATCAAATTTAGAATTTAGAATTTAAGATTATTAATTTTGGATTAGGTTCTTAATTCTGAGATATTAATTTTAAATTTTATTAATATTGACTTACTGGTTAAACTAAGCTATTGTAGTTATATGCCTAAAAGAACTTACAAACCCAAAAAAAGAATTACTCAAAGAGTACACGGTTTTATGAAGAGAATGGCGACTAAAGCTGGACGCAATGTTTTAAAACGGCGCCGTGCTAAAGGACGCAAGAGATTAAGCCATTAAAATGTTGGCAAAAAACAACCGACTTAGAGACAAGAAAACGATCTCTTACATTTTTAAAAATGGTAAACGAACGAATGGTTCTTTTTTTTCGCTTATATATCTTCCTGCTAATGAAAATAATTTTAAGGCAGTTTTTTTAATTGCTAAAAAAGTTTCCAAAAAAGCGACTCGACGCAACCGAATACGAAGACTTTTGTCCGAAGCGGTGCGTTTGATTCAAAAAGAAAAAAACTTGCCAAAGATAAATTTAGTTGTTCGGGTTTTGTTCGACCCTAAAGAAGTAAAATTGGATAATATTAAAAAAGATTTTGAAAAATGTTTCGAAAAATTATCCTGAATTTTATCCGTTTTTACCAAAAAACACTATCACCCGATAAAGGTTATTTGAAAAAATATTTTCTGGCAGGATACTGCCCGTTTACACCTCACTGCTCCGACTATTGCTACCAAGCGGTGGAGAAATATGGTAGTCTAAAGGGACTGGCAAAATGCGCCGGACGAATTCTTCGTTGCCTTCCATGGACGAAAGGGGGAAGAGACCCAGCCTAAAAAATTCGAAGCACGAAACTCTAAATCCGAAACAAATTCAAATTACCAAAATTACAAATTATAAACAGTTTAATTCATTTGAAATTCGAGTTTTGACATTGTTTCGAGTTTCGATATTCTAATTTCGAGTTTAATTTTAAAAATATGAAATATTTTCTAAAAATTGTATTATACAACCCTCTTTACAACCTTCTAATAGGTTTGACTTTGATTATTCCTGGTCATTCGGTCGGTTGGGCAATAATTATTATCACTATTTTAATTCGTTTGATTTTATTAATCCCCTCTTCAAAATCAATCCATCAGCAAAAAAAGGTTCAAGAAATTCAACCCCAGCTGGCTAAACTAAAAGAGGAATATAAAGACGATCAAAAAAAATTGACTCAAGAAACTCTGGCTCTTTATAAAAAATATCAGATCAACCCTGTCGGCTCGTGTTTGCCACTTTTAATCCAACTACCGATTTTAATTATTCTTTATCAAGTCTTTATTCGTGGGCTTTCAACCGCTAGTTTTCACAATCTTTATTCATTTATTCCTCAGCCCGAGAGTTTAAATACTAATTTTTTTGGTCTAGATTTAACCAAACCGGATGTGTGGGTCTTGCCGATTTTAGCTGGTGTATCGCAGTTTTTCCAATCTTGGCAATTGCAACCAAAAAATAAAAACCAATCAGCCACTAATGATCCTAGTGCTATGATGATGAAACAGATGATGTATGTTTTTCCCGTGATGACAGTTTTGATTTGTCGATCTTTGCCATCAGCCTTGCCAATCTATTGGGTTGTTTCAACTCTATTTTCAATCGTTCAGCAACAATCGATTTTATCTAAAAAAACCAAAGAAATTACCACCAATACGGTCGTTGAAACCGAGTCAAACAAACAGGTTACTAGAAAAGAAGAATCGTTCAAATCAAAAAAAGGCTCAACGATTACTATCAGAAAAAAGACAAATTAGATTGTTTTAACCTATAAAACCTATCATACCTATCTAACTTATGATAATATAAAAATATGCAAGGAGAGGAAATAAATCAAAACCAAGTTATTGACCATTTAAAGTCGGTCTCCACCCCAGAGGTGACCGAAGGGCTCCTGCGAGGTGAAAAAAACGGTATTTCTGACGGACCTTATACACTCGATGAATTAATGGGTGAAGAATTTCGACCTAAAGATACAGAAACTGAAAAAAAAGAAGAGGAAAAAAATCCTCCTGTAACTACTAACCCCACTCCTAAACATTTAGATTCTCTAAAACAAAACACCGGCATCCCAACTGCTCCATTTACTCAACCAATAAAAAAGATTGATGTATTGTCTTCATAACTTATATAACCTATAAAACTTATTCTTATTATTCTTTATTTTAACCCCCCGCTTACGCAGGGGGTTGTCATTTCGAGCCGAAGGCGAGAAATCTCTTTATTTAAATTCTTATCTTCTACTTTTTCTTCTGGGTCTTGCCCTTGGATTTCGGATAGAGCTGGATTTGGCTTTTTTGTTTCTTTTAGAACCGGTCGGACCGATTCTTTTTTTTCTTGGCAAGATATCTTCAATAATAAATGGTCTTAATTCTCTCAAGTCTATTAGTTTAAAGCCATTACCGAAATAATCGTGATTTAAGACTTCCTTGATTGCTATGATTTCGATTTTTTTTTGATGAATTTTGTGAGTATGATCAATAATCTCTAAATATCCACCATCACCAGCTACCAAAATAATCGTATCAACATCATCTCTGTTAGAAAAATATTCAATCTCTTCTCTGAGAAGATAATCAATATCCTGATTGATATGCTGTCCGCAAATTACTTTCAAATGACACTTGCGTTTAAGTTTGCGGTGAAAACCACGGATTGAATTAGAGTGAGGCAATTTGCAGAAAATAGTTTTAGCGATAACTCTTCGTCCATTAATAATAAGATTAATAAATTTCAAGTGATCAACCCGAATTGCCATAATCCGTGCCATATTATAAAAATACTTATAAAACCTATCCAACCCACTTAACCTATTATAGTATTTTTTCCCTTGACAACCTACTAATTCTATGCTAAACTTTCCTCAATCGCACTTGTACATTGTAGTCAACGCTTTTGCCACGAAAGGATGTGGTTTAGATGGCAAAGCAAGGGCTTTTTACGAGTCGGGACAAAACCCGACTTGGGAAAGCAGTCGCAAAATTAGAAAAAAGAAATAAAATTGATTTAAAGATTATTCCGCTTGGCGGACAGTCAGCAATTGGTGTACAGAATTGCTGGTTGATAATTCATAAAAATTTTCAAGTATTACTTGATTGTGGTCGAAAGATCGCTAATTTAAGAAACTATGATAAAGGAGTAATTCCTGATCATTTTAACCCTGATTATTCAAAAATTGATTTTTCAAAACCACTATATGTCATTTTGTCCCACGGACATCTTGATCATATTTTAGGTTTAGTTAAGCTTGTTCAGCTTTGTGAAGAATATAAATGTCATGTAACTATCTATAGCACTGGTCTAACGATCAAGATTGCCAAAAGAGTGTTGCGTGTCAATAAACTTCACGAGCTTGAAGCTCTGGTTTATGATTTTATTGAATTTGATACCAATAGTTGTTTTCAGGTCGCTGGTATTGAGATTGAATCGTTTGAAGTTTTTCACTCAATCCCAGATTCGGTTGGCTTGGTCTTGACGATCGAAGATAGAAAAATAGTTTATTTGACTGATTTCAAGTATTGTCGAGATTCTGATCCACAAATTCCAAAAACCTCTCGCAGGTTTCAGAAAATAGGTGAACGGAATATTGACACTCTGATTGTGGATGTGACAGGTATTATTAAAAACGGATGGGTTAATCCCGTTTCGTTAGTCACCCATCAATTTAGAGAAATATTTGAAGATAAGAACAATGCTGAAAAACGGATTTTCATCACTACCTTTGCTTCTGATATTCAAACTATCGGAGAAATTGCCGAATTGGCAAATATGGTTGGTGGTCGACCAGTTGAGTTTGATGGCACCACTATGGAGTTTTTTGCTCAGGATGTGGAGCTGGAGAATCAAGATCAATACACAAATCCGCCAGTTATCTTTGTAACTGGTTCTCAAGGTGAAAAAGGTTCAATACCTACCTAGCTTTGAAACTCGCTTTTCACATATTCTATTATCAAACCAAGCACTAAAAAGGGTAAAATCAGTATTGTTAAAAACACCACTAAGGTAAGAAGTGTAAGCCAAATTGGCCAGAGAATAATAAGGGACAAAATAATAATTATTATCAACCGCATAAGTGTTCTCCTTATAGGTAAGAGGGCAGGTAAAGCCCACCCTCCAACCCAACTTGCTAAACTACTTTATTTACAGCCTCCCTCAATCTAAGGTCTGCTGATCTTGCCTTTGCTTTACACCATTCTCCGTTTGGAAGTTTTACCTGACAGCCCCAAAACCAGCCATAGGGGCCTTCTTTATACTCTAGTGGCTGTTTGTGAACAGTACAAAGCGGTGCAGGGTATGGTAGGTTCTCTTGTTTTGGTTGTTCTTTCACCTTACCGTTGCCGTTCATTACTTCACCCCACATTTGAACCTTAGTTCCAAACTCATTACAAACCCTTTTGTAAAGTTCCTTGGCGTATGGCAATAGTTTGTTTAATTCTTCGGTGGTTTCAGTTTGTACGTGAATCGTTTGCTTGCCGTCAGTTGAAAAGTAGACTTCTATCATAGTTAGCTGCCTCCTTTAGACAGCTTGACGGGAGATAGTAAGGGTCTTAAGATACATACGAAGGCTGATAAGTGGCGTCTCCCAAGGTGCGACTTTGAAAGCCTTCATTATTATTTCTGATAATACATCACCTCCTTTTGGGACTCTAACAAACTTAATATGTACCATTACTATAGCAAATAAATGGGACTATGTCAAGGCTATTATGTACCATTTTTATTGATTTTTTACTCTT
>LBRB01000016.1 GCA_000991185.1 Berkelbacteria bacterium GW2011_GWA2_35_9 | reverse complement strand
ATTTATTTTTTGCACTAAAATTAGCGACTTTATGAGCATTGGAATCTCTACCGACAGAAACAATGTGTAGTTTATGAATATTTATAGATTTATTGGAGTTCTCTTTAAACAAATCGACTATTTTGCTTTTAACAAATTTATCATATCCGTTATATTCTCTATCAATATATATTTCGTATTTATCAGTATTGACTTCTTTAAGTGTTATATAAATCAAGACACAAAATGTTACAATCATAAATACTTTACGCTGATTAATTTTTCTAAAATGCACTAAGAGTTTTTGTTTTTCTCTTCCTGTAATCGTTACGGCAATTTGTATATCGTTTGAGAGTCCAATTGCCGTAGTATGGCTAGTTTGTTCTATTTTACCACTCTGATCTATCTCAATTTTCATAAATATATTATATCAAAATTTATCTTATTTTGCTTAACAAATTCTGGTACTATACTATATAGTAGAGTAGTAAGATTGTTAGGGTATAAAGTAAATAATTAAAAATATTAAAAAAAGGAGTAAATGATGAAAAGAGTATCGAAAACCAGCGCTGGGGTTGGAAAATATCATTGGGATTATCAGGAGTTTTGTTATTTAATCCACGTATTGTCACAAACAAATAATTTTAAAGAATTGATGAATCTGTTTATTGATTTACATACCCCACGAGAAATTTGTGAAATAATTAGACGGGTTCAAATTTCTTCCTACTTAGTCAACAACGAAACATATCAAGACATCAACGATAAAACTGGCGCTTCCCACAACACAATCTCAAAAATAAATCAAAAATTTTATCGTGAAAAATCAACGGTAGCAAAAATGATCAAAAAAGCTGGAAGTTTTCAAAAATTTACTGAAGGTAATATCGACGAAAGGGATTGGTTGTCTCGAATGTTAGACCGAACTATATCACGGTACAACATATTGAAATAATTGGTACTATGCTATATAGCATAGTACCAGATCGATAAGTTGTACTGTATGCATTATTAAGTCAAATATTAAGTCAAAATTGTGAATTCAGAGTTGACAATAAATAATATTTGTACTAATATATTCATATTCTGTTTGCGGAGGTGAGTACCTTGAAAAAAAGGGCGTTATTTATTACCGGTAGCGTAATTATATTGGTTGCTGTCGGATTTTTTTCAACCAATTTAGTGATCAAACAAAATCAAAAAGAAAAACAAATTTATATTTACAAAAATCTAATCACTCTGATTGATTCATTTCATACGGAAATTAAAACTCTTTCTCCGTCTGTAAATGGGAAAGATCAACTTCAAGAAGAGTTGAGAAAAATGAAGACTTATGCTCAAGGCACCAAAGATAGGGTTAAATATTTATCAATGGAAGCAAGTAATGTTAATAGCCTAGCGCTTAATGAATCAATCGAAAAAACAGATAAATATTTATCCGGTTTTGAACAGTTAGCCAATCTATCTATTACTCGAGATGCGTTAAGTGCTAAGAGCGACTCAATGCTTAAAATGCTTGAACACTTTAGGCTAACCGCACAAGTTTATGGATCGCCTGATGAAGGCGACACGACTGAAGCAATTGATCGAGCCTTCAAATTATCAACTAATTTTGACAAAGCCAGAAAAAGTATTCATTTGGCTGAGAATAGCCCAAAAATTAGCAATGATAGGGTGATTGTGGTTGGAAATTATTGGACCAATCCAGAATATTCCGATTACCGTCAACAAATATTTCAAATTGTAGCTGAATATAGCAATGGTAGAAAAAATCTTTCAAGGGTACTGTCGCATTATGATAAGGGAATTTTGAATGATAATGATCGATCTCAATGGAGTACGGAGTTAAACAAACGACGAAATCTATTAAATCGAATTAATTCATTATCGGATCAAATTCCTCCCTATTCTATCTATAAAGATCATCACAATCTACTGCAACAAATGTTAAGCAATGCCGTCGAGGCAATGGAAAATTTTGCTAATAATGAAAATTCATCTACCCGACGCTATTTAAGTTTCGTTAGTTCAAAAAATACTGCCATTATGAATCGATTGAAACGATTTTACGGAATTAGGTAGGAGGTGCAACCAATGCCAAGGTACGAAAAGAATTTTTATATTGTAACAATTATTGCTTTGGCGATTACCATAGGGATTAGCGGAGCAATAAAATTAAATAACAAACAAACTGAGATAATAACATCACTATCTACCAATACTGAAGTTGTTGAGCAAAATTCAAATCAAGTTAAAATAAAACTTATTCCAACCTCGATCGAAAATACTACTAAAGTTACAGAATATTATCCAAGTCAATATATTCCACCAATTGAAACATCCACAGTTAATAGAACTACAGGCAATCAGTTAATCGATGTCTCGATAAAGGAACAACGGGTTCGAGCATATGATGAAAATAATAAATTAGTTTATACTTTTATTTGTTCAACCAGCTCGACTGGCATTTTAATGCTACCGGGGCAACATCCGGATGTCATTCATGATAATATTGGCGAATATACTGTCTTGGGTAAAGAAAAAAATCATTGGTCAAAAAAATACCAATGCGACATGCCGTGGGCAATCCACTATCACGGCGGTCACTATATTCATGCAACTGATAAAATTAAAGAATTAGGTAGACCAGCCTCTCACGGGTGCGTCAGACTACACCCAAGAGACGCAAAAACTCTATATGATTTTATCAAAATCGGAGATGCTATAAATATTCATTAAAATATTAGAAAACTTACCCCCATTCCACCCGGAGTGGGGTTTTTTATACCCTTAAGCCGAGCTCCGCAACCTTCAAGGTTGCGGAGCGGTCAGGTGTAATTTATTATTTTTCTGTTTTGACTGTGTAGATTTTGCCGTCGGTTGATATTTCGATTGTGCCCGACTCGTCGGTTCGGTATATTTTACTATTAATACTTTTTAGTCTGTCTAGTATATTTTGACTGGGGTGACCATATGAATTTTTTCCAACAGAAATTAATGACACTTCCGGCTTTATTTTGCCGATAAATTCTTGACTGGTTGAAGATTTTGATCCATGGTGACCAACTTTTAATATCTCTGCTTGTAAATCTATATTTTTTTCCAACAATTTTTTTTCACCTTCATTTTCAAGATCTCCAGTCAGTAATAAATCTAGTTCATCGTAATTTATTTTGACTACAATCGAACTATTATTTCCCTCTGATTCGAGAATGTATTCTTCGGGGTTGATTAATTTAATATTTATTTCACCCTCTTCCGTCTGAATTATTTTTTTTTCACCAGCTCGAACAAATTTAGTTAGTATTTTCTTTTCTTCAACTTTATTTTTTAGTTCTTTGACGGTTTCAGTCTCTTTTTGCCAATTGAGCGTCCAAATTTCATCCACAGCAATTTTATCAATAATATATTTTGCTCCACCAATATGATCGCTATCCAAATGAGAAAGGATCAATAATTCAATTTTATTATCATTAAATGGTAAATACTGTTTTACTCGACTATAGGTTGTTTTACCTCTTCCTGTGTCGATAAGTAATTGAAAATGATTCTTTGATATTAAGATTGCATCCCCTTGTCCAACATTCAAAGTATAGACTCTAAGTAAATTATCAGCACTTATTATCAGTACATACCACAAACTCAAACTTGCTAGTAGTAAGGCGATTAAAATATTTTTACTAAATATACTTTTTTTCGACATTGGTTTTTTTTCTTAAATAAAATACCAGGAGAAAAATTGTAATATAGACTACACTCGTAAATACCCAACTGATTTTTTCAACATTAATCGACGCTCCCTGAAAACGACTAAAGAAAGTGGCTACTTCGACAGTATATTTTGAAACTATAAGCAATGGCACCCCAAATACAATTGAAATTTTAGTACTAATTAATGAAATAACAAAAGTTAAAAAAGAAATCAACATTGAAAGTGGAATAATTGGCAAAACTAATAAATTAACGATTGGCGAAATCAACGACACTCTGCCAAAATAATGAATTATTAACGGAGTTACGGCAATTTGAGCGCTGATTGTTTCAATTAATATTGTGTTGATTATTTCTGGCATTTTATTAAAGTATTTATCAAATATTTTTTTTAGTAGTGGGGAAATATATATTAAACCAAGCATCGAGCTGAAAGAAAGCAGAAAACCAATATCGCTAAAAACCTGATTGTCTTGAATCACCATCAAAAGCGCTGAAAAAATTAAAGCAGTATATATGTAAGGCAAACGATAAACAAACCGGGCTAACAAAAAAAGCCAACCCATGATTGACGCTCTAACAATTGAGGCTTGCCCTCCAACAACAATAGTAAAAGCCATTATCGCTATCGTACCTATCCAAAAACTTGGAACTCTCCCAAATTGTTTTAAAAAATCAGCAAATATTTTAATTATTATAGTAATATTAAAACCAGAAATTGCGGTAATATGGATAATTCCAGTTTGAATAAAGATATCTTTTAATTCTTTAGAAAAAGTGCCTTTGGCACCTACCACAATTCCAGTTGCCAGATCACCATATGGACTAGGAATTAGCTGAGTAATTTTAGCGTAATAGAGAACTCTCAAGCTTGTTAGTTTTTCAACTATCCACCCACCATCAAAACTAAACGGTTGAGAAATAATTAACGGATAAGAAATTCCAATAATCAATGCTATACTTAAACTACATAAAGTACTAACAATAATACTGTTTGAGAAAAATATTAAAACAACCAACAACAAAACGACAGTTTGTAAAAATATTGTTTGATCAAAATAACTTCCGTCTGATATCAGAATACCAACAAAAAAAACGATCGTGAGATAAGATAATTTTAAAGCTGGGTGAAGACGATTAATTAAATTATTAATGTTAAGCATTGATTATTGACAAAACTTTATTATTAATTTATCATTTTCTGTGTAATATGAAAAAAATCGTCAAAAAGAAAGTCAAAAAAAGTTCAAAAATTGCTGAATTAACTAACCTTGTGAAAATCAAACAAGCCGAGTTAATCAATCTGCAAAACCGCTTTGAAGCTCAAAAAAAGAGTCTATTTTTGTACGCCAATGAAAATTTAATCTTGGATATTCTGCCAATTTTGGATAATTTTAAACGCTCAACTGAACATTTACCAAAAGAACTAGAAAATGATAATTGGGCAAAAGGCATAAACTTGATTGAAAAACAACTTGAAGAGATGTTAAAAAATAATGGTTTGGAAAGAATTATTGTTGAGATTGGAAACGAATTTGATCCAAATTTACACGACGCTATTGAAGGAGAGGGTGAAAAAATAAATGAAATAGTGCTTGATGGTTACAAATTGAACTCGAAAGTTATTCGTCCAGCCAAAGTTAAGGTAAATTAAGATCTGTTTTATATACCACTTGACAAAATGTAAAGTTTGCTTTACATTATTATTATAGAGATAAAAAATAATATTTAATGAAAGGATTCAAATATGTCAAAAATAATTGGAATTGATCTAGGAACCACTAACTCCGTTGTTAGCGTTATGGAGGGTGGTAAATCAAAAGTTATCCACAGCGCCGAAGGCGCCAATACCGTGCCGTCGATCGTAGCGATGGGCAAAAATAACGAACGATTAGTCGGACAACTTGCCAAACGCCAAGCAGTAACCAATCCAAAAAATACTATTTTTAGCGTTAAGCGCTTGATTGGTAGAAAAATTGATGACGCTGAAGTTGTAAAAGCTAAAAAAACATTGCCTTATGAAATAGAAAAAGCTGGTGACGGAATTAAAGTTATAATGGGGGATTCGGCTTACACTCCTCAAGAAATATCAGCTTTTATCTTGCAAAAACTTAAAGCCGATGCCGAGAGCTATTTAGGCGAAAAGGTCAGCGAAGCGGTAATTACTGTTCCAGCTTACTTTAACGATAGTCAAAGACAAGCGACTAAAGATGCCGGAAAAATTGCCGGACTGGATGTAAAAAGAATCATTAACGAACCAACCGCTGCCGCTTTGGCTTATGGACTAGAAAAGAAAAAGGACGCCAAAATCGCTGTCTTTGACCTGGGTGGTGGAACTTTTGATGTTTCAATTTTAGAGATGGGCGCCGAAGGCGACGAATCCAGTTTTGAAGTTTTATCTACCAACGGCGATACTTTTCTTGGCGGTGATGATTTTGACCAAGTTGTTATTGATTGGTTAGTTGAAGATTATAAAAAAGAAGAAGGGATTGATTTAACTATCGATGCGATGGCTTTGCAAAGAGTTAAAGAAGGCGCCGAAAAAGCCAAAATTGAGCTATCCAGCGCTACTGAAACCGAAATTAATTTGCCCTTTATCACCGCTGACGGCTCTGGACCAAAGCATTTAGTCAAGAAATTGACTCGTGCTAAATTGGAAGATTTAGTTTCTGACTTACTTGATAAAACCAAAAAACCCTGTGAGAAAGCGCTCAAAGACGCCAAACTTTCTGCCAGCGATATCGACGAGGTGATTTTGGTCGGCGGTATGACTCGTATGCCGGCGGTTCAGGAAACGGTTAAAAAGATCTTCGGTAAAGATCCGGAAAAAGGCGTCAACCCAGACGAAGTTGTAGCACTTGGTGCCGCCACGCAGGGCGGCGTACTCTCCGGCGATGTCAAAGATGTTTTGCTTTTGGATGTTACACCTTTGACGCTTGGCATTGAAACGCTCGGACAAGTTATGACACCTTTAATTGAGAAAAATACCACTATTCCAAGCAAAAAGTCACAGGTATTTTCGACTGCTGCCGACAACCAACCACAGGTGGAGATTCATATCTTGCAAGGCGACCGCCCGATGGCTACGGACAACCGCAGTTTGGGACGATTTATTCTGGACGGTATTCCTCCATCTCCTCGAGGCATTCCACAAATAGAAGTAACTTTTGATATCGACGCCAACGGAATTCTAAATGTTAAAGCGGTAGACAAAGCCACCAACAAAGAACAATCAATCCGCATCGAAGCCAGCAGTGGTTTGAGTGAAGAAGAGATTGAAAAAATGCGCAAGGACGCCGAAGTTCACGCCGAAGAAGATAAGAAAAAGAAAGAACTAGTTGAAACCAGAAATATGGCGGAGCAATTAATTTTGACAACCGAAAAAGCGCTTAAAGATGCCGGTGATAAAGTTACACCAGACGAAAAACGACCCGTCGAAGATGCGGTGATGAAGTTGAAGGGCGTCAAGGATGGCAATGACTTGGAAGCAATTAAAAAGGCAACCGAAGAATTGAGCGAAGCCGTGCAAAAGATTGGTGAGAAATTGTATAGCGCTGCGAAGGAAAAAGAAGACGCCGAGAAAAAGACAGAAAAAAAAGCTGAAGAAAAGTCAGGTGAAAAAAGTGCCGAGCCGACCGATGAAAAAACGGATGATAAATCAGATAAGCCAAAAGACGAGGATAAGAAAGAGTAAAAACAGATAATCTTAACTAATAAGTGTATTCACAGATACAGTATACGTAATATTGGTAGTATCTCAATAGCGATTCAGAAAAATTGTTATTGCCTCGGTGAGCTATAAATTTTCTATCGAGTACTGCAGAGATCCCTTATCAACTCGGACTACAACATCGACAAAATTATAGAGATAGAAATCACACCCCCTCGTTGTTGTTCCGAGTGATCCACTTACCCAATCCCCAAACGGAGGGCCAAACTGTCCGCGGATGGGAGATACATAGATTTTCGGATTTACCACTGCAGAATATGAATTATGTGGAAACACGTTTTTATACGGGTGGAACGAGTCGTCGTATGGGACTAGAAAATTAAAGGCGGCAACAGTGTTAACTTCTAAATCTTCGTCAGCAATGTGCTTACTCTTACTTACGTTTTCTGGATGATTATTGTTATATACATACACATTCTTAAACACTGCAAGCGATGAATCGGTTCTCGTATAATACCGAGGCATTGGTTTCCCGTAATTATCCCCCTCCCAATCATAAGCGGATCCATCGGGATTGGTTGACTTCACTGTATTTTCAAGCTCTGATTCCGGGGCCTGACCACCTACAGCGAAGGATGTATCACCTGTACACTGAAAGCTTATTTTTTTATTATCTGCGGAAGGTATCGGTGAATAGGTTTTATTGTTTGTCACAGCAATTACCCCGATGGTCGGTGGCGTTGTACCTCCGCTATTACCGGACCCGCCTCCTTGTGTTGGTGGAGTGATTGTCCCTCCTCCCAAACCTAGAGAAGGCGGTTTAGTTGGCGAAGTTACCGGCTGATCTCCGCCCCCCGTTACCTTCATCGAGCGAGAAGAGACCGTGACCGTGCCGGTGTTTACTTGCAGTGTCAGCGTGCCGTTGCCCTTTGCTTCGAGAACACAGCCGCCGGGAGCGGTGAATGTGCCGTCACTA
>LBRB01000015.1 GCA_000991185.1 Berkelbacteria bacterium GW2011_GWA2_35_9 | reverse complement strand
GTTAGAAACAAAACCTGTTCCTGAACATCGATATTCGTCAGAAGCAGTGGCGGGTTTTTTAGCTAATTACTATGGTATCGATGACATGAATATTCTTAGAAAAATTGCGGGGGGAACAGAAAATATTCGTCAGTATTTAATTTCGCAACGGAATAAACGAGAATTATTGTAATAATGGAAATAGGGATTGACCAGAGCGGGAAATAGGAATATAATTGTCATTTCGAGCAATTAGCTTGTCATTTCGAACGAAGTGAGAAATCTTAACCAGAATATGCAGTATAAATATTTTGTATATATTATGACTAACAAATACAACACTGTATTTTATACTGGCATTACCAATAATTTAATTAGGCGTGTATATGAGCACAAAAAAAAATTTGTAGATGGGTTACGAAAAAGTATAATATTGATAAACTTGTTTATTTTGAAGAATTTGGTGGTGTTAAAGAAGCGATCGCAAGAGAAAAGCAAGTAAAAGATTACCGGAGAGAAAAGAAATTAGGTTTGGTTAATGAGAATAATTCAAGAATGAATGATTTATATGAGAGTATAATATAAGTAGAGGGGATTTCTCACTTCGTTCGAAATGACAGACTGTTCGAAATGACAAATAATAGAGGAAAGAGCAATATGACAAATTACACACCGACCATCGGTCTTGAAATCCATGCGGAATTGAACACAAAGTCAAAGATGTTTTGTGGGTGCAAAAACGATCCGTTTAATTCTGAGGCAAATTCGAACACTTGTCCGGCTTGTTTAGGTTTACCCGGGGCAATGCCGGTTATTAACCAACAGGCAGTTGAATCAGTGATAAAAGTTGGCAAAGCTGTTGGTGGAGAAATTGCTAAAACTACCAAGTGGGATCGGAAAAATTATAATTATCCAGATTTGCCGAAAGGATATCAAATATCACAATATGACCTACCTTTAGTAAAAGGAGGGCATTTAGAAATTTTCAAATCTCAAATTTCAACATCCAATCAAATTCCAAATCTCAATTTTCAAACATCTAAGAACCAAGAACTAAGAACTAAGATCAGAATTACCCGCATTCATCTCGAAGAAGATACGGGGAAATTATTGCACCCCACTGGTTCAAATTATTCTTTAATTGATTACAATCGTTCGGGTGTGCCATTGATGGAATTAGTTACCGAACCAGATACAACTAACGGTCAAGAAGCAAGCGAGTTTGCCAAGAAATTTCAGCAATTGTTGCGTCACTTGGAAGTCGCTGATGCGGATATGGAAAAAGGCATGATGAGGGTGGAAGTCAATATTTCGCTAAGCGAAATCAAAAATAGCGACACCTCGGAGGTGGCGGGACGACTCCTGCGAGGTGAAAGAGGTGAAAAATTAGGCACTAAGGTTGAGATTAAGAATTTGAACTCGTTCAAGTCAGTTGAAAAAGCGATTGATTTTGAAATTAATCGACAGACAGAACTTTTAGAAAAAGGCGAAAAAATTATTCAAGAAACTCGGGGCTGGGACGACAACAAAGAGGTAACTTTTTCTCAGAGAGTCAAAGAAACAGAGAACGATTACCGATATTTTCTTGAGCCTGACCTTCCTCCCCTATCTTTCTCTCAGGATTATATTGATTCAATTACTATTGATAAATTGCCAGACAATATTACTGCTGAATTAGTTGAAAATTATGGTCTAAAAGAAGATGATGCGAAGATTTTAACTTTAAATAAACAAAAATTAAAATTGTTCGAAGAAAGCCGGAAAGAAGTTAAAGCGAAAGAAAGTGAGTTAGCTAGTTTTATTATTAATAAAAGCCCCAAAACAAAAGAAGAAATTATTGAGCATTTTATGAGCCGAGAAAATTTGTTAAAACATGAAGATTTAGTTGTTATTGTTAATAAAATTGTTCAAGAAAATCAGGAAATTGTCGAAAAAATTAAAAATGGTAAAATAGAAGCAAAGCAAGCTTTAGTTGGTTTGGTGATGAGAGAAACACAGGGCAAGGCTTCCGGAGAAATAGTAAAATCAATAATAGAAAAAATAATAAAATAATATTATGGCAAAAATAAGAAAAGCAATTAAGGGGATTGGCAAAGAGTATTTCAAAACTATTTCCACAATGCTAACAACGGCGTTTGGGTTGGTAGCGGCATTAGCTTGGAATGAGATGGTTAAAAAATTTATCAGCGAATATATTACTCCTGGCGAAGGAATGAAATCGCAACTAATTTACGCATTATTTGTAACAACACTGGCAGTTATTATAGCGGTTTGGTTAGGCAGTATTGCCAAAAAATTTGACGAAGAGGAGGAAAAAAAGGATGGAAAATAATTCGCTGATCTCAAAAAAAGGCTTAATTGTCTTAATAATTGCCAATTTTGTGCTTGGTTTTGTCGGTGGTTTGATGGCGTTATCAATTGTAGCTCAATCAGGAAAATTACAAAATATTTTAGGTGTAAAAGAATTAACCGAAAAAACTAAAACCGCTAGTGTTAGTAACCAAAAAATTGTGCTCGAAGAATCGTCAGCCATAATCGATGCCACCAAAAAAGTTTCCGATGCGGTTGTTTCAATTTCTACAACCAATAATATTACCGATTTTTTTGGACAGACTTATCAACAAAAAGGTGGGGGTACAGGATTTATTATTACATCTGATGGGATTATCGCTACCAATAAACATGTCGTTTCAGAAGAAAATGCCGATTATACAATTATTACTGCCGATGGAAAGAGCTATAAACCAAAAATTTTAGCCAAAGATATATCGTCCGATTTGGCTGTATTAAAAATTGAAGCGAGTGGTTTGCCAGTCGTAGATTTAGGCGATAGCAGTAAATTGGAAGTGGGTCAGTGGGTGGTGGCAATTGGCAATGCGTTGGGAGAATTTGACAATACGGTTACGGTCGGAGTTATTTCTGCCAAAGAAAGGCAGATTGAAGCAAGTTCCAGTTCATCTGGGGCAACCGAACAATTAACTGGTTTATTACAAACAGATGCAGCTATTAATCCGGGTAATTCGGGCGGACCGTTAGTCAATCTAGCTGGTCAAGTTATTGGAGTTAACACAGCGATCGCTGGTAATGCTCAAAATATTGGTTTTGCTATACCGATCAATAGTGTCAAAAAAACGATTGATCAAGTTAGGACAACCGGAAAAATCGTTCGTCCTTATATTGGCATTCGTTACATTCCGATTACAAAAGAAGTAGCTCAATTGAATAATTTACCGATCAATTATGGAATAATTATTGCCGGTGGTCAGGGCGAAACTGCTATTTTACCCAACTCACCAGCCAGTAAAGCTGGGCTTAAAGAAGGTGATATTATCGAAGAAATTAATGGACAGATGATTGATGAAACCCATCAATTGGTTCAGCAATTAAGCAATTATAATGTCGGTGACGAAATCGAATTGAAAGTTAGACGCAACAATAAAGAATTTAATGTTAAAGTAACTCTTGAAGAATTTACAAAATAATAGTAATGAGTTTCGAATTGTTTAAAAATTTAAAATTTAAAATTTAAAATTAATTAGCATGGGTGGACAAGTCAAATCAATTTCAGAGCAATTAAAAGAAGCGCAAGCCTTATATGATAGTGCTACTGATTTAGCATTCAAAAATATGGCAGAAGAAGAGATTGAAAAACTGAAACTGGATTTGAAAATCAAAGAACAAGCCAATCTGCCGAATAATGCAATTTTAGAAATTCGAGCTGGAGCAGGTGGTGATGAAGCTGAATTATTTGCAAACGATTTATTAAAAATGTATTTAAAATATGCTGAAAAAAAAGGTTGGAAAAGTAATATAATCGAACAAAGTACGAACAATATCGGAGGCATAAAGTCGGTTTTTGTCGAATTGCGTGGTGAACATGTTTATGCAAAATTACGCAACGAAGGTGGAGTACATCGTGTTCAAAGAATACCGGAAACTGAGAAAAAAGGCAGAGTTCACACTTCGACCGTGACAGTGGCGATAATTCCCGAAGTTGAGAATGAAAAAATAGAACTAAAGGCGAACGAAATACGAGTTGATGTCTATCGAGCAAAGGGTCATGGTGGGCAAGGAGTTAACACGACCGATTCAGCTGTCAGAATTACGCATCTACCGACTAATATTGTAATTTCAATCCAAGACGAACGAAGCCAGATAAAAAATCGTGACAAAGCGTTAAAAATTTTAAAAGGAAAACTTTATACACTTAGACAGTCTTTGGCAGGTCAAAATATTGCTAACCAAAGGAGTAATCAAGTCGGAACTGGCGATAGAAGTGAAAAAATCAGAACTTACAATTTTCCACAGGATCGAATTACCGATCACCGACTCAATAAAAGTTTTTCGAATATCGAAAAAATATTGGCTGGTAATCTTGACACGATTTTAGAAAAATTTGACAAATAAAATTTTGTGGTATAATTAATTTAGTAAATAAAAAATTAAGTAAATTTAAGGGAGGGAAAATGAAACTTTTCAAAAGAATTCTTACCGCCATGGCAGTCATGGCACTGGTGATCTGGCAGTTTCCAGATGGTAGTAATAATACAGCTCGTGCTGGAACGATTTCTAGTATTACGGCTGTAGGAAGTAGTGCTGTAAAAAGTGCTACCTCGAACTATACTTTTACATTTACCCCAGCGACTGCACTAGCTAATTTTGGTCAAGTAGGAATTAGTTTTCAGGGACCACCCGACGCACAGTTCGGAGTAAGTGGCGCTACCCTCGGCACTGGTTCATCGGCTATATTTACAGAAATCGGCAATATTGAATCCCAGTACTCAACTGTGAATGTAAACGCTAGCTCATTAACGGCTGGGACAGAATATACGCTGATATTGAATGGTCTCAATAACCCATCCAAAGACGGTAAATATAATGTAAATATCCAAACCTGGGGTCAGAACGGACAAGCGGATTCTGGTTTGACAAGTATTACCGTCGGAACAATTGGAATGCAAGGAGTAGTTTATCTATCCGATGGCATAACACCAGCTATCGATGCTTATGTTAATGCCGAAGATACTTCCAATTTTAGCAATAGATTTGGATCGAATACTGCAACTGACGGAAGTTATGGAATCGGCGGTCTGACGAGTGGTGTAAGTTATCGTGTGAATGTTTTTTTAAACCCCTCGCCAAACAGTAACACCGCTGGTTATATTACTCCTGATATTGCAAATATTACCTATTCAGGAACCACTATTACCCAAAATATTACCCTAGACAGAGCAACAAAATCAATTTCTGGAAAACTAATGTATCCAAATGGAACTGGAATTGCTAATGGACGAGTTATGGCAAACAGAATGGATGGTCCGGGTTGGGTTAATGTAGAAACCAATAGTGCTGGAAATTACACGATGCTGATGTCAGGCGGAAAATGGGAAGTTAGAGCAGACACCTGGGCAGGACCGGGACAAATTGCTCCAGACTATACATTTTCTGGACAAGGTCCTCAAGTAAAATTTTCTAAAGACTCAAACATCGAAACCAAAACCAATGTTGACCTCAAAGTAATTGTAGCTAATGCCACGATTACTGGTTCGGTTACTCCAATCCCAACTGGAATGGGTGGTATTGGACTTCATAACAGAACTGGGTTTGGGACTGGAACCGGTTTAGACCCAAGTACAGGAGCATTTTCAATGAAAGTACCAGCTGGGACATATGAATTAGATATGTTTTCAGATCCTTCTCAATCAGGAGATAGATACCTTCTTCCAAGTATGGGTTCAATCACCGTTGGCGACAATGAGACAAAAGCGCTTGGTCAAATAACTCTAGTCAAGATGGATAAAACTATTACCGCTACTGTAAAAGATTCAACTGGTTCAGGATTAAGTGGTTTTATGGTTGGATGTTTCCAGCCAAGAGGGAGTGCCTTCACAATGGGTATGACAGATGCCAATGGATCCACTTCTATCTCAGCAATTGCTGGTGAATGGGGATGTATGGCGATGAGCGGAATGGGTGGAAAAGGTGGAGAAGGAGAAGGTGGACCAGGTGGTCCGATGGGTGCTCTTTACAAGCTAAATGAGATAAAAAACCAATTTTATGAAAAAGCCTATGCTCAAGAAGGGTCCGAAAGAACTGAGTCTAACTATGTAACCTTAGGTGGACCTCAATTTATTACAGTTACAGCTGATAATTCACCGACAATTAATTTCACAGCTTTATTGGCTGATAAAACAATTAATGTCACAATCACAGATACTTTAGGAAATGAACTTCAGGAGTATGGATTTATTGAAGCTGAACTAGTCAGCTCAGCCTTAGGAAGTGAATTTGGTAAGGGTGGATTAGGAGCTCCAATTGATCCTAATCAACCTGGAATGGCAAGCATTAATGTGCCGGCGGGTATTTATGACTTGAGAATGATGACTCCCCCAGGGTCAGACTATTCTTCGGGGGATACAACTAGAGTTGATGTAACGAATGGAGATGCAAATGCACAGATAAAACTTCTTCTAAATGATTCTACAGTATCCGGAAATTTATTAGATGAAGATGGAGCTCAAGTAACAGGTGTTTTTGCTTTTGTTACCGCTACTAACCCTAAAGGGGCTTTTATTCCTGGAGATGTTGATTCTGCAGCTGGAACTTACTCTATGAGAGTTCCTTCAGCGGGTGGAGCCCTTAATCTCGGTTACTTTGTTGACCCAGATTCAGGTTACTTTCCGCAACCATTTACAGATGCCTCCGTTACTCCGGTTGCTGGTGCAACTCAGGTCAAAGATATAATAATGAAAAAAGCCACTGTTACAGCCAATGTGACAGTTAAAGACCCAAGCGGAAACACTGTTGCGAATGCGTTTGTTGAAGTTGATACAAGAAACTCTGATAGAAATGTTAAAATGGATCACTTCTTTAACCATGGAGACAAGACAGATAGTAATGGTCAAGTCACCCTAAGGCTACCGGCTGGTGATTATGCTCTACAAGCTTTTTTGCCACCCGAAACACTCAGGACAAATAAATGGCTACCACCAAAATCTGGGAGACAAACATTTGTAAAAGATCAGACTTATAATATAACTTTGACATTCCAAGCAGCTGATGTTAAATTAAGTGGAAAAGTTACCAATAGTAGTGGAACTGCAATTGGTTCTGCCTTCGTTACAGCATATTCATCTGAAGGGGAATCAATAGAGGTGAACACTGATGCAAGTGGTGACTATTCTATAGATGTTATTGGTGGTGAATGGCACATAGTTGCTGAAAAAGATGATACTTCAAGTGGAGATGATCAACCAGTTCCGCTTGTCAGTGTTGACCAGGCAATCAATACTGGTAGCTCAAAAACAGTTACTCAAAATATAAGTGTTTCAGCAGGAACGGCATTGTCTTCCCCAGTTACTTCAACCTTTGATAGTGATAATTCAAAAGTAGTTAGATTAACTGATGGTACGATTGCTGGAGCCAATGTTGCTATTCCACAAGATGCACTTGATGCTGATAGTCAAGGAGATAATGTGACCGTAAATGCTCAGTCAACAGTTGAGTTGCCACATCAACTATTAGACAAACCGCTCGGAGCTGGGTTTGAAATAACTGCTCAAAATAGCTCAGGGCAACCAGTTACATCCCTAAATAGCTCGGTTTCAATCACTATCCCAGTTGTAAAAACATTACTAACTAATGCTGGATTGGCGGTTACAGATATTGGGACCAAAGCTACAATGAGTTACTATGACGAAGAAAATGGAAAATGGGCACCACTCGATGGATCGATTACTTACATCGAAGATGGAGACAATGTCCTAGTTACAGGTCAATCCTCTCACTTCACTACCTTTGCAGTAACTGCTGCTACGGATACCACTCCACCGGCAGCACCGGCTAGCCAAAGTGCAACAGATTTAAAAACTGGTGGAAAAGTAAAAGTGAGCTGGACCAATCCAACTGATTCAGATTTAGCAAGCATCAAGGTTTATCGGTCAACTACAGAAGGAACAGTTGGATCAGCAATTAAAACTATCACGAGCACAACCACAACTAGCTATGAAGATAGTGGTTTGACCGACGGGACGAAGTATTACTATGTAGTTAAGGCACTTGACTCATCTAATAACGAATCATCCAATACAACGCAAGTTAACGCTACGCCATCAACCGCTTCACTCCCAAGCACTGGTTTACCAAATTTGTCATCCATAATAACGAACTTATTAGTCAAAATAGCGAATGCGATCAATTAAATTCAAGCGAACATTTTTTAAGACTAAAATTAGCAAAAAGGGTAAAGTTGCCCTTTTTGCGTTGAGTATTATTCTTATCATTGGGTTAGCATATTTAGTTTTACAAAATAAACCAACCAGCCAGTCGTCAAAAAAAGATCTTGCTTTGATTGAAAATATTCCCCAACCATTAGAAAAATTTGAGGATTTTGGTTTAGTCATTGAGAAAATTAATCAATCAGCGCCAATCATTCCCGATATAGATATTCTTGATCAAAATGTTTATTTAAAAGCTATCGAAAAGGGAGTAGCGTTATCAAAAGACTCAAAAAATCCCAAAGAATTCGGAAACCTCTTTATTTTTGGACATAGCGATTATCTCTATACAGCACCCGGAGATTATAAAGAAGTCTTTAAGGAATTAGATCAGTTAAAAAAGGGCGATCAATTTAAAATCTATTTTGAAAAAGTACCTTATACTTACGAAGTTTTTGATTCAAAAGTAGTAGATAGCAAAGATTTTTCAGTTTTAGACCCGACTCCAAAAATTGAAGATGATAAAACAGTTACAATTATGACCTGTCATCCCCCCGGCACGACCACCAATCGTTGGGTAGTTTTCGCAAAACAGATCTAAAACTATAAACCTAACCAACTTCCGTCCACCCCTGCCCGCTCGTGCTTCGCAGTAGCAGGTGGGCGCACACGGATGGTTCTCAAGTTATTATGAGATCAAAAATCCGCCTTGTGGGCGGATTTGAAAGTTGTTGGAATTTAATTGTTATGTTAAAAAATAACGACTTCCGTATCTTTTTCATGAAATTGTCCAATGGAGATTTACTTCAGCCATTGTTCGTGAAAGTCGTGCGACGAGTGTATTCGTGTTACTCGCACAGTAATTAATGGTCAAGAACAAGTGTCTTTGTGCTACTGAACTGAAATTCAAATGAGAGACTGGGAAGACTGAAGTAAAATTTTCTCTATTGATAACTTTAGCATTGAAACATATAAAAATAGTTTTGACTAATGTTTCGAAGTTTTCACTACAAACCACATCAATCTTATCTTTCAATTTACATAGTAAGACCTGAATAGCCTCGGATAGTTTTCTTTCTTGACGATTTAATGCTAATTTGAATTCAACTTTATTTTGACAAGCAATCTTGAAACGATAATTAACTGTGACATGAGTTTTAGTAATAAACTCGACTATCTCAAAAATATGAGCGAATGGTTTTTCTCCAGAATAACGAGCTTTAAAAGCTTCAATTGCATTATCGAATCGTTCGTAAATCTCGATCGAAGTACTCTGGTAATCTGGGCTAAGCAAAAAACAAATACTTGTTCTTGCGATGTCTTCGTAAATAACATCAGCTGTAAGTGTTTCAACCGAAACAATTTTGTAAGATACTGGATTGTCAGGAAGTGATGTTTGAATAACGATTATTGAATTGCTGAACAGATTTTCGATTCGTCTATTGAGGTAATCTTCAAGACCAGATATAGACAGCGAATGAAGCGCCTTAAAGTATTTTTTTGTTTTTTTAATATCGCCACAAATTTCGTCAAGACAGTGTAATATTGCGTTTTGGCACAAATTGCACCTGTGCAAATGACTTATTTCATCATGATATCTTTGATTTACTTCAGGTTCACTACTATTTAATTCTTCTTGTGCGACTACAAGTGCTTTAACAAACCCAGCAACACTTCCATATATTTCATCAAAATAAATACATTTCGGTTCGAGAGCTGACATCTTTCTGTCTCAAACTAACCGACTACCGTGCACCCCCGCAGTGCACGGACGGTTCTACTCGAGTGTTAAGTGCTTAATTAAACTAAGTTCTCTTTGTTTATTGATATATTCTTCACAAAAGCTTTGGTATTCTGTTGAGTCTATATTTAAATATTTATCAAATTCACAAGATCGATTGTTATTTTTTTTAACACCAATAAATTCTTTATACGAAGAATAATTCCATTCACTTGGGTCAGAAACAAGGTTTGACGAAACAGGGTTCAAATGGATATACCATGATGTGTATAACTATTTCCAATATTATTTATAAGAATTGAAATTCCGTGTTTTTTAAGTTGTTTGAGTATTAGGTGGTAGTGAGTTGGCATAAGGCAGAATGCAATTATTTCAACAAGCTTGTCTTCGACGGGGATAGAATTTATAATTTCATTTTGAGTGGTTACTGGATATTCAAGTAATCGAGAATATCTTACAGGAGGTTTATCAAAAGAATAATAATTAATTAGATCAAGAAATCTTTCATACTCAAACTCAGAATTAAATATCTGAAATTTAGCAATACTTTTATTGAAAATATGGTATAAACTTCCATTGATTAACTTTTGTTTTCTAATCATTACTATCTATTATACTACCTAACCGTTTATAGTGCACCCCCGCAGTGCACGGTTGGTTCTTAGGGAAATTAAAATTTACCTCTTGATTATTTTGTCAAATAATGATATTACTATATTAGTAATGGAAAAAGAAAAGAAAATTACAAAAAAAGATAATCATTATTATCAAGGTGTTGATGTTGTTTGCGCATGTGGCAATCGCTTTAAGGTAAACTCAACTTTAAAAGAAATCAAGACCGAGATTTGTAGTGCCTGTCATCCGTATTATACAGGCAACGAAAAGCTGATCGATACCGCTGGAAGAATTGATAAATTTAAAGCCAGAATGGAAAAAACTAATATTTTAAAAAACGACAATAAACCTAAAAAGGAGAACCAGTAATGTCAAAAAACACTCCAAACCTTGAAGAAATGCTGAAAGCCGGTGTCCATTTTGGTCATCAAAAAGCTCATTCTCACCCAAAAAGTAAAAAATTCGTTCATTCGACAGTCGATAAAGTACAGATCATTAATCTAGAAAAAACGACTGATCAGTTAGAGGAATTTATCACTAGGCTAAAAGAGTTAAAAAAAGAAAATAAAAATGTTCTGTGGGTAGGGACTAAAGTTCAAATTAGAGATTTTGTAGCCAATATTGCAAAAAAATTGAATCATAATTTCATTGTTAAAAAATGGTTGCCTGGGCTTTTAACCAATTTGGATAGTTTCAAGGCAAATTTAAAAACTTTTAATGGTATGCTTGAGCAAAAAGAGTCAGAAAGCTACCAAGAGTTAAATAATAAAGAAAAAATTACTTTTGATAAAAAATTAAAAAATCTTAGCGATTTATATGAAGGTGTACGCAATCTTTCGGTTTTGCCAGATGTAATGATTCTTTGCGATCCATCAATTGAAGTTAACCCTTACAAAGAAGCACAGATGCTCGGCATTCAAGCTTGGGCAATCGGTGACACCAGTTCTGACCCAAGCGATTTTGAGATTTTTGTTCCATGTAATGATGATGGTAAAAAGTCATTACAATTAATTTTTGATACAATAGAAAAAAATATCTAAAATTTTCAATTACCAATTTTAAATTTTCAATTATAAAAATGACAAGTATTGAACAAATAAAGGCATTGAGGGATCAAACCAGTGCTAGTATCGCTGATATTCAAAGTTCGCTGGAAGAAGCCAAGGGAGATGAAAAAAAAGCTCTCGAAATTTTAAATAAAAAAGGGCAAATTAAAGCTTCAAAAAAAACCAATCGTGAAACCAAAGCCGGGCTAATTGAAACTTACAGTCATATGGAAAAGATCGGCGTTTTAGTTGAAATCAACTGTGAAACTGATTTTGTAGCCAAAAATGAAGAATTTGTAAAATTTGCGCATAATTTAGCTTTGCAAATTGCCTCAATGAATCCAGAAAGCGTTGATGATCTATTGTCTCAAGATTATATTTTTGAAAATGGGAAAACAATCAAAAATTATCTTGAAGTAATTATTGCCAAAACAGGTGAAAATATCACCATAAAACGTTTTGTGCGTATGGAATTAGGAGGAAAAGATGTATCAAAAAATAGTTGACCAACTTGAAAGTGAGATGACTGATATTGTCAGTCAGTTTGATGACCAGCTTAAAAGTATTCATGCTGGAAGAGCGAGTACGGCAATTATTGAGGATATTAAAGTTACTTCTTACGGAACCAATTTGCCACTTAAACAAATTGCGACCATATCAGTCCCAGAGTCAAATGTTATCTTGATTAGTCCTTGGGATATTTCTCAAAAAGATAGTGTCATAACAGCGATTAAAACGAGCGATATTAATGTTAACCCAAGCGATGATGGAAAAAATATTCGTTTGTTTTTTCCACCAATGAGCGAAGAGAGAAGGGAAGAGTTGAAAAAAATTGTTAAAATTAAAAGTGAAGAAGCTCGAGTTGTCTTGCGGAATTTGCGAGAAGATGGTTGGAAACAGGTACAAAAAATGGAGAAAGATAAAACTATCACTGAAGATGATAAATACGAAGCTGAGAAAATTCTTAATAAACAAATTGCCAAGTTTAACGAAGAGGTAGAAACTATTTCGGAAAAGAAAAATAATCAACTCGATAATATCTAAAATAATTTATGTTATTGATCAATATTTTAGGTTTTGTACTAATTTTAGGAGTTTTAGTTTTTGTCCATGAATTTGGACATTTTATTGTCGCCAAGTGGTCTAAAATGAAAGTTAATGAATTTGCGTTTGGCTTTCCGCCAACCCTTTTTTCATGGCGAAAAAAAGGCACTAAATATTTAATCAATTTAATTCCAATCGGTGGTTACGTTAAAATCGAAGGTGAAGATAGCGATTCAAAAAATCCTAATTCATTTAATCGCCGACCAATTCGATTTCGAATTTTAACTCTGTTTGCTGGGGTTTTTATGAATTGGTTGTTGGCAGTGGTAGTACTGACAATTGGTTTTATGATCGGTATGATTCCGCCAATTTCTGATTATTCGAACTATCAAGGACAAAAAGAAACGGGAGTTATTATAACAAAAACGATTGAAGGTTCCCCTGCTCAGACTGCCAAACTTGAAGCCGGTCAAAAAATAGTTTCAATCAATGGAAAATTGGTCTACGAATCAGAAGATGTTAGTCAATTAACCAAATTGCATAAAGGACAAAATATTACACTCGAGCTTTCAGATTTAAACGGTAATAATAGTGAAATTAAATCAATTTTGTTAGGCGAAAATGATGTGCCGTTAGGGGTCTATTTATCCGAAGTCTATAAAGTCAAATTAGGATTTTTTAAAGCAGTTATTGCTTCTATAAAAGAAACTTTTGTTGTTATCTGGGCAATTGTTGTTTTTCTGGGACAATTTTTAAAACAATTATTCGTAACTGGCACTCTTTCTGATGACGTAGCTGGACCGGTCGGAATTTATTTTTTGACTTCACAAGCAATTGGCATGGGTGTGGTGGCAGTACTTCAATTAGTGGCGATATTCTCGGTTAATTTAGCAGTTATAAACATTCTTCCTTTTCCGGCGTTGGATGGTTGACGAGCTTTATTTATTTTACTTGAAAAACCGTTTGGTAAGAAAATTGTTCACGAAAAAATTGAAGCGGTTATTCATATGATTGGTTTTGTCTTATTAGTTTTATTGATTGTTGCGATCACATACCAAGATATTATCCAAAGAGCCCGGTATAGCTAGGAAATAAAAATTAAAACTCAAATTTATCTTTTATCTTTGATTTTTGATTTTTATTCGTGGTATCATAAGTAATATGACAGACTATTATTCAAAACATTTTACAAAAACTTTAAAAGAAGATCCAAAGGACGAGGAAGCAATTAACGCTAAGCTGTTAATTCGAGCTGGATTTATTGATAAACAAATGGCGGGAGTGTTTACACTTCTACCCATGGGGTTAAAAGTTGTCAATAAAATTAACAATATTATCCGAGAAGAATTAAATACAGTTGGTTGTCAAGAATTATTTATGCCTGCATTTCAGTCAAAAGAACTTTGGGAAAAAACCGATCGTTGGAATACGGATAATCAAGTAATGTACCAAATGAAAGATAATTCAGGCAAGGAAGTTGGTCTTGGTTATACACATGAAGAAGTTATTACAGAAATTGCCACAAAATATATTCGATCATATAAAGATTTACCTCAAGCGGTTTATCAAATCCAGACCAAATTTAGAGACGAGCCAAGAGCTAAAAGTGGTATTTTGCGTGGTAAAGAATTCTTAATGAAAGACTTATATTCATTTCATATTGACATAAAAAATCGAGACAAATTTTATGAAAAAATCAAAGAAGCTTATAAAAAAATATTTAAACGGATCGGAATTGATACAGTTGTAACTAGTGCGAGTGGTGGAACATTTTCTAAATATTCTCATGAATTTCAAACTATTTCAGAAAGCGGTGAAGATACAATTTTTGTATGTAGCAAATGTCAATCTGCAAATAACAGTGAAATTATTAATGAAAATGGAAAAAATTGTAAAGAATGCAACCAAGAATTAGTCGAGAAAAAAGCGATTGAGGTTGGCAATATTTTTAAGCTTGGGACAAGATTTTCTAAAGTATTGGGATTATATGTTGCAGATGCAACTGGTAATAAAAAACCAGTCGAAATGGCGAGTTATGGAATTGGTCCAACTAGGGTTATGGGAACGATTGTTGAGGTTAGTCATGACGGTAAAGGAATAATTTGGACAAAAAGTGTTTCACCATATGATATACATATAATTCAAATCCTAAATTCTAAATCCGAAATTCTAAACAATAATAAAACTTCAAATTCCAAATTCAAAACAGAAGAAATTGTAAATCAATTAGAAAAAGCGGATTTGGATGTTTTGGTTGATGATCGGGAAGGAATAAGTACTGGTGAAAAATTAGCTGATGCGGATTTGATTGGAATCCCATATCAAATTATTATTGGTGATAAAACTGCGGAAGATGAAGTTGAAATAAAAGATAGAAAAACAGGCAAGGTGGAAATTGTTAAGATTGCTGAAATAAAAAAAATAATTAATAATTAATATCTCAAAATTAAGAATCTAATTTAAAATTGTGAATCGATGAAATATTTAAGATTGTAATTTTGGATTTTGAATTGTGATTATTAACTCTTAATTATTAATTCTTAACTGACATAATAATTAATTCATCAATCAATAATAACTAAAGATACAGGAGGGAAAATGATTTCGGGACATCCGATTATTGTAGCAAATTGGAAAATGAACACATCACTTGCAGATGCAATAATTATTGCTAGCTCGGTTAGAAAAGCGTTAGAAGAAATGCATCATGTTGAAGTTGTTCTTTGCCCTGAATATATTTGGCTTTATCCAGTTAAAGAAGAATTATCAAAGTTCCCATTAAGCAATTTAAAAATTGGTGCTCAAAATATTTCTCAATTTGACAATGGTTCATACACTGGCGAAGTCTCTGCCCAAATGATAAAAAATTTAGTGCAATTTGTAATTCTTGGTCATAGTGAAAGAGTTGATAATTTCGGTGAAGATGAGGAGACAACTAATAAAAAAATCAAGCTTGCACTTGATCACGGAATTCACCCTATTGTTTGCGTTGGAGAAAGAACTAAGTCTGAAACAAGTGTTACTTTTGTGATCAATAAATTAAAAAGAATATTAAAATCTATTAGTAATGAAGAGTATCAAAATGTTCTGATTGCCTACGAACCAGTTTGGGCAATCGGGACTGATAAAGAGGCAGAGAGTGATTATGTTGATGAAGTAGCCAAAAAAATTAAAGAAAAACTGTCAGACGATTTGAAAATTCTTTATGGTGGTTCAGTCAGTAGCGATAATGCGAGCAATTACTTAACTCATCGTCATGTTGACGGATTGTTAGTTGGAAGAGCGTCGTTGAAGACAAGAGAATTTATTGAAATTTGTAGTCTAGCTAACGGAGGTGTGTAGTGATATCGGTAAAAAACGCTAGTTTGTTGAATAAAAAAGTTCTTCTTAGGGTAGATTGGAATGTACCGCTTAGTGAAGCGGGAAGAATTATTGATGATTTTCGTATTCGGAAATCAATAGAAACGATCCGTTTTTTAATTAAAAGTAAAAAAGTCAGTAAGATTCGAGTTGTTAGTCATCTTGGCAGACCAAAGGGTAAGGGTTTTGAAAAAGAACTATCTTTAAAACCGATCGCATCTAGATTCAAAAAATTGGTCAATTTTGAGATTAAGAATATTGAAATTCTAGAAAATATTCGTTTTTTAGCGGGTGAAGAAAAAAATAGTCAAAATTTAGCTAAAAAATTGGCACTTAATATGGATGTTTTTGTTAATGACGCTCTATCGGTTTGCCATCGTAGTCACGCTTCGGTAGTTGGTGTGACAAAAATTTTACCAAGTTATGCTGGTTTGCAACTTGAAAAAGAAGTTGAATTGTTAAATATGTTGTTAAGAAAACCGCACCAACCTTTTATCGTAATTATTGGTGGGGCAAAAGTTAAAGATAAATCAGAGACGATTAAAGCTTTGTCCAAAAAAGCTAGTAAAATTTTGCTTGGTGGTATGGTAGCTAACCAAATTTTAACATCAAAAAATAAACAATGGTTGCAGAATAAAAAAATCTATTTGCCAGTCGATGGAATATTAGAGGATGGAAAAAGTGTTGAAATTCAGAAAATTCCTAGAAGTGAAATTAATAATATTCGAGATATTGGGGAAGAAACGATTGAGAGATATCTCGATTATCTTTCTGAATCAAGAACAGTTTTAATCGCCGGAGCGTTAGGTAAATTTGAAGATTATCGTTTTGCAAAAGGAACAGAAAAAATAATTCAATTTTTAGCCAAATCAAAATCAATCTCAACTTTTGGCGCCGGTGGCGATACGCTCGAAAAAATAAATAAAATGCGACTGGGTGACGATTTTACCTACCTTTTTAGTGGTGGCTCAGCGTCGTTGGAATATTTATCTGGCAAAAAACTCCTCGGTCTCGAAGCCCTCAAATAAAAAAGCACCCAGCTGGGTGCTTGTGGAAAGTTAACTTAATTGAAAATTACAACTGATCGTGAATCTAGCGAATACCTCAGGATATTTGTCGGTAAAAAATTTAAGAGTATCTCTAACCGACATAAAAAACATTGAATCATAAACACAAATAAAGTGCGTGTATTTATTGATTCTCATAACAGCAGTTTTATTGACATGGGTGACTTCTACCGGTCTGAATAAGAATCCCTTTCGAATTATTCGTTTTTGTTGAATAGCCTTTATATATAAATGAGTACTCAAGGAATTAATTTGAAAATCTATACCCGGAAAACTCGATGCCAATTCTAAGTAAATTTTATCTGTTATATACCTAGATAAGGTACTTTTTTCTATTTGAATTTTGCAATTTTCTTCATTTCTAAGTAAAGAAAATACATTCTCTGCTCGTGGGAACAATTGTTTGGCTACTTTCGATATTTCATGAAAATCAAGTCCCCCAACTTCTTCGTGAGAAAATAATCTATTTTCTACAGAAGCACCTTCTTCCATTTCATCCTCCTGTCAATGTTCGAATTCATAGACAATATACTATTTTTCACCTTTCTTGTCAACAAAACCCCCTAAGCCAAGCTCCGCAACCTTCAAGGTTGCGGAGCGGTCAGGTTCAGAAAGTTTGGGTTTGGTTTAAATTATGAAATATTGAGAGATCGAAAACTACTATTATTTCTAATAATTAACCACTATAATTATTGTCGTTTTGTGATTTAATGATTGACAATTGTTTTTGTTCTTCAATTCTTTCTACAACAAATTTCATATAATTAGCTGGCTCAATGTTAATTATTTTTCTAAAATTACAGATGCCATCATTATTATTTTTCCGAGTTAAATATTCTTTATATGAAGAAAAATCCCAATATTCAGGCATTGCTACCAATCCAGCTGAAACTGGATTTAAATGGATATATCTAGTTAAGTGTAATAATTGTTCATCGGACTCGATAAGTATTCTTTTAAAATTGTCTTCCCAAAGTGTTCCTTTTCTTCCATTTAAAATATTAAAGTATTTGGTAAAACTATTTTCAACCTTTGACATATAGGTTGAAATTCCATTGTTTACTTTTTGTTTTAGAATTAAATGAAAATGAGTTGGCATAAGGCAATAGGCAATGATTTCAACTAATTTGTCTTGTTGGCTTGAGTCTTTGTTAGGCTCGGTTGAGTTTTCATATTTATTTTCTAAATATTTAGATAGGCTCAATTTTTGAGGATAAGTTTGATAATATCCAATAGTTCTAACAAACCTTTCACAAACTTGTTTTTTGCTAAATATTCTATATTTTGCAATACTTCGGTTGATAATGTGATAGTGGAAATCATTTATTAATGGAGTTCGATAGTTAGCCATACATTAATTATAGCACCTAAGCCAAGCTCCGCAACCTTCAAGGTTGCGGAGCGGTCAGGTTTAGATTTGTCTTGTTTCGGTAGTTAGGGGCGATAATTATGAATTGAAAATTAATTATAGTATAATGTATGTAATGAAGAATTTTGATTCGTTTATTTCGTGGGCGAAACGGAGAGGTTTTGTTTTTGAGTCGCAAGAAATGTATAGCGGGCTTTCAGGCGTCTGGGATTTTGGCTATTATGGAACGCTTTTCAAAAAAAATATTAAAGATTTTTGGTGGAAAAAATTTGTGGAATCACGGAGCGATGTGGTAGCGGTTGAAAGCTCAATTTTAACCAAAGAAGCTGTTTTTAAAGCTTCCGGTCATTTGGAATCGTTTACTGATCCGATGGTAGAATGTCGAAAATGCCAAGCTCGTTTTCGTGCCGATGAAGATAAATTCAAGGGCAAATGCGTGAATTGTGGGTCAGACAAATTGTCCGAACCGAAAAAATTCAATTTAATGTTCCAAACTCAACTTGGAGAATTTTTACGACCTGAAACTGCGCAAGGAATGTTTGTTAATTTTAAAAGCATATTAGAAACAACACGCAAAAAAATTCCGTTTGGTATTGCTCAAATTGGCAAATCATTTCGCAACGAATTGGTTTCGTCCGGCAACTTTTTATTTCGTTTGCGTGAATTCGAAATTGCCGAAATAGAATATTTTGTTCATCCCGAAGAAGACGATTACTATTTTAATCAGTGGCAAAAAGATTGGGAAAATTTTTTGATTAACATTGGATTAGACGAAAAAAATCTCAAAAAATTTTCCCATCCGAAAAAAGATCTGGCTCATTATTCAAAAAAGACGGTTGATTGGCAGTATAAATTTCCTTTTGGCTGGAGAGAGTTATCTGGCTTAGCAAATCGAACCGATTTTGACCTCAAAAATCACTCTCAAAAATCAGGTAAAGATCTAACTATTTTTGACGAAAAAAATAATAAAAAATATTTCCCATATGTTATCGAACCAACGATCGGCATCGAAAGACTATTTTTTGCGCTTTTGTGGGAAGCATTCGAAATTAGCGATGGTCAAAATCGGCTGAATCGGGGTGAAATAATTCTCAAAATTAATCCAAAGTTATCACCAATCAAAGTGGCGATTTTTCCACTAGTCAATAAGGAAGGAATGGATAAAACTGCTCAACAAATTTTCGAAGACTTGAAAGAAAAAATTAGTTGTGAGTATGACGACAAGGGTTCGATCGGTCGTCGTTACCGAAGGCAGGATGAAATTGGCACTCTGTTTTGTGTAACAATTGATGGCGAAACTAAAAAAAATAAATCAGTCACCATTCGGCACCGTGATACCGGTCGGCAAAAAAGAATTAAAATTAAAGACCTTTACAATTATTTAGAAACTAATATATAATTAATTTAGAAACCTTTAAAAAGGAGGAGTTTTGATTAAGAATGATTTTAAAAAACGGGTAGTATTAAGTGCTATTGCAGTTTTGGCGTTAAACGCAACAGCGATTGGGATTTGGAGCGCCAATTCTGGAAAATTAACCTCATCTGCCGATGTGGTGCCAGGCGAAAAATATATCAATGTGCCGATTAAAGAGAGTAATTTAAAAACTAGCAGTGGGGTTAAGACTCAAGCCAATTCAACCGTAATGGCAAAACCGGTCAATATCGATCTCGATAATCCGCTTTTTTCAGAGCCAATTGTGACGATAACAAAAGTTGGGATCTAAATTTGGTTGGTGGCGGTAGCTTGTTACCATTAAATTCACAAGTTACTCACACTTTTACATACGGACAAAGCGACTCATCAACGAAACTTAATTTAGATATTGGAAATACGCTTTTTCCTCAAATTTATCAAGATCCCCGTCCACCTATTAGTAATATTATTCTATATTACAATTCTAATGATGATATTTATTATAATGATGTGACTAAAGCGTTGCCAAAAGTGGCTCAATGCACTCAGGCTTTAGTTGATATGGCAGGAAAAAACATAAACACAGTTTACGATGGTAATTATGGTACATTTTTAGTTGGTAAAGGGACATCACCAAATGGATGTATAAATGTGATTAATGTTGAAAATGGAAATTTTTATCCGATTTTAAAAAGTACTGGTTTCTTTGAATCCGCTTCTCTTAATCAAAAATTTACTGACACAGAAAACAGCACTCAATATGGTCTGACGGTAAAGTTGAAAGTTAATTCAGGTAAAGCAATTGTTGGTCTTTCGTCAGACACAAAAACAGTTTATTCCGAAACGCTTGAGGCTTCTGAAACAGTTCAGACCGCTAACATAACTTGGCGTGATTTAGATCAAAAACCGAATCGGGTAATCATCGGTTTAGTTGGTCAAGCGTTTGATGTCGATCTCTATTTAACTCAGCTTTATCGTCCAGTGGCGAGTAGTTTGTCGACTATTTCAATTGGCGGAAGTAACATTGACCAATTTACAAAAATTATTCCCAAAGAAAAATATTTTTACAATCCAGCTAATCAAAGTTTTGAAACAAAATTGACCAACACTTCAGATAAAGTCGCTTATTGGAAAACGGCAACCACTAATTTTGATGTACCCCCACCTCCGCCGGGCGGTCAAATAACTACGACAACTCCAGGTGGTCCACCTCCTCCACCTCCACCGCCAACTAATCCAAGTACAACAAGCACAACTTCAGTTTCTGGTCAAGGTGATGATGGTCCGCCCGCTCCGCCACCAACCCCGGGCACAACCAGTTTTCTATTTGGTAAAGTAGAAGCCCAAAGTTCTATATTTACCAGTGATTCAATCAACCAACCGAGAATTAAAATTAACGAAACGCCAGATGCAAATGGCGTAGTTCAAGGTGTTAGCGATGGCGTGAGAAGTATGCACTTTCAAGGAATCAATGTTACTAGCACGACTAGCTCATATTTAGTCGATTTTATCTATCAAACACTTGGGGATAACTTTATTGAAAACTATTCAAAATATGCAAATTTTGGCTTCGAACTTAACGCAGATATCAAAGTTATACGTGGAAAAGTTGTCGCAGGAGTCGCAAATTCAAGCGATATTAAAAGCAAAATAAAACTTTCTAATGCTATTAGTCAAAGCGAACAGATCCAACATGTCGTTTTGCCAATTTCAGCTCGTGATATTGAGAGAGATAATTTTGATATGATTGTGGTGGGTGGAGTACAGGGTTTAGTTGATTTTTATTTAGATAATGTATACTTAACCATCACCGACCCAACTTATTCAAACAATACTTCTTACGCTAAATACCGTTTTTCTGGAACACCAGACAATTTGAATTGGGATCTAGCTAAATGGGGCAATTTTGAAAAACCTGTTGGCGAAAATCGTATAGTGGAAATAAATCCAGCCGATGATATTGCCGATGGTAGTCAATTTGTGCGAGTTCAAAGCGCATTGTATAGCGAAGATCCATATTATGTACCAGGAATAGAGAGCTTAGATCTTTACTTCACCGAATTAACTACTCCGTTAGTAACTACAACCACAACTTCCGACGGAATTACCACGACGACTGAAGTTGGCACCACGACTACTACAACAACAACCGAACCAGTTATCCCACCAATTAATCCTAAAACGCCAATAACCGAAGTACCATTTTCCAAGCTTGTTTCAACTGGTGGAGTTTTATGGGTGAATCTGCTTGTTTCAATGTTGCTGTCTGGATTCTTGACATGGCTGATATTTAGGAAGAAAAAAATTGCGCCAATTCAACAAGCATAATATGAAAAAAATAGTTCTAGTTGGATTAACATTTATCCTGTTTGCGAGTTTGTTTTATTTGTTAATTACACTTCCAACTTGGATCGTAAGGTTAAAGTACAAGATTCGAGGGACTGAACCGATAAACAATTCGCTTGTTTTTCCTTCAACTAATGCTAAAAACGACATATCAAATATCTCAACTAATATAACCGATGAGAGTGGAGCAACCAAAAAAGTTTATCGGTTTCCTAAAGATTTAGTGGATAACCAACTTTTCATTCCGAAAATTAATTTAACAGCACCAATCAATTGGGGAGTAGCGACTGATGATGCCTCGCTTTTAAACTCGCTTAAAACTGGGTTAGCGCATTTTAATATTAGTTCATTGCCGGGCGAAATCGGCAATATTTTTGTGTCCGGTCATTCTTCTTATTATTGGTGGGATAAAGGACAATACAAAAAGGTTTTTGCGCTTTTGCCTGAAGTAAAAAATGGTGATGCCATCTATCTTAAATATCAAAACAAGCCTTATATTTATCAAGTTGAAGAAACAAAAGTAGTTAAACCAACCGATATTTCAGTGGTTAATAAAACCGACTATCCAGTTATTTCGTTGATGACTTGTGTGCCGATCGGAACAGCGCAAAATCGTTTGATCGTGCGTGCCAAGCAGATTTATCCACAGAAATCACAGGTTAGTCAACAGAGAGAAAACAATTTGCAGACTATTCCTAAAGTATGGTAAAATAAAAAATAGATTTAAAATCAATTAATTTTTAATATATTAAGGAGTGGTAAGATGTCAATCAAAAGGGTTTCAAAAGCAAAAGCACAACAATTTATTGGTCTGTTTGCGGGTTTGGCGGTGTTTGTAGCGTTATTGACCATTGCGCTTGTAACTAAACCGAGTGCTGATACAACTAATCCAATTGGAAGTTCGGTAGTAGTTGGTCCAGTACAAACTATCGTTGACTCTGAAAATAACAAAATCGGAGAAGCAAAAATACTTTTAAGAGATAATCCGATTGCTGGACAAAATGTTCGGGCAGCATTGGTGGTTAGTAATACCAAAACGTGGTCTCTTAAAAATAATGGCAACAATGTTTCGTTTGCGCCTCTTGTTGATATTTATCGTGGAGGGACACTGGGAACATACAATAAGATTATCACGGACAATGATCGGGTTTTGATGAGCAAGGCAAGTGAAAATCAATTTAACCAATACTCACTTACTCGAGTTAATCAACCAGTCATTTCGGTAGGAGGTGCTACTAATTCAATTGAAAGTAAGGATATAGTTTGGTCAATTCCAGATATTGCTAATACGACCGCTAAAGCACAGCTTGATGGATGGTTGAGTCGAAACTTTTCAGTTTGCAAACAGCTAGATTTAACTGAAACGGCTATTACTTCGACAGACGCTCTACAAAACGCCTTGATTGGTTTGACTAGTACCTCTACTTATTGTGCCGATACTTCAAATCGGGTGGTTGATAATTTAGATATATATATGCATAGTCAACCTGAAGAATTTATGTTTTCTCAGGAAAATACGACTGCTACTTCTGCTCACTACCGTACCAAGGCTATTAAACATCATATTTTTTCCGACATATTAAAATGGACCCCAGCTACCAGCCAATTTTTGCAAAAACCTTACATTAGTATACCTCATACGAATTTAGGGAAGACTCAAATTCAAGCAATTGAAAATATGAAGTTTGTGGCACCTCCCAACAGCACTTCTGTTTCACTGCTTCCAGAAGGTCAAATTTTGGCAGAATTTAATTTTAAAGTTCCCGATGCGACTGTTCAAAATAGCAATTTGGATATTAAACTACCAGTCACTTACGTTGTTCCGGACAGGAAGTTCAAGGAGGATCAAAGCATTGGCTCTCCCTTTCATTTAGTTAAAAAACATTCTGAGGTTTCGGTAATTAACAATACAACACCGTATTATGTACCGTATTGCGGTTACAACTATATTTGGGATAATACAGGGCAGTTTAGCGGGTTAAATTGTGATACCTCAACTATTGTCCAAGGAGCTATAAAAGGTGTGGCAAACGATTTTTGTCCGTGGGATTTTACGGCTCCAACTATGACTTGTGGTTCTGGAATAAAGCTATCGTCATCGGAGCCGATTACTGGTACTAATAAAGCAAATGTTTTTGATGTACCTTATTCGTATATAAATGCACAAAAAGCAGTTAATGAATTTAATGTTAAAAAGACAGCAACCATAACACTCAGCTATCCAATAGTTACTCCCCAAATCCTTTCTAGTGTAAGCGTGGCTTTGGCACCTAACACGGCTATCATTAATTCAGGCGATTCGGTGTCAGCGACATCAAAAATACTTGATCAGTTCGGTTCTGAATATATAAATCGAGTTGGATTAACATATAAATGGGAAGCGACCGAGGGCGCAAGTAATATTACAATTAATAATGCCACTGGTCCTGAAGCGACAATTATTGGAAAAAACACTGGGACTGCTGAGGTTTCTTCCAAGATTAAATTAACTGTTACTAGCGGAACAACATCTATATCTTCGGACCCTGTTACATTGACGATTAAAAATTTACCGCCGAATGAATCGTTTACCTCAGTATTAGTCACTCCGTCGAGTGCTACTATGAATAATGGAGAAGAAAAGACTTTCACAGCAATTGCGCAAGATTCATTAGGTAGAGCTGTAACAAGTGGGATTAGCTATCAATGGACAATTGGCGACGCAACTGTAATAACTTCTTCTGGGAGTACGACTTCTAGTACAGTAAAAGTTATTGCTAAAGACTTGACATCGACTAAGACAAGTAGTTTAACCGTTAAAGCGACTGATGCCAACAACTTCTCGCATAATGGAAACTCATCGATTACAGTTAACGCTAAACCACAGACGACAACAACCACTACTGGCGGTGGAGTAGTTATACCTGTTATTACAATGGCAATTAGTCCGTCTTCGTTAGCACTTGTTTCTGGAAATAGTGGAAAATTAACTGCAACAGCTTCAATCAATGGAGTACCAAACACTTCAAATGAAATTAGTTACGATTGGAAGAGCGATAAACAGACAGTGGCTGAAGTTATCGGTAGTGGTAGGGAAGTCAATATTAAAGCTAATAGCGTAACAACTCAAACTTCTGCCACAATAACATTAACAGCATCTTACAGAGGAATTAGTCGGTCAGGGACGGTTGGGGTAATAGTGATACCAGCCCCAGTGATAACCCCAACCACAACAACTGCTGTGCCAACGACGACTACTACCACTACACCCGATCAAGCTGCTCCGGATATCAATGGGCACAATACAACCTATAATTATCCATCTTCAAGC
>LBRB01000014.1 GCA_000991185.1 Berkelbacteria bacterium GW2011_GWA2_35_9 | reverse complement strand
AACCGTTGAAGGTTTATTTCAAAATTAGGTCTTAAAGTCATTTTTTGATTTTTGAGATTTGATTTTTGATTTTACGCCTTCGGCGTGTGTGATTCCCAGAGTAGTGGCGAGCGAAATGGGAAAAGTTCTGATTGTGAGAAATTTAATTTGTTAGTTGAATGAATCTGGAAAGGACGACCATAGAGGGTGATAGTCCCGTAAACAAAAATTTATTAAATTATCAAACAATTGTTCTAATTTGATTTATCATTTTAGGGCTGAGTACTGTCGGACACGTGAAACCCGGCAGGAATAAACGAGGATCATCTCGTAAGACTAAATACATCTTCTAACCGATAGTGAACTAGTACCGTGAGGGAAAGGTGAAAAGTACCCCGCAACGGGGAGTGAAATAGAACCTGAAACCATATGCTTACAAGGAGATAGAGTCCCGCCTCGGCGGGATGATATCGTGCCTTTTGAAGAATGAGCCAACGAGTTGTCGATTATTGCAAGCTTAACCCCGCTCAGCGGGGGTAGGCGTAGCGAAAGCGAGTACTAACTGTGCGCCATACAAGTAATAATCGGCAGACCCGAAACCGGGTGATCTACCCATGAGCAGGATGAATCCACTGTAAAAGGTGTGAGGAGGTCCGAACCTACCAGTGCTGTAAAGCTGGGGGATGACTTGTGGGTAGGGGTAAAATGCCAATCGAACCCGGAGATAGCTGGTTCTCCTCGAAATATATTTAGGTATAGCGCCCATCGAAAGCTGGCAGGTAGAGCACTGGTTTGTGTTCGGCGGCGAAAGCTGTCGGCACGAGTCAAACTCCGAATAGTCAGTGTTATTTGATGAGGCAGTCAGTCCGTGAGGGCTAAGCTTCATGTGACGAGAGGGAAACAACCCAGATCGCCATCTAAGGTCCCTAAATCTAGCTAAGTGGGAAAGGAAGTTAATTTCCCCAGACAACCAGGAGGTTGGCTTAGAAGCAGCCACCCTTTAAAGAGTGCGTAACAGCTCACTGGTCGACTGGAAATTAGCGCCGAAAATTTAACGGGGCTAAGCTAGATACCGAAGATGCGAATCCCGCCTTTGGCGGGATGGTAGAGGAGCGTCCCAACGACGTTGAAGCGGAAACGTGAGTAACCGTGGAGTACATTGGGAGTGAGAATGTTGGCATGAGTAACGAATTAGTCAGATGAGAATTCTGACCACCAAATATCTAAGGTTTCCCCCGCAACGATCATCGACGGGGGGTTAGTCGGGAGCTAAGGCATATAAAGTGTCGATGCACAACAGGTTGATATTCCTGTACCGATCTAAATTTGGTTTGTAGTGACGCATTGTCAAGCTTGATAGCAGTTTTGGATATATTGTTATTAGGGGAGATGGTGACAAGAAAAACTATAAATCGTTAAGTTTAGATTGTCCGTACCGTAAACCAACTCAGGTAGATGGGGCGAGAAGCCCAAGGTGATCGAAAGAACCCTTCCTAAGGAACTCGGCAAAAAAGCGATCGTAACTTAGGGATAAGGTCTACCCGATGTAAAAATCGGGTCGCAGCGAAAGTTTTTCAGGCGACTGTTTATCAAAAACTTAGGTCCGTGCATAATGCTTAGTGCTGAAGTATACGGGCTGATGCCTGCCCAGTGCCGGTAGGTTACGGGGAGGAGTGATATTTGACGCAAGTCAGATTGAGCTTCGAACTTAAGCCCCGGTAAACGGCAGCGGTAACTATAACCGTTCTATGGTAGCGAAATTCCTTGTCGGGTAAAAAATGGAATTTGCCCGAATAGTGTCGTGAGACGCTATGAGTAATCTGGCTAATAACGGGGAAACCCTGAACAGGTAATCCCGTGGGAAGTCTCCCGCCTTTGGTGGGATGACCCCGTAACGACTGAGTCGAAAGACGAGATCCCACTTTAATGGGATAATACGCCAGCTCTTATTAATAAACAGTATGCTACGAAGCTCAAGAAAGGAGTATAAGTGGAAATAGAGTCTTATATTACTGGTTTGACTGAGGGAGAAGGTTGTTTCTGTGTGTCATTTAATCAGAGAAAAAGATTAAATACTGGCATAGAAGTACGACCAAGTTTTTCAATAAGTCAAAACAAAAAAAATCTTAATTTAATGAAGAAAATCCAATCTTTTTTTATATGTGGAAGTATCCGTTTTTCGAAACGAGACAATACTTATAAATATGAAGTTAGAAGCATTGATGATTTGATCAATGTCATAATTCCTCATTTTATAAAGTACCCACTAATTGGAATTAAAGCGACAGATTTTCAAAAATTTGCTGAAATATGTAAAATGATTAGATCAAATTTACATCGAAGTAAGAGTAGGCTAGAAGAGTTAATTGATTTAGCTTATGAGATTAATTTAGGTAAAAGACGATACAAAAAAGATGAGCTTCTAAGGCATATAATAAGATGAAGAGATAGTCTGATTATTTATTTTGATAAATAAATGAAGTTCCGACCCGCACGAATGGCATAACGGTCTGAAAACTGTCTCGGGAAGGGGTTCGGTGAAATTACACTACCGGTAAAGATGCCGGTTACCCGCAGCAAGACGGAAAGACCCCGTGGAGCTTTACTATAACCTGGTATTGTTTTATTTTATTTTCTGCTGAGGATAGGTGGGAGGGACGTGCTTCGCACGGAAATCCTAATTTCTAATTTCTAATTTCTAAACAAATTCTAATATTCAAAATCCAAATGTTTAAAACATTGTTATTTTGAATTTAGATATTGTTTCGGATTTAGGATTTAGGATTTAGAGTTTCCTTGCGGGGCATGCCCCGCAAGGTGAAAGACCACCCTTAAAATAATGTGAGACTAACTTCTAAAATTAGAGGGACAGTGCTTGGTTGGTAGTTTGACTGGGGCGGTCGACTCCAAAAGAGTAACGGAGTTGTCCAAAGGTTGGCTAGCGTCGGATGGAAATCGACGTGATAGTGCAAAGGCAAATGCCAGCTTAACTGCAAGACTTACAAGTCGCGCAGATAGGAAACTAGGGCTTAGTGATCCTCTGCCTATGTATGACAGTGGCAGAGCTCAACGAATAAAAGCTACCCCGGGGATAACAGGCTGATCGGACCCAACAGTTCATATCGACGGTCCGGTTTGGCACCTCGATGTCGGCTCATCGCAACCTGGGGCTGTAGTAGGTCCCAAGGGTTGGGCTGTTCGCCCATTAAAGCGGTACGCGAGCTGGGTTCAGAACGTCGCGAGACAGTAGAATATATGTGCTGTCTATAAATCTTCCTATATGCTGAAAACTCTGTAGTCCTAATAGGGCTTGAAGTATCGAGTATTACTTTATACAATTAATGTATGAGTGAAAATATATCTCGTGCAGACAATCAGCAGGAAAGATCAAAAGAGTTCTGGAGAGGTTATGTTACAGGTTTGGTTGATGGTGAAGGCAGTTTTCATATTGCCTTCCAAATCAGGGATGACTTACCTTTGGGTATTTCAATTATTCCTGAGTTTCATGTATCACAAAATCAAGAGAGTAAGAATGTTTTAGAAATTACTCAAAAGATTTTAGGATGTGGATACATTAAACCAAACCATAGAAATTCAAACGATTTTACTTATGTTTATGTGGTAAGAGATAGGATTGATCTTTTAACAAAAGTGATTCCATTCTTTAGGATTAACCAACTAAGAACTTCTAAAGTAAAAGATTTTGAATATTTTTTCAAAGTTGTTCAACTAATAAATATTGGCAAACATCGAAATATTGTCGGAATTAAAGAAATAATAGATATTGCTTATAAGATGAATAATTCTGGAAAAAGACGTAATCGAACCAAGAAACAGTTAATCACTCTTTTGAAATCCTCAGAGACTATACGGAAGAATCCGATCTAAGATCGGATAAGATATAGTCCGATCTGCATGGCGACATGCAGAATCCGATTCGCATCGGATCGCCATAGATAAATTTCAGTAGTTGATATGGTTATCAAGCAACAGAATGTCGGTCCTAATCTGCTGTGGGCGTTGAAACTTGAGGGAAATTCTTCCTAGTACGAGAGGACCGGAAGGAACAAGCCTCTAGTGTACCAGTTGTCCTGCCAAGGGCACTGCTGGGTAGCTATGCTTGTTTAGATAACCGCTGAAAGCATCTAAGCGGGAAGCTATACCCAAGATTAGGTTTCGTTATGAGATTCCCCGTAGACTACGGGGTTGATAGGCTACTGGTGTAAGTTCTGCAAAGAATTCAGCCTGGTAGTACTAATATAATCCAGATCAATAAAATTATTAACTTACTCTCTCATAATCTTTCAATCAGTAATTTATTGTTTGTGCGCTGGTGTTTATTGCAATGGGGGTACACCTGGTTACATTTCGAACCCAGCAGTTAAGCCCGTTAGCGCCGATGGTACTTGTCTCGCAAGGGACTGGGAGAGTAGGACGACGCCAGCGCAAAAATAATAAATTTAAAAGTGATCAAGTACTCAATCATCATTCCGGCTTACAATGAGGAAGCAGGAATTAAAGGTTATTTATCAAATTTAACCAAGTTTTTTGATGTCAGATTTCCAAATTATGAAATAATTGTAATTGATGATGGCTCAGTTGATAAAACTGCTAAAGAAATAAAGGCAGTAAAATCAAATAAAATTAAATACATTAAATTCATAGAAAATCAGGGTAAAGGAAAAGCGTTAAAATTTGGCTTTTCTCAATCCAAAGGGAATATTGTTATATTTATTGACGCTGGAGGTGATTTTCCACCCAAACAGATTTCAAATTTTATTAAAGCGATCGAGCAAGATAAATTTGATATCGCAATCGCCAATAAATGGGACAAAAAAAGCCGAATAAATTATTCCTTGAAAAGAAAAATATTTAGCAAGATTTTTCGCAAAATAAATTCAATTCTATTTAAAATTAATATTTCAGACACTCAAGCTGGGTTGAAAGCACTCAATAAAAAAAGGACTGAAAATATTATTAGCAAAGTTGAAAATAACGGTTTTGTTTTTGATTTAGAACTATTAATTCTTGCATCAAGAAATAACTTAAAAATAATCGAACTGCCAGTTATTCTCAACTGGAAAAATAAAAAAGGTGGTATCAACCTCAAAACCGCTCTCAAAATGCTAAAACAAACCCTCACCCTTAGAAATAGATTAATAAAAATTTCAAATAATTAGATCTTCCATTGACCATTTTCTTGAGCAACCATACCATCTAATTCAATCCGAGCTTTTTTCATATTCTTCACAATATCCCAGTGAACTGCCGAATCATTACCGCCACCATTAGCTTTATACGCCATACCTAATGCTAAATGAATAGTACCACCGATTTTTTCATCGAATAACAAGTTGTTAGTGAATTTATTAATATTAGGATTTAAACCGATTCCGAACTCACCCAAGTACGACGAATTTTCATCAGTATTTAATATCTCTCGTAAATACTTACTATTTTTAGATGCACTACTTTTTACCACTTTTCCATTTTTAAATTCTAGAAAAATATCGCATATTTCTTTGTCAGACTTAGTGGCTGGATATTCAAATTTTACCCAACCTTTTGTAGATTCCCGTACTGGTGCCATAAATATTTCTCCGCCGGGCATATTTTCTTCTCCTTTATCAGCGATAGCTTTGTCACCATTAATATCAAAACTTAGATCAATATTCTCTCCGACAAGGTGAATTTTTTTACCCTTTTTAAATTTATTCAATATTCGATCCATCATTTCCCCAAGTGTTTTCCAGTCCTGAAGGCATGCACGAAAAACAAAATTTTCATATTCAGAAAGTGACATACTAGCTTCTTGAGCTAATGCCAGACATGGGAAACCAACTGTTATGCGATTGATTTTACCATGCTCATTAACAATGTAATTAGTAATTGGTTGAGTTACTTTACTGCGATTGACGATTTTTTTCGGATCAATATTAGAAAAATCTTTAGTGTTGGGCGTTGTGTCAATGCTAATGTATTTTTGAGCATTTTTAACCATATAATCAAAATGATCAGGAAATTTAAGGATTTGGTGATCTTGAGCGTGTTTATAGTAGAAGTAACCTAATTCGGGGAGTGTTAAGCGAAGGATCGGATGTGCTCCAGCAGTAATTACAGCTTTATAGAGTTCGACAATAAACTTTTCTGCTTCAGTCGAGCCATTAATAACCACATTCTCATTTCGCTTAACTTGAAGTGAGTAGTTAACAACAAGTTTAGCAAGTTTTTTAGTTCTAATATCACTCATGATAAATAAATACTATCAACACCAATCATCAAAGTCAAATTTGCAAATTGATGGTTAGTTCGGCTAAAATGAATTTAGATGAAAAAATTCAATTGGCAGAAATTTGAAATGGTTTTTTTTTGGTTTATTATCTATTTTTTGATATTTAATTTTTTACCCCCTCTAAAAATATTTGATTTAGCTGTAGCGGGAGGTGGAGATCTCGGTTCGCATCAAACAGCGCTTAAAATTATGGCGGAAAAAATATTTCCTGGCTTTTTTGGTTGGACAAACGATTGGTATCTCGGTATGCCAATTTTTTCTTTCTATTTTCCACTGCCATTCTGGATCGGCGGATTGTTGACAAAAATTGGCATACCGTTGGCAATTGCTTTCAAAATAATTGTAATGCTTGGAACATACACAATGCCACTATCGGCTTATTATTTTGGCAAAAAAATTCAAGCTAAATATCCAATTTTACTTGCGTTTGCAATTCTTTTTCCACTCTTATTTCCACCTAACACAATTATTGGCGGGTCAATTCAATCCACCTTTGCCGGTGAATTTACCCATATGTGGAGCTTGAATTTTCTGTTAATATTTCTTGGATTAATTTATGAAAAGAAGAAAATATTCTTGCCCTCTTTGGCATTTTCAGCTATGGCACTTTCCCATATGTTGTCAGTTGTTTTCGCAGTTTCATTTATTGTCATTTGGTGGATATTAAAAGAAAGAAATTTCAAAGATTTTATTTATTATATAAAACTTGGTATTGTATCATTTTTAATGATTTCTTGGTGGATAATACCATTCTTAATTTATCGAAATTTTACCACCGATCTTGGTTATTTTGCTGGTCGGGATTTATGGACATATATTTACGAAAATAAAATGCTTTGGTTAGCATATGTTTTAATTTTACCGATTAACTGGTTATCAAAAACCAGTTGGTATTTAATCATCGCTTCTTTGACAGGCATTCTTTTGTGGCAAATTATGCCAGTTGGCACCGGTGCGTGGCTACCACGCTTTTTAGCTTACTATTTTGTTTTCATTTTTTTACTAGCGACACAAAACATTGCGTTACAAAAAGCACAATCGATAAAAATAGTTGGTATGATAGCGACACTCTTATTTTTCTTCAGTTTTATTTTGATTGCTAAACCTCAATTTATCAGAGGAAATTTTTCTTACGCCATGAATCCTCAACTTCCAGAAGTCAGTCAGCAAATTATTAATGATTTAAACAGTTTGCCAAAAGGTAGAATTTTAGATGAGTACGATGATGAAGTGAGTGTTTTTTCTTCACCTAGAGGAATGGAATTAATTCCAGTTTACACTCATCATAATTATGTTGCCGGTCTCTATCTCGAATCAGCTTTGACCACACCGATTAGTTATTTGACTATGGCTGAATTATCCTATCATAAAGAACAAGTCGGTAATTATTTTCAACTGATCCCTCAAGAAAGAATTACTCAAGATCGGGCTTATGAACACTTAAAATTTTTAGCAATAGATTATATTTTAGTTGGAAAAACTTCAAACTATTTTCTCAGTCATCCGGAGCAATTTGAACTTTATAAAAAATACGACAATGGGCTTAATCTATTTATTGTCAAAAATATTAACCCGATAATAGAGCCAGTCGAATTTGAGCCAATAATTCTTAATAAAATACTTGGTAAAATCGAAAGAGAAAAATTAGCAATTACTTGGATGTTAGATTATTTAAAAATCCCCGTGATAATTAATCAAGAAAAATTGAACCAATTTGAAAAAGTCGACGATCTATTCTTTTTGACTGAACCAAAAAAATTTGACCGAGCAAAAAATATCACTGCTCCCAAAATCGAAATTTCAGAAAATATTATTAAACTTTCAAATTTAGAACCAAATGTACCTTATTGGATAAAAATTAGTTATCATCCGGCTTGGAAAACAAAAAACGGTAAAATATTTCAAACTCTACCCGGTTTAATGTTAACTGTACCAAGTGCTAATGAAATGGAACTAAAGTACCAGCCGCTCGGTTTTTAAATAGAAAAATTATTCGAACCGACGATCTCTTTTAGCTCTTGAAATAAATTAGTATTTGGCTCAACTTTTGTTTTCAATCTTTTTTCAAAATAATTACCGTTAATTGGAATTTTTAAAATTACTTGACAAGCTCCCGGATTTGATTCAAGAATATCTTTAATTTTTTCTAAAAGTGATTTTTTGCTGTTGCGTGGAATAGTAACAATTATTTGATTAGTTTGATTGGCTTGATGTTTTTTAATAATTTCAGCGCCGATTTTTTGTTGATTTATTTCTTCAACCTCGTCAACTAGAATTTTTATATCACCATCTTTTAAATTTACTTTACCTTTGACCCCTACCAAACTATCGGGCACAAGAAGACTTTGATAATTTTCTAGAATTCTAGGAAAAATAACTAGCTCAACCGAACTTACTAAGTCTTCAAGGCGACAAAACATCATATTAGCGTTATTTTTAGTAATAATTTTTTTGCATTCGGTCAAAATGCCGGCTAAGTAAACTTCTTTTCCAACCAATCTATCGTTTAAACTCGCCGTGTTAAGTGGTAAATTTTTCAAATAACTCATATGTTCTTGCAATGGATGTTCAGTCAAGTAAATACCTAAAAATTCTTTTTCCCAAGCGAGAATTTTTCTTTTGTTAGCTGGTTCAACGGTTTTTAATTCAAAAGGTGAATCTTCAACTTTAGTATTGGTTGATCCAAAAAGATCCGGTTGTTTGGACGCCTTCGATTTGGCTTTAACATAATTTAGAATTTCTTCCATCGACTCAAAAATTTGATTTCTTTCGGCAAAACTATCGAATGCGCCTGAAAAAGTTAACGCTTCCAAAGATTTTTTATTTAATACATTAGTCGGCAATCTTTTTATAAAATCTTTCAGATCTTTATAGGCGCCATTTTCAATTCTCTCTTGAGTAATTATTTCAGCCACTTTAACACCGACATTTTTGATCGCCATTAATCCATAGCGAATCGTCTCTTTTTTACCAGTTTTAACCACCGCAAATTCAGGAAAACTTTCATTGACATTCGGTGGTAAGACTTTAATATTTTGTTTTTCGGCTTCATTAACCGCAACCGCAATTTTATCTAAATCATTTTGCTCACTGGTCAGTAACGCCGCCAAAAATGCGGCAGGGTAATTAGCTTTAAGATAAGCGGTTTGGTAGGCAATCATGGCGTAACAAGCGGCGTGAGCTCGGTTAAAACCGTAACGGGCAAAAGGTTCGGCAAAATCAAAAAGTTTTTCAGCTAAAGTTTTATCAATTTGACTAAATTCGATGGCACCTTTGACAAATTTTTTCCGCTGTTCTTGAAGAAGTTTTTTAATTTTTTTACCAATCGCTTTGCGTAAAACATCCGCTTCGCCATAAGAAAAACCAGCAATATCTCGAGCGATTTGAAGAATTTGTTCTTGATAGACAGCAATTCCGTAAGTATTTTCAAGGATCGGTTTTAATTTGGGGTGAAGGTATTGTGTTTCTTTTCCGCTAATTTTTCCACTTATATAATCGGGAATAAATTCCATCGGTCCGGGACGATAAAGAGCGACCATCGCCATAATATCATCAATTTTATTTGGCTGAAGTTCTTTTATATAACGACGCATACCTTCTGATTCAAGCTGAAAAACACCGACCGTATCTCCTTTTCTAAAAAGCTCAAAAGTTTTTTTGTCATCCAATGGCAAATTATCAACATCGATTTTTTTGCCATAAACTTTATTGATTATACGAGTAGCATTTTTCATAATCGTCAAGTTTTTTAATCCAAGCACATCCAATTTTAATAAACCAATCGTTTCAACATCGTACATTGAAAATTGAGTCGAGGCGATCTCGCTACTACCAGTCGATCTTTGCAGGGGTAAATAATTGACTAATGGTTCTTTAGACACCACTACACCAGCTGCATGGGTTGAAGCGTGACGAGCAACATTTTCCAATTTTAATGCCATATCAATAACTTTTTTGACATCTGGATTACTATTGTATAAACCGAGCAAATCAGACGAACTTTTTAGAGCTAATTCAAGCGCCATTCCCATCGGAATCGATTTAGCAATCTGATCCCCGATAGCGTATGGATAATCAAGCGCTCGAGTAACATCTCTGACTACCATTCGAGATTTCATAATTCCAAAAGTGATTATTTGAGCAACATGATCAAGACCATATTTATCAACCATATATTTAATTACTTCATGGCGCCGATCATCGGCATAATCGACATCAATATCAGGCATTGAAATTCTTTCAGGATTTAAAAACCTTTCAAAAATAAGTTGAAAATCAAGCGGATTCAAGCTGGTAATATTTAAACAATAAGAAACAATTGAACCAGCCGCTGAGCCTCTTCCTGGTCCAACCATAATTCCCTGATTTTTTGCCCAGTTTATCATATCTGAAACAATCAGAAAATAATCGGCATAACCAGTTTTTTTAATCACTTCAAGTTCGTATTCAACTTGTTTTTTAGCTTTTGTATCACTATTTTTGTATCTTTTTTTAAAACCTTGATCAACCAAATTTTTCATATACTCGAATGAATCAGTTTTATTATCCGGCAGTGGAAAAGCTGGCAAAACATATTCACCAAACTTGAATTTAAAATCAATTTTTTCAGCAATTTTGCCACTATTGTCAATCGCCTTTATATCATTTGGCATTAATTTTCTAATTTCTTCATCGCTATGCAGGTGAAGATGAAAATCTTTTAGAGACATACCGCTATCTTCTTTGCCAGTTGAGGCGGTGTTGATTTTCAACAAAATTTCGTGAGCATCTTGATCGTTTTTGAGGCAATAGTGGGAGTCGGTCGTAATTACTAATGGAATTTTAGTAGCTTGTGAAACTTTTCTCAACGTTTGGTTCATTTTTTTAATTTCATCAATCTGTTCGTGAGGTTGTATTTCGATATAAAAATTATCTTGACCAAATATCTCTTGCCACTCGAGAGCAGTTTCTGAGATTTTTTCTAATTTGTCTTTTTTTGACATTTGAGACAAAATTCCAGCTGGACAACCCGAGAGGGCAATAATCCCTTCAGCATATTTCCGAATTGTTTTTTTATCAACTCTTGGTTTGTAATAAAATCCTTCTAAGTGAGCAATTGAGACTATTTTAGTTAAATTTTTGTAACCCAGTTCATTTTTTGCCAAGAGGGTCATATGATTATATTTATTGTCGATGCCAGACTCTTTTTTCAAATGCGATCTTGGCGCAACATAGATTTCACAACCGATAATCGGTTTAATATTATTTTCTTGACAGGTTTTATAGAACTCGATAGCGCCATACATAACGCCGTGATCGGTTAACGCCAAAGCTGGCATTTTAATTTCTTTCGCACGATTCACCAAATCAGGGATCTTGGCAAGACCATCTAGGAGAGAATAGTGTGAGTGAGTGTGGAGGGATACGTACATAATTATTCAATTTCTAATTTCTAATTTCTAAACAAATAACCAAATTCAAATTTAACAATAACTGTATTGTCATCCTCGAGCTGGACGAAGTCCAACATCGGGGATCCAGAATAAATACAATTTAACTCTTATGCTACTATAATAACATATTATTTTATTAATTATTTTACAATGCAAATAGTTGATAAAATAGAATTAAGATTTTGCATTTTGCATTGTCATTTTGCATTTTGCATTTTGATTTTTGCATTTTGCTCCACAGGATCAATATGGCTCATACAAAAGCAAAGGGAAGTACAAAATTAGGCAGAGAGTCGCAATCGAAACGCTTAGGCGTTAAGCTTTTTGGTGGAGAAAAAGTCAAATGTGGCAATATTTTGATTCGTCAAAGAGGCAGCAAATGGTACGCTGGAGTCGGTGTAATAAAAACCGGTGATGATACTTTACAGGCGATAAAAGATGGTTTTGTAAAATTTTATCAAAAAAGAGTTAAGAATTTTAACAATAAGGTAACGCAAAAAACATTCATTAGTGTTGTTGAGGCAGACAAGTAAATTTACAAATCTTCTGTCAGCGTTGTCATCCTCGAGCCGAATGAAATTCGACATCGGGGATCCAGTCTGGATTCCGGGTCCCTCCAATTCTGCGGGCAGGCAAGCCCGGAATGACATAGAAAAAATTTGAAATTTTACTGTTCTGCCCTTGCAAACGATCGGAATTGCAGGGAGCTCATTGGAAAAGGAGTTGATT
>LBRB01000013.1 GCA_000991185.1 Berkelbacteria bacterium GW2011_GWA2_35_9 | reverse complement strand
TGAATGAGCATAAAAAACTTGTACAACTTAAAAAAAAAACGATTAATGGTTTCGGATATGAATGGACAAATTTTTCTAAATTGTATAAAGAATATGAACAACAATTCCTTGATTGGATACACCCAATAACGCCTGATTTTTTTAAAAATAAGTTAGTCCTTGATGCAGGTTGCGGCACTGGACGACATTCTTATTACGCGACACGTTTTGGAGCAGAAACAGTAGGGATGGACCTTAGTATTGCAGTTGATGTTGCACAAAAAAATGCAGGAAATAATCTTCGAACACACATAATACAAGCAGATATTTTTCACCCTCAGTTAAATTAAATACCTCTGCCACAATATCGATTGAAGCAGTCGATTGCTTCAAAAGAATTTGCATGGCGGCGTTTGAAACGACGGCTTTTCCGTATCTGCTCGACAAAAAGTCCTCGACATCTTGAGTGATAACCGAAACTCCAAGGTAATATTTTCGAGCCCTTTTCACCATTGCGTGGACGAACCGTGCGCTGTCCTCAAACTGCATCATTATCCAAGCTTCATCCAAAATTAAAATCCGTCGTTTTAATTCGTTGCGAATTTTATTCCAAATATAGGTTAATATCAGATACATTCCGATCGGACGGAGCGTTTCTTCTAGATCACGGATCGAAAAGACAATGAAGCGATTATCGAGTTCGAAGTTAGTTGGTTGGGTAAAGAGTCCGGCAAAAGTTCCTTCAGTGTATTTTTGGAGGCGTTTAACCATACTTTCGGCGCCAGTAATATTCGACAGCACAGTCAAAAGGTCGGTCAAAAGCGGTGGTTGATTTTGGTGTGTGTTAATATCAGCGGTAATATCTTTAAGGGCGTAAGTTTCATAAAGCGCTTTATCTAGAATACCTGATTCGTCCGGTGTTAAACCACCAACCATTAAGCCGAGCAAACCTTCAAGCATTGCAATATTTGATCTCAAAATACTGTCGCCGGTATCTCCAGTAACGGCTTTTGGCAAATCAAACGGATTGATTCTTTTATCCGAATTAAGGGATAGATTGATAAACGAACCACCAACACTCTCAGACAGAGTTCGGTACTCATTTTCGGGGTCGATAACAATTACATCCGTATCTAGCATATAGTAACGCAATGCCTCGAGCTTGACAGCGTACGATTTACCAGCGCCGGAACGGGCAAAGATAACTTCGTTAGCGTTTTCTAAATCGAAACGATCGAACAATATTAACGAATTATTATGGCGATTAATACCATAAAGAATACCTTTGTTTTGGCTTAGGGTAGCTGAGGTAAATGGGAAAGTTGTTGAGAGCGAAGCGGTATCTAAATTTCGCAAGACTTTAAGTTGATCGGAATTCATTGGTAAACACGAATTGAAGCCTTGTTCCATTTGGAAAAATGTTTGTTTGGTATAAATCAAGAGTCCACCAAGAGTTGATTCGAGTTGGTGAGTAAGAGTTTCGAGCTCTTCAGTGCTTTTGGCATAAAGAGTAAAATAGAGTGATAATTGAAAAATTCGAGATTGTCCTTGTTGGAGTAAATCTCTCAAAGCGTCAATATCGCCAATCGCATTTTCAAGCTCAGGATCTCTAACCATACCTTTTTCTCTTTGGATTGAGAGGCTCGATTCGAGTTGAGTCTGTCGTTTTCGGAGTTGCGACATAATGGCGGCGGTTTCGACCGGGTAGATAAACATCGAAATATCGAGCGTCATATCGTAATTAATCACTGGTGAAAGCCAGTTAGTATTCAGATAGCGAGGGTAGGTATAGACAAAAAATGTCTTGGTGTAGAGATTGTTTAACTGCATATGGTTAGGCGTAATGACTTGTGCGGCGGGCGCAATAATATCAGCGACAGTCGTGCTACCACTGGCTAATTTATCAACAAAGTTTATCGGTTGCGCTGGTTGGGTTGGATTTGCCTGATTAGGATTAGGATTAGGTTTCATAATTAAGATTCAAAACGATTTTTAGTTTCATTATTCGTATTAGCTTGAGGAGCAGGTTGGTTTTGGGGTTGCGGGTTTGTAAAGATATTTTTTTGCTGTTCTTCTTTTTTAACATTATCAGTAATTGCTTGTTGAATAGTATTTTTATCTTCAGATTGGATAACTTGAGCCTGGATTTTGTCCGTTTCAATCAAATGTTCCTCCAGCGATTCTTGAGGGTTGTAAATGCCGTAATAGAGCTCAATTATTTTTTGTGTTGAAAGAACAGTCGATTGAATCTCCATCGTGGCTAAGGATTGAGTAACGGTGTTAACTCTTTGGTCTAATTCTTTAGTATTTTTTTCGAATTCCGATTCAGTCATTTTTATATCTTTTGACGAGCTACCAAACAAATTAGAGAAAAAACCTTTGGTCTCGTTTTTGATATTAGTGAAAGAAACAACGACATAAAACTTTTTGTCCATAATATTGGCTAATTGAGTGAGTTTATCAATAAATGCCATATATTCGCTGACCTGCAAACGCATTAATTGGTTCTCGGTTTTATCTAATTTTTGTTTTAAATAAGCGAGATAGGGAGAGATGTCGATTTTTCTCGATTGAACTAAAATTTGAATTGGAAAAGAGAGGGAATTTAAAAAACTTTGGAATTGACCAATTAAGGCATTTTTATCATCCTCCGATTTTAGAGCAAAATTGACTGGTTTAGTTTCGATTATTTTACTGATTTTACCATCTCGAGTAATTAAAATACCGTTCCTGATGTCAGCAATATTTAATGATGATTGGGTCGAAAGATTACTCATAATTTAAAACTTTTTATTGTCTAATATTTGTGCAATTTGATTGATGTCGTTGACGCTCAAATTTTTTGTTGGCGCTTTAACCTTTTTAACTTCTTTATCTGGAGTAATTTCAGCGGTAGCAGTTTGACCAGTTTTTCTCCAAATTCTTTTTTTAACTCCGAGTGAAAAACTAACAAAAGAAACGATAAATTTTGTAAAGGGTTGGTCGTTCACCTTGATAAAAGCTAAAGCGATACCGATTAAAAAAGCTGGAATACCAACAAAAATCATTAAAATTGTTTGTTGATTTTTAAAAAATACATAAAAAATCATTCCGCCACCCAAGACATACAAAAACTGGAACAGAGTCAACGGTCCAAATATTTTATCTTGCAAATCGATATTTTGTGGTACTTTATAACGAGCCATTGGCTTCAATTAAGAATTAAGATCTCATAATTAATAACCTAATTTAGAATTAATAATTTAATTTGATTCTAAATTTTGAATTGTGATTCTAAATTCTAGATTTTTAATTTTGAATTATGTTTTTATTATATCATCTTTTCTTTAATCATTTGTGCTTGGATGGTGAATTCTTGGTGTGGTTGGGCTTGTCCCTTGAGGATAGCGTCCGCTACAATATTAGAAACAGTATCTTGGATAGCTCGTTGTAAGGCACGAGCGCCAAATTTTGGGTCGAAACCGATTTGAGCCACCAATTTTCGAGCCTCCTCGGTTAATTTGATATTAATAAATTTGCTCTGTAAGTTTTGATTTAATTTAGCGATTAAAATATCAGTTACTTGTATTAATTCCTCGTGATTAAGCGGTCTAAAAGCGACGACTGAATCAAAACGGTTAATAAATTCAGGTCGAAATATTTCTCGATCTTGTAAATATTCGACTAAATTTTTTGACAATTCTTCCATATCAAGATTAGTCGATTGCTGGTTGATCGTTTGACGAATTAAATTTGCTCCAGCATTCGATGTCCCAATTATAATAGTGTTAGCAAAGTTGATTTTTTGATTTAAAGCGTCGGTGATAAAACCCTCATCTAAAATTTGGAGAAATAGATTAAGTAAGTTGGGATGTGCTTTTTCGATTTCGTCAAAAAGTACTAAAGAGTAGGGTTTTTCTCTGACAGCATTCGTCAATCTCCCACCCTCACCGGTATCGGGATTACCAATAATTTGTGCTAGGCTTGAAACGGTTTGAAATTCTGACATATCAAAACGGAGCATATTTTTTTCACTATTGTAATAAAATTCAGCCAACGCTTTGGCGGTTTCGGTTTTTCCGACTCCTGTTGGTCCTAAAAATAGAAATGAACCGATCGGTTTATTTGGATTAGACAAACCCGAACGTGATCTTTTAAGGGCGTTGGCGATAGCACTGATAGCTTTCTTTTGGTTAACCACTCGCTGATGAATTAAATCCTCAATTTGGAGCAATTTTTCGGCTTCATCACCTTCAACCTTTCCGACCGGAGCGCTAAATTTGTCGCTTAAAATCTGATTAACGAAGTTTTCATCAATCCGTCTAATTTTCTGTCGGTTAGCCTCAGTCGCAATTTCATCGATTAATTTAATCCCTTTTTGTGGAAAACTTTCACTGGCGAGATAACGAGTAGCAGCGTCATAGATTGATTTAATCGCTTGATAACTAAAGATAACATTGGCTGATGATTCAATGCGGGGGGCAATATCAGTTAATATTTTTATAACTTCAAGCTGATTCGGTTCGTTAATTTCAATCGTCTCAAAAACTTCATTGATACCAGGATCGGAATTGACTATTTTTGTCCAACTAGCGGGTGTGGTGGTGGCAATAATTTGAATTGAATTGGACCGAAAGGCAGAAAGTAAAGCGGGGGCAGCGTTAATTGCACCAACTGCATTTTCTCGATCAAAAAGTCGTTCGATCGACTCGAAATAGAGAATAATATTACCGGCGGAAACAGCTTCGTTAATGGCTTTAATCAGTTTTTCACCCGAATCGTTACCGGCTAAAACGGTCGACAGATCAATTTCAATCACTTTTTTATGGACGAGCGGAGAGAGAGTTTTACCTAAAAGCACCCGTCGTGAAAAACCAAGCACGGAAGTTTTTTTACCGACCCCGTCGTGCCCAATCAAGATGACATTTTTATTGCCAGTCCGAGAAAGTATCCGTTCAATTTCGTCAATATTTTTTTGGTGAGCATAGTGGTGAAGATCGAAACTACTACCTGAAACAGTTAAGGTTAAATCTCGTCCGACTTGGTCAAGAAATGGCGTGTAGCCACTTGCCCAGTTTTTACCGACTCCGCCAGTGAGTTTAAGGTTTTTTGAGTCGGTTAAATCGTTTTTGTGTTTTAATAATTTCCAAAAATCGTTTTGCCAACTGATAATTATTTGTAAATCGTTAATGTCTAATCCGTGAGCTTCAAGAGTTTTTTGGAAAGAATGATCGAAAAAGAAAAGGGACATAATTAAATCACCAGTTTCAATCAAACGGTGTTTGTAAATTAAGGCAAATTCACCGGCTTTTTCTAAAAATTCTTTTTCATCAGCTTGATCAAAACTCTGAGCCATTATTTCTTCTTGGGATAAATTGAGTCGTGCAAAAACAAAAAGCGCTTTAGAAGAGGTGAGTAAATTTCTTTTCAAATCTTGAAGAGATTGACTATTAAGATAGATTCAAATTCTAAATACGGTTCAAGATTAATTTCTTGTCCAGTTGAGAGGCGAGAGAGAGCATTGACTAATGGTTCGGAAAGAAGTGGATTATTTTTAATGTCGGAAAAATAACTGAAAATTAAATAGATAAGTAAAGCAAGATTGATAATGATTAAACTCAATACGATGGGTGAATAGAGGTTGGTAGAGAGGGCAATAATTATTGAACCAATAATTAAAATCGGTAAAATTGCGACTAAAATTACTAAGACAGTCATAAAAACCGAGATAATTAAAATAGTCATTAAGCCGGCAAAAATTGTGCCTGAACGAACAAAAGCGCCAATCAGGCGAGACATTAAGTTGAGCGACCAGGACTCAAACAGCGTTTGAAGAGTTGGCTGAATTGGTTTAATAATATCCCGACGCCATGGGTAGAAAAGAGTTCGCAAGAGTTCTTTGATAGAAAACGAGTCGGCGATAATAATTAAAAGAGAACCCCAAACCTCCATTAGTTTTTTAATCTGCACAAAATATATCCAATAAAAATATTTCAAAAACCCTCCTAAGCAGGTTAATATCAATTACTAATATTATAACACAAATTTAATTAGGTTGGGGGTTAAAGGTTAAGAAGCAAGATGTTGCACCACTTGACAAAGTGCAACATAAGTTTTAATATATAAATATAATGCAACAAGAGAACAACAAAATTACGGTGCCAGAATTAGCTAAAATAATGGGATTGTCACGGTCTCAAGTTTTTCGTAAGGTGCAAACCGGTTTAATACCGGCTCAAAAAATTGGTGGTATCTATTTAATTGATGCCAATATTGCTCAATCTTTGACTGGGGAAATGACCAGAAGTGATCAAAAAGAGATTGGTATTGCGGTTAAAAAAACACTCAAAAACTATGGTGAAATATTAAAACAGTTGGGGAGTGAATGAAATACATAAAGAGAATTAGTCTTGAGCATATTGAAGTGATTGCTCACCAACTAGCGGTGGCAACAATGAGTTGGGATGAACCGATTCCGGCTTTTCAAACTCGCTACCCAAATGTTTTGGAAAGCTGTATCAACACTCCTTTTCAAACTTATAATCGAAAAGATCTCTACCCAACCCTACACCACAAAACGGCGATTTTATTCTATTTATTGATCAAAAACCATCCGTTTCAAAACGGCAATAAACGAATTGCAGTAACAACTTTGTTAGTGTTTTTGTTTTTAAATAGTTGTTGGCTACAAGTTGCACCACAAAAACTTTATAATTTAGCGATTTGGACAGCACAGTCTGATCCGGATTTGCGTGACGCAGTTATCGCTGGTTTGAAAGACTTCCTTGATCGCTATGCAAAAGAAGTGAGATAGGTTTACTTTTACTCACTTATAAAGTTGGCTGTGCGAACCGAGAGCGACAAATATTACTGAGTTTTCATCAATTTGTTTGTATATAGCACGAATATTGCCGGTAATATTAATACTGCGGTGACCAAGCCACTTGCCGACCAAGGCATGGTTTTTAAGTATAGGATAATAGGGGTTTTCTCTGAACAAATTCGACCTAGCTATGAAAGCGTTTTGGATTTTGGCAATAGATCTATCGTAGTCCTTAACAAAAGATTTATGAAGCTCGATTTGCATATTTTCTTTTTGGATTATTTAACCAAGCTATCATATCTTCTGTATTATCAAACTTTGGTGATAAATTCTTTCCCGCTTTGATATCCCGATCGGCTTTTTCCAGTATCTTTTCAAGGTAGGGGGTTGGAGTGTAACTTTTTGTAGACAAGGTAATCGTTTTAGCACGAATAGCTTGTTTAAGCTGAATAGTCACTAGTGCGCTTAATGTTAGCCCCAACTCACTGGCTAACTTCTTTGCCTGTTCTTTTACCTCGGGTTCTGTTTTGATGCTTAATAATGTTTTCATACTACTATTGTATATCTACTGTCTATACTTTGTCAATACCAATACGACGTTTAGGGTTTAGGATTTAGCGTTTATCAATTAGGCCAATTAGATCAATTAGAAATTTCTTTCTCTGCCCCTTTCCAGGCGAGGTTAGAGATGGAGTTTTAGACCCTATATTGGTTCCAGATAATACTGTGAATTGAGTCCAATGTGTTAGAAATCATTTTATTGCAAATCAGAAGTGCAAATGGTTTCTGCTCATACCCGACAACAAGAGTTTTCGATCCGTCCGTAACAATGCTCGTTTCGAACGGGTAAGATTTGTATGAAACAAATATCGTTTCTCTCAACTCCTTCTTGTTTTTTTCGATATATTTTCTCATCCATGCTTTGATTTCTGGCACGGCAGAAATCATTGATAGTGCAATGTTCTTTTTTACTCTTTTTTGTATCTGGTTATTCAGCACTGCCAGATCAAAATATTTTGGCAATGAGGAAGAATTGTCAAATGAGCTTAATCGCTTTGATTTTGTTTCTTCTACTAATATGCTATATGCTATTTTAATTCCCTCAACACCTGAAAAGTATCGAAAATTGGACTCCAACGCATCATTACGCTCACTTAATTTAGAAAGATTTAAGATGACTTTTTCAAGAGACAACTTTTTCTGCTGATAAATATATCGAAGCTGTTTTGGCCCAACTGTCTGGTATTTTTTTCTTTTCCCTACTGTTATCACAGATAGCAACCCCTTCTCTTTCAACTTCTTTATTGGGACATATGCAGCTGTTCTGGAAATCTCGGTTTCGTTTGCGAGCTCGCTTAAACTCGCTATGCCAAGCTTAACTGAGGCACGTAACAGTAACGCCTCATATTTTTCTAATCCAAATACCTCTTTAAGTTCGTTTATCATTATAAATATAATATATTACTTATGATCGCTGTGTCAACTAAACGATGACGATTGCGTCGTATTTAATACTTTCTCTACAGGTGTGATCATGACAATATGTGCTTTACCTTCATCATAATTAGACATTTGATATTCATTATAATAGTATGTACCAGTCCGATGAATCTTTACAATCGGTCGGTTGGTAGGTTGAAAATGAAGGGATGTGGTATCGATGAGTATTGGTGCGGTATGTTTGTGGGAGAGCTACCGAGTTTGGATCTTGGAGCAACTCCCAGAGTATGGAAAAATCGTCAAATTGTATCTGGACGAGAGGCGAGAAGGTGTGCCGTGCACTTGCGGTGTCCCGATTTTCGCAGGAGAAGTGTTCAAGGTTGATGAAAAAGCCATTCTTGAAATTGGCTTCACGCACATCGTGTTTGATCATTTTACGCATGTGCTTGACGACCTCACTGATGAAACGGTGAAGAATCAACCCGAGATGCTACATTTGAGCCATTCTCTCCTTGCTCTAGGGTTAGAGCGGACGGCTCTCTTACCGGGCGGACACCACGTGCGAGAGTATCTCCAGGACGCTTTGTCTGGAGAAAGGTATCTTTGGCGACATCATGGGGAGATAATTGCATATACGGATGAGGATTTTGCACAGACGGCACGACGGGGTGCCCTGGCGAAAACAGCTCTTGCCTTGTGTGCAGGGCACGCCGATGCTGACAAACACGATCCTATACTCCACCAGGTTGAACGAGCTGTGGATTCTCTATCAGTGGCTCTCCAACTTACGGACGACCTCGTGGATTGGAAAGAAGATTTGCAGAACCGAATCTTCACTTATCCCCTCACTGAATTAGCTATTAGCGGTGCGAACTTAGGGGATAAGCAATCGAATGTCGAGAACTTGCTCATCACAAGTAAAGTTGCCAGTCAAACGTTGGAATTAATTCAACGTTTGACCACTAAGGGAACAGACATGCTAGAGGGAGTATGTGCTACCGAGTGGCAGAATTACCTCGTCAGATTCAAGAGCACATTAATATCCTGGGAAGAAAGGATTACTCACTACAACCCACATGTTCCACCACTCTGCTTGACTTCCGAAAAACATACTATGATGCATTAACTACGATCTCCGCGCTTCTCTGGTGCAGGGCTCCGCCCTATACCGTCATGGTATAGGGTTTTTCTTTGCACAAAATTCGTAACCTACGAGGTTACTAATTATTTATTGAGCGCTAAACTTGTTTTGCAATATCTTGTCGAATGTTCTAAAGTCGGTTACTTTATATTTTTTCGCATAGCACAGGTTGTAGCAGTCCTCAAAGCTTAAATTACCGTTTTCAAAAATAGCAATCGCATCGCTTAGAATCGTTCTTTCCGTAAGAGTTATAAACTCTAATTTTAATATATCCTGAAGCAAAGGGCATAATTCAGTTTTGTTTTTTTGGTAAAAAGAACTCAAAACCCAATATATTTCAAAAAATACGATCGTTGAGGTGAACAGTTTTACCTTACCTTGGGCACCACAATTAAAGAGCTTTTTTGCCTCTTCGTGTTGGTTCGTATTGTCGGCAAGTAAAAACCGTAAAAAATAGTTAGTATCAACAAAAATCATTTTACCTGTTGGTTAAAATACTCTGTCTTTGAATTTTCAATAATTTTATCCATACTCAAACCTTGATATTTTTTAGGGATTGTAATTGAACCAGCTAATGTATTGACTAGATTTTGTACTGGCGTGAGCACCAACGAATTATTGTTTTTTTCAATAACCATTGTTCGAACTGTTGACAAACCAAGTTCGTTAAAAATTGAAGCTGGAATAGTCAGTTGCCTTTTAGATGTAATAGTGGCTGTTTTTATCATAGTAAGGGTATTATTGCATAGTAAGGAACCATTGTCAAGATATTACTTACCCGGTCCGCCGGGCAAAGCCCTCTGGGTGGCACCCTTCCATGCGAGTTCGAAGATCGAGCGGAGGGTTTTGGCAACGGATTCGGATTCGATAATGACCGACATCAGTTCTCCTTGGAGCGACATTATTGCCACTTTATTTTCGTAAATATCTATTTCATTGGTAAACGGGTATAGTTTTGGGTCAACTAAACGAGTTTCGCGGAGTTGTTCTTGGTCGTGCTTAACGAATTCTCGGTTAATATCTAAATCGGGCCCAATCGCTTTGACGGTTATGCCTTTTTTGATCCTTCTTCTTAAATAAGAATTGATGAAAGATTGATCCTGAGAATAATACCCCTGCGCAGTTGCAAACGCCAAAATGGTGCCATTTTGAGGCTGTTTCAGGGTATCTTCAAGGGCAATCTGTATTCCTTGAGTTCCTTCAAAAAATTGCACTCTGGGTTTATCCCCAATAGTTTTAACCGATGCTTTTATTTCAGGAATAATTGATTCCAAGCGATTGATTTTTTCTTCTTGCAAAATCTTAAACTTATCAATAGATATGGCGCTGTAATGGAGAGTGTTGCGGATCTCGACTTCTGATAATAACCCATTATTAACCATATTCTTGACCAAATCATAGATAAATGTTCTTTGTACTCCGGATTCGTGGGCAATTTCACTAACTGTGCCTTGACCTAATTTAAGACAAGCAAGGTAGATTTGTGCTTCCTGTGACTTGATACCAAATTGAGAGAGAATTGTTAAATAATTGTTTTCCATATCTAATATTGTATCAAACATACGACAGAAAGTCAATAGAAACCTGTAGATGTAGTATTAAACACTTGACAGACATATACTTTTGTGCTATAATATGGTTGTTACGATCGAATTGGATAACCAGGGAGATACGAACGCAGATTGACAATTTGAACTCTCATGACACTCACTCGAAAGAGGGGATTACAGAGAGGGTTTGGAGAAAAGAATGTTGTTTAGTAGTATTAAAAGTGTTGATATCGGGCTTAATGCTCAAAAAGTGTTGGTTTCCACAGGTTAGTTTCAGGTTTGCATATTCAGTTAAGCTGAATTAAGCTGTGTAAATGAACAAAAAAAATGCAATCATTCACTCCAAAAATGGGGCATAACCAAACAAGGCAAGCAACGGTTGTATTGTCCTGTTTGCAAAGCCAGTCAAACTCGTAACTACCCGGATCGTTCTCTCAAATGGTTTCTTTGGTGGCTTGACGGTCAAACGATTAAATCTTTAGTTGCCACCGGCTTGTCGCAAGCCACATGCCGCAGAAGAATAGCCCGTCATCTTGCTCAATCACCCAAACCAAAAACTAAAACCAATTCAACCTGTCATATGGTGATTGATGCGACTTGGTTTGGTAGAACTCACTTTCTCATCGTTTACTGGGATACTAAGCTCCATTATGTTCAATATTGGCGTTACACTACTTTCAAAGAAAAAGCTGAGGAGATCAGCCAAGACTTAATTTGGCTCAAACGAAATGGTGTTGTCTTGTCTGGTGTTACCTCCGATGGTAGCCCAGGTATCATTAGGGCGGTAGCCACTGTCTACCCTGATATCCCCCAGCAACGATGTTTAGTCCATATCCAAAGACAAGTATTGGCTTGGTTAAGCCAAAATCCATCCACATTAGCCGGAGCGCTCATACTTGGTCTAAACCAGATTAAAAATTACCAAGAGAAAGATCGTTTTGTTCACCGGTTTTTGAATTGGCGTCAACGCAATGAAGTGTTTCTAAGGGAAAGATCTTTAGTCGGTGTCAAGTCAAAACAATGGCGTTATGCCCACCGTAACCTCCGCCGATGTCGGGCGCTGCACTGAGGACTAACAAAACACAAAAGACCAGCCTATTTAGACTGGTATATTACTGTTGTAATTAATCACCAAAAACCAACACTTTTTGAGCATTAAGCCCCGAATCTATACCCCGCTGTCGCGCAAGCACAAGCGGGGTTTTTCTTTACTTAAAATGACCATAAAAGAACTATATTTAGTATATAACACTTGACAAAATATGTAGTTACATTGTATAGTATAAACATAATGTATATCAAAAGAAATGCCGAGGATATTGTGGCGCGCTACCTTAAATCAAACAAGATAGTGCTTGTTTTGGGCGCGCGTCAGGTTGGGAAAACAACCCTTATTAAGCAGATACTCAAAAGAAAAGATGTACTCTACCTAAACCTTGATAATGAATCGGACAAGCAAAGGTTAATAAGCTCGTCTTCATTGCCCCCACAAGACGCCGTAAAAGCTCTCGGCGGTCACAAGATAATCGTTATTGATGAGGCGCAACGTTTGTCGGAAACGGCGCGTATTGTCAAAGGTTGGTATGATGCCCAACTGCCGGTAAAAATTATCTTGCTTGGTTCGTCTAGTTTAAATCTGCTTAACCAGTCAGCGGAAGCGCTTACAGGAAGAAACGAGAAGCTATTTTTGCCTCCATTGCTGTTTTCAGAAATTATTACAAACCAATCTTGGTATTCAGATGTCTACAGCAATGAAAAACTTGAGAAAAACTTTGCCCCGCAACTGCAGGAACTGCTTTTACAGACGTTGGTCTTTGGTATGTACCCAGAAACAGTAACCACAGCGGACAAACCCGGTTATCTCTTAAACATGGTTTCTGATTATCTCCTTAAGGATATTTTGCAAATTGGTCTAGTTAAAGATCCGGATACAATTAAAAGATTGCTCACCTTGTTAGCATATCAAGCAGGTAGCGAAGTATCGGTCAACGAGTTGGCAAACTCTCTGCGGATTTCACGGATAACGGTCGATCGCTACCTTGATTTATTAGAGCAGACGTTTGCACAAATAACCAGCGATATTTTAAAGTAAACCGCCAAAACAAAGCGACTGTTTGTCTCGATCTATTCTCCATGGTTCTATTGTAGCACGATCGGGCAGATCTGACTCGACAAGCCCGGCGCCCGGCGGGGAAGTGGATTTGGTTGTGAAAAATAGTGAGGGAACGATAGCGGCTTACGAAATAAAATGGGGGGCTAAGAAAATTACCACCCCCCGATTGTTCAAAGAACAATATAACATTCAAGTTAAACTCATCGACAGAAGCCATCTGTTATTTATTTGAACTCAGCCCCTTTCCACGCCAGTTTGAAGATGGAACGGGGTTTTTTGTCCAAAATTGCCAATAATCCTATATATTTAGCACAATATTGGGATCGACAATCCACATATTGACAAGAATATAGTCTAATGATATACTGTATGTATGCACATAAAACGACAGTATGATGATTTAGATAAGTATCTCAAACGTGGAAAAGCGTTGGTTGTTTATGGTCCAAGACGAGTTGGGAAAACAACTTTACTCAAACGGTATTTGTCGACAATAAAAATTAAATACAAACTTGATTCCGGTGATAATATTCAAACGCAACACCTTCTAGGTTCTCATGATTTTAAGCAGATTTTTAGTTATTTAGGCGATAATCAATTAATTGCGATAGATGAAGCTCAAAAAGTACCCAACATCGGAATGGCGTTAAAAATTATCGTTGATCAAAAACCAGAGATAGTAACCATAGCCACCGGTTCATCTTCATTTGATCTATCTAATCAGATTGGCGAACCTTTAACTGGACGCAAAAAAATGATTGTGCTTTATCCAGTGTCACAGATGGAACTGAAAAGTGATCTGTCGGAATATGAATTAAAACAAAACATAGAGGACTATTTACTCTATGGGTCATATCCAGAAGTGTTAACAGCTATAAACAAGGAAGAAAAAATCGAGACATTGCAGGATCTTGTAAATTCGTATCTACTCAAAGATATTTTGACTTTAGATAAAATCAAAGGATCAAAAAAGATTTTTGATCTGTTAAAATTGTTGGCGCTTCAGATCGGCAACGAAGTGTCATTAAGTGAACTGGCAAATAATTTGGATATAGACATAAAAACCGTTGGGCGTTATATAGATTTGCTGGAAAAAACATTTGTAATTGTGCGGGCAGGTGCTTTGAGCCGAAATTTGCGATCGGAGATAGTCCATAAACAAAAGTATTACTTTGTTGATACTGGGGTTAGAAACGCAATAATCAATCAATTTAATACATTGGATAGTCGCAATGATGTTGGCGCTCTTTGGGAAAACTTTATTGTGATAGAGCGTCTAAAAAAACGGACATACCAAAATATCTATGGCAATTGGTATTTTTGGAGAACATATTCGCAACAAGAAATAGATTTGATAGAAGAGCGTGATGGTAAGCTGTTTGGTTTTGAATGCAAGTGGTCGGTGAAAAAAGAAGTAAAACCGCCAAAGGAATGGCAAAAAACCTATTCTGGAGCAGAGTTTACTGTTATTACGCCTGATAATTATTTAGAATTTATTGTGTAATTCCCGCCCCTTTCCAGGCGAGTTCGAAATATCATGTTGGTTTTTGTCATTAATAATTTTATGTTACAATAGAATTGTATGAAGAAGTTTTACACTCAAAGTGCGATTGTTTTTGGTTTAGCGGTCATAATGGCTTTGATATTTTCTAATCGAAGTATTGAAAATGTTATTGCTAGTAGTTTTAACCAAAATAATTTAATCTCGGATGGAGCGTTTATTGATAAGGACTCAATGAGTGTAACTGAAATACAGAACTTTTTAAGTGATAAAGGATCATATTTAAAAGACTATTCAAGCGGGGGAAGATCGGCAGCTCAAATTATTTGGGATGCATCGCATGGTTATGGTGATGCGAGCGGATCGATTAATGGTATTAGCGTTACTACTTCGACAGGGACAGTTTCACCGAAAGTAATTTTGGTAACTTTGCAAAAAGAACAGAGCTTAATTTCTCGCACCACTCAAAACGATAGCGCCCTAAATGCGGCGATGGGTTATGCTTGTCCTGATTCGGGTGGTTGTAGTAGTACTTACGCTGGTTTTACCAAACAGGTAGAGAATGGCGCTTGGCAACTGAGATACAATTACGAACGAGCGCAAGGCACCGGTTTTTCCGATTATCAAGTTGGGCAATCAACCACCTTTTCGGATTGGAACGGCAATAATAGCGTAACTTTTGACAACCGAGCAACCGCCTCACTCTATCGTTACACACCCCATGTTTATAATGGTAATTACAATTTTTGGAATATATTTACAAATACTTATAGTTTTGAGAGCCCAGCTTATGGATTCCGTTGGGCAGGACAGTCTGGCTATCCGACAGTTGCACCTGGCTCAACGACAACATTGACGATTACATACACGAATATTGGCTCAAATTCATGGAATAGTAGCACTAACTTAGGTATCTATCGAAGTGAAGATAGAACTTGGGAATCAGGTTGGTACACTTGGGCAAGACCAGCGACCGTTTCACCAAGCTCAGTTGCACCCGGAGAGACTGGAACTTTTTCGTTCAATATTGCAGTACCAGCTAATCAACCAGCTGGAACTTATCGTTTTTATGTTAAGCCAATTCAGGAAAATGTTCGTTGGATTGATGAAGCTGTAGCCTGGTGGGATATCACGGTGCCACATGGTTACACCGCTTCCTGGTCATCTCAAACTGCCTATCCAACTATTGCGCCCGGAGCATCAACCTCTCTAACAATTGCTTACAACAATACTGGTTCATCCACTTG
>LBRB01000012.1 GCA_000991185.1 Berkelbacteria bacterium GW2011_GWA2_35_9 | reverse complement strand
AATTTTCTTAAAGAAAACGATTTAGCAAAATATGGGCAGTGTTTATCTGACAATACTGCCTATCAAAAACGACTCCATCCAGATTTGGTTGGGGACAAGTTTGAAAGTATTATTGACCTAGCGGTTGCAATCAATCGACCGCTTGGCTATAAAGTTAACGGCGCCGGAGGCGCCGGAGGAACTATTTCAATATTATTCAATTCAAGAGAACATGCAGAGAATTTTGTTTCTGTAGCTCGAAAAGAATTGAATGAAAATTATATTTATTACGAACATCAGCTTACTTGCTGAATAATTATCAATAAATTATATATTAAATTTAATACAAGATATACTACAAGCGTGGCTAACCCCACGCTTTTTTCATGGTTTTTTTTCGAGATTTTTGAGGGCGACGATATAGGAAGCGGTGCGTAAATCGGTTTTATATTTTTTAGCCATTTCATCAACATTTTTATACGCTATTCTCATTATTTTATTTAATTTTTTATAGACCAACGCTTTTTCCCAGTGTTTGTTTTTGAGATTTTGGAGCCATTCAAAATACGAAACTACTACTCCGCCAGAATTGGCTAAAACATCAGGAATGATAATTTTTCCCTTTTTGAGTAATATCTTTTCGGCTTCGGGGGTTATCGCTCCATTTGCCATTTCTAAAATTAATTTAGCTTTAATTTGATGAACATTTTCTTTAGTAATCTGATTTTCAAGTGCCGCTGGAGCTAAAATATCAACATCTTGAGATAAAATATTTTTTGGTCCAACAAAGCGACATTTGGTTAAATGACACTGCTCACCTTTGCAAAAACAGGTTTTTTTCAGAATTTCTTTTTGGATGGTTGCTTGTAAAGTTCGGTCAATGTCTAAACCATCGCTATGCCAAATCCCGCCCTGCGCCTCAGCTAACGCAATTACTTTAAACCCGGATTGATCTAATAACCGTGCCAACTGCGAACCAACATTACCAAAGCCTTGAATTGCAACGGTAATTTGTGATGCTAGTTTATTAAAATATTTTTTATAGGCTTGAAGTAACACCTCTCTCCCCCCTCTTCCAGTCGCTGAGATTCTTCCCCAAGAACCGCCATTTTCAATTGATTTTCCAGTCACCACTGCTCTAGTTTTATCACCAGTAATTTTTTGATATTCATCTGCCATCCAATCAATTATTTGTGAATTCGTATTAACATCCGGAGCGGGAATATCAATTTGCGGTCCAATATTTTGCGCCAGAGCTCTGACAAAATTCCGGGTAATATTTTCAATTTCCTTAGCTGAATAATGTTGCGGATTAAATTGAACACCACCTTTCCCGCCACCAAAAGGAATGTTGACGACAGCATTTTTTATCACCATTAAAAATGCTAAATTCGAAACTTCGTCTTCATTTGCTTTAATATGGTAACGAACTCCCCCCTTATACGGACCTAAAAGATTATTCCATTGAACCCGATAGCCAGTAAAGATTTCTTCTTTGTGATTTAATTTTACTGGAAAATTAACCTCAATCTTTCGATCTGGCAATAATAAGCGTTCGATTAATTTTGGATTTATTTTTCCAATTTTTCCTGCACTAACTAAAAAATCTAAAGATGATTTTAGATGCATATTTTTACCTTAGCAGATTTTTGAAATATTAAAAGGATTATTCTAGTTTTTACAACCCAGCTAATTTTAGCTTTTCAATAATGCGTTTTTGTTCTCGGGATAAACGACGAGGGAAACGAATGCGAACGGTCAAATGGAGATCGCCTCTACCTCTTTTTGTCTGTCCGCCTTTACCCCTAACTCTAAAAGTAGTCCTGTCGGCAGTTGCTTGGGGGATATCGAGCTCGATTCTCTCTCCTTGGGATGTGGATAAATTAATTTTCCCGCCAAGCAGTGCTGTTGATAGGGGAATCTCGACTTGAGCTTGAACAGTTGAAAAAGCGTTTTCGAACATATCGCCAAAAATATCACCCAGTCCCCCACCCCCAAAATTAAATGAAAAACCGCCAGTTTGTTGTCCCTGTCCACCGAATATATCTTCCCAGCCCGAGGCTGATCCGCCTTGTTCTCCAAATCCACCAAAACTTTCCCCAGCTTGTCCAAATCTATCATACTGAGCTCGTTTTTGGTTATCAGAAAGAATGCGATAGGCTTCCCCTATCTTTTTAAATTCTTCCTGATCTCCACCTTTATCCGGGTGGTGCTGATGAGCTAGTTTCCGGTAAGCTCGTTTGATCTCATCTTGCGATGCAGATTTTGAAATTCCTAAAATATCATAATAATCACTTGCCATAACAGGTATTATACGGCAAATTATATCAGATGTAAAGACAACTTTACATCTGATTATCTTAACTTTCTCTATTTATAACCTTGTGCAATTTTGATATAATCAAGTAAAGAATTAAAAATAGGAGGAGATTGGACGATATTAGATTAGAAAAGTATCTAGTTGATAATCTTTCAGGAAAAATTGCTCAAAACGATCTTAAGTTGGCACTTGAAACTGCGCACAGTTTCAATGTTCCATTTGAACAAGTTTTGCGTGATAAAAGTTTAGTAAAAGACGACGCTCTCGGAAAATTAATTGCTAAACATTTAAGGGTTGAGTATAAATCTCTAAAAGATCTGACTATTGATCAGGAGGTGTTAAAGCTATTGCCAGAAGATAGTGCAATCTATCATAAACTAATAATATTTTCTAAAACGGGTAACAAAATTTTAGTCGCAATGACTGACCCAGCTAACATTGAAAGTATTGAGTTTGTTGAAAAGAGGACAGATTGTATTGTAAAGCCATATTTTACTTTTGAATCTGAATTATCGGTGGTGCTCAACCAGTATAAAGTTTCTTTGCAAGACGAGTTTGAAAATATTATTCACAATAATATTGAGGAGAGTGAAAAATTTACTTTTGATTTAGAAAAAGCAGCTGAAGAATTACCTGTAATCAGATCTTTAAGTACAATTATCGAATATGCTGTGGCGCAAAAAGTTTCGGATATTCATATTGAAGGGATTGAAAAAAATGTTATTATTCGATTTCGTATCGATGGAGTATTGCACGATATGATAACATTACCAAAACTCTTACAAGACGCACTTGTGGCTAGGGTAAAAATATTATCTAATCTTAAGATTGATGAACACCGTTTGCCACAAGACGGACGGTTTAAATATGTAAGTGGAAATACAAAAATCGCTCTAAGAGTATCAATTATTCCAACTTTTTTTGGTGAAAATATTGTTCTTAGACTCTTACCCGAATCGGAACGACCGTTAACGCTACAAGAGTTAGGTTTCACAGGTCGTAATCTAAAAATTATGGAGGACGGTTTGCAAGAAAACCACGGAATGATATTAGTGACAGGACCGACTGGCTCGGGAAAAACAACTACCCTTTATAGTTTACTAAATATTTTAAATTCTCCAGAAACAAAAATTTGCACCGTCGAGGATCCGATTGAATATGGTTTTAGAAGGATTTCTCAAATTCAAGTTAATGTTAAAATTGGTTTAACTTTCGCAAACGGTCTTCGTTCACTTTTAAGACACGATCCAGACATTATAATGGTTGGTGAAATTCGAGACGAAAACACCGCTGATATTTCGATTCATTCGGCGTTAACTGGTCATTTAGTTTTGTCCACTCTTCACACTAACGACGCTCCATCGGCAATTCCTCGATTTATTGATTTAGGCGCAAAACCATTTTTGATCTCGTCGACTATTAATTTAGTCGTTGCGCAAAGACTGGTAAGAAAAATTTGTAACTCATGCATAACAGAAATTAAACCGGATAAAATTACCCTAAAAGAAGTGAGTGTAATGCTCGATATGAATTATAAAACATTGATTGCCAAAAAATATTACCATGGAAACGGATGTAAAAAGTGTCATAAAACTGGATTTAAGGGAAGAATAGGGATTTTTGAAGTTCTAGAAATGGACGACGAGCTTAGAGAACTTCTTTTAAATAACCTGCCAGTTAAAGAAATCGCAAAATATGCTAAGAAAAAAGGTATGACTTCAATGTTGGAGGATGGGTATGAAAAAGTACTTAATAAAATTACAACCCTAGAAGAAATAATGAGAGTGGCGAGGGAATAATGTCAAAATATATTTATCAAGCTATTGACGAAAGTTCTAAGTTAGTGGAAGGAGAGCTTAGTGCTAGTACCGAAAATGAAATTGCGCAAATGTTAAATTCACGAAATTTGACTATAATTTCAATCGAAGTAAACAAACCTTCAGCGAGGAGAATAAAATTTAGCTCGTCGATTAAAATTAAAGATAAATTGGTTTTTACAACCTACTTGGCTACGATGTTAAAAGCTGGACTTTCGCCCATTTCTGCAATGGATGTCTTAATATCTGATACCAAAAATAAAACCATGCGATTTATTTTAGAAGAGATCAGGTCTGATCTAGAAAAAGGTCGATCGTTAAGTTCGTCGATGTCGCAATTTACTGATATCTTTGATAATTCTTTTATAGCAGTTATTAAGGCGGGAGAAACAAGCGGTAAGTTGACTAAATCTTTAGAAGATTTATCTAAAAAAATAGATCAAGATGATTTATTGATAGGGAGGATAAAAAACGCATTGATTTATCCGAGTGTAATTTTTGCGACTCTTGTTTTAATTGGCACAGCAATTGTAATCTTTATATTACCCAAAATTATAAAAGTTTTTGCGAGCTTAAATGTAAAATTACCTTTAACAACTAAAATATTTATTGGATTTACAAAAATTATCAGCTATAATTATATACTTACGATTGGAATTTTAATTGTGATAGTTAGTTTGTTTATAGTTTATTTCGGTTCAAAAAATGGCAAAAAAACTTTAAATTACTTGGCAAATAATATTTGGTACATTAAAAATATTACTCATGTTATCAATTTATCACGAGTTAATTCAACAATGGCGCTTTTGCTTAAAGCGGGCGTACCGATCGAAAAAACCATTGATATTGTCAGTGAGATTTCAACTAGTCAGGATGTTCAGCAAACTTTAAAAATTGCATGCGAGCAAATAAAGTCGGGAATGGGGGTCTCCGAGAGTTTGAAAACCGGATCAATTCTAAATTCGAATGCAATTCCTGAAATTATGTTAAAAGTTATAGAAGTAGGTGAAAAAACCGGAACGCTAGATGAAGTGTTAAAAACTCTATCAATATCGTTCAGAAAAGATGCTGATAGCAAAATAAAAAATTTTATGAGCTTGCTAGAACCAATTTTAATGGTTGTTGTTGGATTGGCAGTGGGAATTATGATTTTATCAATCGTTGGTCCAATCTATAAAATAGTTGGTGGAGTATCAGGCTAAAATTCAAAGGATTTTAGCAATTTTCAATACTTAGTTATCAATTTAAATGGTTGAATAAACAAATGAATAAATTAATGGCAAATGATCAATGATAAATGGCAAATGAAAAATCGCCGTGGTATTGCTTATATTGAAGTTTTGATTTCCAGTGCTATTTTAACAGCTACATTAATTCCAATACATGGATATTTTGTTGGTTTAATCAGGAATCAGACGGTTGGAGAAAATTATATCATTGCAAATAATTTGATTGAAACACACATTGAATTAGAAAGAGCCAAATCAGTAAATGAATTAGTGGAAGGCGAACAGTCTATTTTAACCGATAAATTACCTTCAGGGCAAGTACTAATTAATTTGACAAATATCGATCTTGAGAAGCCAAGCTTATACAGTTTTTCAGTTACTATTTTATGGCAAGAGACAGGAGGATATAAAGAGGTTACGGGTGGAACTTTAATTAATCCCCATGGATATTCATATGAAACATAAAAAAGGCATTACTTTGATAGAAGTGTTAGTTACGATTGGTTTAACTTCCACAATTGTTTATTTGGTAGTCTATTCTTTAATCAACGGTCTGCAAAGTTCAGAATATAATTACAATCGATTCAAAATTAGTTCAAGTTTAGATAGTGCGTTGAACGACATTTCAAAATATTTATTGTTAGCCAACAACCTGCCCAATTCATTAATCTACGACGGAGAAGAATATATTAATGATTCTGACACTTTGATAATTAATTTACCGTCAATTCATTCAGACGGAAGTGTAATCAACAGTTTTTTTGATAGCATAATTTATGATTATAACCCAAACGATAATCAAGTTAGGCAACTAGTGTTGCCAAATTCAGAAAGTTATAGAAATTACAAAAATAATGTAATCTTATCTGATGTTTCGAGTGTTACTTTTAATCAAAATTTGACAAGCAAAGGAGTTGTTGAAAATATTAATATTTCTATTGATTCTACTTCATTTGGAAAAAATTCTGACTATTCACTCTCTAGATCAGTAAGAATGAGGAACCAATGACAAATCAAAGATCGGGTTTTAGTTTAGTTTTAACAATAATTGCAGTATCAACACTTTCAACTTTATTATTAAGCTTATTTTCTTTAAATAGATTTTTTTTGAACAACGCCAGCAGGGGTTTAATGAGAGTTCAGGCATTAGCTTTGGCGGAGGGTGGAATAGATAAAGCACTTCATGAACTTTCGTACAATTCAACATATTCTGGCGAAGATAATTTGATGATTACTGGAAGTCCCGGGGTGGCGGATATTACGGTCCAGACGCCGGATAGCGCTACTCGCATAATCACTTCGACTGCGTATATTCCTGCCAAATTAAATCCAAAAATTAAAAGAAAGCTACGGGTCACAGCTGTTGCCGATCCAAACGCCACGGGCAACGCTTTTACTTTTGCCGTGCAAGCCGGAGAGGGTGGATTTTATGGGATTGAAAAGAAAAACCCCACTATTCACGGTAGTATATATTCCAACGAAAATGTGGAAATTTTAGGTCCTGGATCGGTGGTTGATGGCAATATTGACGCTGTAGGTACAATTAATGTAAGAGGTATAGTTGGGGGGATCAAGACTGAGGGCGTAACATTGGCTCCAATGCCAACGGTTGATATAGATTATTGGAAACAACAGGCGCAAGATACCGGAGAAACTTATATTGGCGATTATATTATTTCTGGTTCGGGTAATTTTTATTTAGGTGGCGAGGGCAATGTTTCGGTAATTGACGGCAGATTGCTAGTTGTTGGCAATGCCAATATATATCTCAAAGGTCCGGTTTGGATTAAAGGAACCGGCGGTTCTTCGATTGAAATTTCATCCAATCCCCACTTCTATATTTCGGCGGATTTGGAGGGCAATAAAACGATTATATTAAACGACGGAAAAGTAGCAATATCCGGCAATGCGACTGTGGAAAGCCAAAAGCCGGATGCTTGGGTTTTATTGATCTCTACTTATCCCGGGTCGCTGAATTTAGATACATCCGGAATTTTAATCAACGCTAATGTTCACTTGGAGGATACGATTTTGTACGGTTATAATAGCGCCGTTGAGTTTGCGCAAAATAGCTCAGGCGTTTTTGCCGGAGCTTTTGTAGCACAAAAAATAATCATTAAGAGTAATTTGAATCTAACTTATCAATCTGGACTTGGTAGTATTTCTTTTGAAAAAGCGGTCGCTCCAGACGGAGGTGGTTTTACGGTAGTCAAATCAAGCTTTGCGGAATTACAACCATAGATTAACGAATATGATATAATAATTTTAGGTGAATAAAATACTTATGGGGGATAATGACTCTATTGACTTTAACGTATTCAGACAATAAATTAAACCTTCTTTATCACAAGAAAGACGATGGGTTTGTTGCTAGCCAAACAGAACTTAAAAAAGGAATTGTTGAAAATGGAATAATTATTGATCCAAAAAAATTTTCAAAAATACTTGCTAATTCAGTTAAAAAAAATTTAAAAATCAGATCTCAAGTTATTTTTCGTTGTGCGATTCCGGAAGAAAAATCGTACATTCAGACTATCTTAATTCCACAAGTGCCAGAAGACAAGGTTATCCAAGCAATTCGTTGGCAATCAAAAAGTTTACTGATATTTGATGTTGAAAATGTTTATTTTGATACTCAGATAATAGATAAAACCAAAAATAAATTAAAAGTTCTGGTGACCGCAATTCATAAAGAAGTGATAGACAGTTTAGTGACTGCAATCAAAATGGCAAACTATCAGGTGGAAAATATTAATTCAAGATCAGGCGCTCTGGCGAAGATGTTTGCTACTAAACAGCACGAATTAATTGCAATTTCTGAAATTAATGATAAAAAAGCCACAATAGTTTTTGCAAAGAATGGCTTTCCTAGATTATCAAGCGAAATTGATTTAACGGAAAACAATAGACCGTTTATTGGAAAAGTTAAAGAACTAATCGATTATTATTCGACTAGAAAAGAAACTGATAAAAAAATAAACACATTATATCTAATAGGTGATGTTAGCCCAGAAGCAGTTGAAAAATGGCAGGAGTCTTTAAAAATAGACATTAAGAGACCTTCATTCAGAGAAGTTAGCAAGTTTCATAAAATAAAAGTTGAAGATAGCTTTATTACCAACTTAGGACTTGAAAAAAAATTAGCTCAGGAGGTAAATTTGCTACCTCAACAATCAATTAAAGATTTACAAAAGAGCAATTTATTTCTTCAAGTTAAACATATTTTAGAATTTATGATTTTTTTAGTTTTAATTCTATTACTAGTTAATATATTCTTTTATTTAAATATTGATAACCGAATTTTGGAAGCGAAAAAAAGAGAAGCAACTGTAACCCAAGCTAGCTTGGGGGATAAATACAAAAAAGAAATAAAGTTATTGAGTTCGATAACAGAACAGTTAAAAGATACCTCAATTAAAGCCAATCGATCTGATGTGGTGGAGACAATACTGAGCAACAAAAGTGACGGTTTTAATATATCGCAGATAAGCATATTAGACAGTGGTGGAACGATTAGCGGTTCGGTGGATAGAAGAGAGGCATTATTAGTTTTTTCTGATATTCTCGAGGGGAAAAGTCTTTTAAAAAATATTTACATCCCTGTTACGAGTTATGAGGCAAATACCGAAGCACCAGTTGAGATTAAATTTGAAATACAATGAAAAATAAAACATTAACTTATTTAATTATTTTTATATTGTTGACTTTTGTTTGGTTATGGTCACTAATGATGCTCAATGGTAAAAATAAGGAATTGATTAGTTTTCAAAAGACTATCTCAGAAAAAATTAATGAAGAAAAAGCTATCAACAATGTAGTTGAAAAAGTTAATTTGAACAGTATTAGTTTTGAGGAATTAAATAGCGTACTACCCAATAATTCAAATTTTCAGAAGTTTGTTTTTTTTCTAGAAAACAGCGCTGACAACAATTCTTGCGAAATTATCATCGATTTTGAAACTAAACCGAAAAACAAATCCGTTTCTAAATTAAATACTCAAACAAAAACAACAAAAAACTTTGTGGATATGATAATAGAAATAAGTGGATCGGAAGATGGAATTAAAAAAACTTTGAATGATATTGAAAAAGGAAACTATTTTATTGAATTTTCTAGCGTTGATTATATTGCAAGATCGGATGATAAAAGTTTAGCAACATTAAAAGCAAAGGGAAAAGTTTATGTGGATAAAGAATTTAGACAATAACAAAAATACGGGATTGAGCTACCTAATAACAGTGGTATCATTGATATTTTTCATTTTGGTATTGACGGTTGAATTTAATGTCGTGTATAATGGGTATAAACACGATAATAATAACGGTACATCAAGTGTTGTAAATCAAAAAGGCTTTGAAAAAATTATAAATAAAATAATAAAATAAGGAGGTAGTATGTTTAAAACCAGAAAGGGTTTTACACTGATTGAGCTATTGGTGGTTATTGGGATTATTGCTATTTTGGCAGGGATTGTTTTGGTGGCGGTTAATCCTTCTCGAAACTTTGCCAGTTCGAGAAATGCTACTCGTGAACACGATGTTAGTCAAATATTAAGTGCAGTTGTTCAATATGCAACTGACAATGATGGCACTTATCCAAGTGGGATTTCAGCGACTCCGGTTAATGTTAGCACAATTGCCACAGATTTAGCGCCAACCTATATGCCATCGGTTCCAACCGATCCCAAGGGCGAAGTTGATTATACGGTCTCTCAAGACACTGAGGGTAGGATCACGGTTTCAGCTCCTGGGGCTGAAAACAACGAGACAATTTCGGTTACGCAATAATTTAATTAATAGCATTAGTAAAACCTGCATTTGTGCGGGTTTTACTAATATACGGAGTACTATATTTTATAGACGTAGTTGTGATAGTTTGTTTAGCTGTAAAAATAAATATTTAATCAGAGCGGGCTTTGGATGTTGCGTAAATTTGGATTTGTGACATGGGTGTATATTTGGGTGGTGCGGATATTGTTGTGCCCCAGCAGTTCCTGCACATAGCGGACATCAACACCGTTTTCCAAAAGATGGGTTGCAAAACTATGCCGTAGGCAGTGGAAGGTAGCATCTTTTTTGATACCTGATTTTATTAGCGCATTTTCAAATATTTTTTGAGCAGTCCGAGTTGATAGTTTCCCACCTCGCTCACTTTCAAAAACATAATCATTTTGATCTTTAAGAGCGATGAGTTTTTGCAGATCGAAAACTACTTTCTTGGGCACCAGGGTAATCCGATCTTTTTGACCTTTCGATTGCTTAATGTGGATAGTTAGTTCGTCGGGGTCAATATCTTTAACCCTCAAACTAATTACCTCGCTGACTCGCAATCCCCCACCGTAAGCAATCTCAATTAGCAATCGGTGCTTACTATTGGTTATTGACTCGATGATATGCGCTATCTCTTTCCGAGATAATACCACCGGCAAAGATTTATTTTCTTTAGCAGTTTTGATATTTATCTTTTGGCGACAACCAACAATATTGTAGTAGTAGAATTTGATGGCACTCAAAAAGATATTCCGTGATTGCGCCGAAGCGCCTTTTTGTTCGCACAGTAGCAAAAAATTGCGAATATCTTCGAGATTTAACAAATTATAGTTAAACTTTTTATAGTTAAAATATTTTTCCAGCGCATAAACATAGCTCTTAAGTGTTTTTGGGCTATAGCTCCTGATTTTTAGTTCCCTCTTGACTTTTTCTAATTCGATTTGAATATTTGTATTCATTTTGATATATTATAAACAGAATTTGTCCCGCATAGTATTATTGTAAACAAACAACACACTTATTACAATATTCGGTCGATATTATGCAAACAAATCAGATAAGAACGAGTTGTACGAAATTTTAGCCAATTCATTATGGACTATAAACTAACAAGACATCGCACTGACAAAATCTCAGACGCAAAAGTTGTCGCTGAATTGAAACGAGTGGCAGAATTTTATAATTTCAAAAAATTCACTTACCATGAATTTAACAAGGTATCTGAAACCTGCAAAGGAACAACGGTTTTAAGGATTTTTGGCTCTTGGGATAAAGCGCTAGAGGCTATCGGACAAAACCTAAAAGAAAGAAAAACTGAACGGACTCAAATTCCAACTGAAAATTTTTTCCGTGAAATGGACAGAATTTGGACTAAACTAGGGCATCGTCCCTCAAAGTCGGAGTGGGAAGCCTCAAGTCCGCAATATTCTTATTCAGGAATATTTAAAAGATTCAGTGGCTGGACTAATGCCTGCTTTCAATTTGTCGAATGGAAAATGGGTAAAAAAGTCTTAGATGAAAAACAAGAAGTAGCACAAAAATTTTCAGTTGAAATAAAGAGCCAAAAATTCTCAACAAAACGAGATATTCCTTTGAAATTAAGACTTAAGGTATTACAACGCGACAACTTTTGCTGTGCATTTTGTGGCAAAAGTCCTGCAACGGATCACGGAACGGTATTGCATATAGATCATATCAAGCCGTACTCAAAAGGCGGTGAAACAGAATTAGATAATCTGCAGACTTTATGCCAAAAATGCAATTGGGGTAAAAGCAACGACGAATGAATTGGCTAAAACTATCGTACAACACGGCATATGCGGTTCCGCTACGCTTCACCCATATTGCTATCGCAACATCGCATATGCCGAAACGTTAAGTGCCATTTGTTGCCTTGTTTAGAATAAATATATGTCAAAAACTTTACTTATTATAGTCTCCGGTCCTCCGGCTTCGGGAAAGACGACCTTAGGTAAAATAATAGCAAAAGAATTTCGCCTTGCATTCTTGAATAAAGACTCAATCAAGGAATCTCTCTTCGATATCCTTGGGATTAAAGACCGTGAGTGGTCAAAAAAGGTAGGATCTGCGAGTTATAGTATTTTGTACCGTTTCATGGAAACATTGCTGGTAGCGAACCAATCACTGGTTGTTGACAGTAACTTTCGACCAGAATTTGACACTAAGAAATTCCTTGATTTGAAACAAAAATATACTTTCATAACCATTCAG
>LBRB01000011.1 GCA_000991185.1 Berkelbacteria bacterium GW2011_GWA2_35_9 | reverse complement strand
GAAGAAGAAACTGATCTTCCTGCGAGTAGTCCAAATTATGAAGTTGAAAGAATGGATGAATCCGGATTATTTAACCCAACCACCTCAACAACTTTGCCTCCTACTGGTGATTACGACACAGAATATCGATATGGTGGCGTTGATTCAATCCCTTTTGAATAATAATATCTAAATACCATAATCCAAATTCTAGATTCTTCCCGATGCTTCGATCGGGATCCCGACATTAATAAATCGTCGGGAAAGTTTTAAATTATATTATAAAACCCCGCCGTGGCGGGGCTATTTTTTATTCATACGATCCTGATTTGCCGTCATCGGCAAGTTTCATCATCACTTTGAATTTAGTTTTGGGAAATTCTACACCGGTTTCGGTTTCAAACCGACAGTAATTTTCCTCGACTTCTTTTGGAATTAACCGGCAAAATTGTTTGCCGTCAATATAAGCAAAAAAATCGTATTTTTTAGAAAATATCAATTCATTGCTGAATTGATTATCAAATTTAACAATATCCCATTCCCCGCTTCCCAAAAATTGGGAGTGGAGTTTTTGGGCAAAGGGATATTTAATATTTTCAAGGTATTTGCTTTCCGGCTCAGACAACCGGGCATTTCTTTCTTCATTACCTTTTATGTTTTTACTATTCTCATCCTCAGTCAGTTGAGGCTGAGAATAATCTTTAGATGCGAATTTTTTAGTCGCATTAATTCTATCATTTGTATTCGGATGCGTTGACAAAAAGTCAGGCATCGAATACTTTTCTTGACTTTTTAGTCTTTCGAGTGCCATCGTCAAACCAAATGGCGAATAACTACTTTTTTTCAAATATTCAACCGCTAATTTGTCGGCTTCTCGTTCTTGATCCCGAGAAAATCCGGCAGAAATTAGATAACTAGCAAAACCTTTGGCGAGTTGTTCGTCGTCGCCATTGTCGCCAATTTTCGGTAAAATTACCAAGTTCAATTTTAAAAATCTCTTGAAAGACGAAACCGAATGCTTGCGCCGAGTATGGGCTAGCTCATGCGCCAACACTCCGGCAAGCATATCTTCGTCGCCACCCAAAAGATCAACTAAACCTTCTGAAATATAGATATTTCTGCCTAATGAATAGGCGTTAACTTTAGAAGTGTCTAATAGTTCAAAACTATAATTCTCTTTTTTCTTTTTGCTTGTGCTAGTAGAGTCGGTCAAACTTCGACCAATACCAGCAATTTTTGAATTATACTTGGCTCCGCCATTGTCGCCTTCCAGTGAGGCAGAAGCCGAGCTAATTATCTTTTCAATAAAAGAATCATTGATTCTATCAATCAAAATTATTCCAACTAACGATTCAATTATTTCTCTTTTAGTATCAGCATATGCAATATTAATTGAAAAAACCATTATCAAACTAACTACAATAATTGAACTTTGGATTTTGAGTTTTGAACTTTGCACTTTCCTCGCCTTCCTTTCAATGAACGAATTCAATAAAGCTTAGCAGTGATTTGACAAAATGTCAAGGCAAATGCTATGTTGGTCTGTTATGGAACATAACCCAAAAAGCCAAATTATTTCACTAATCAACGATTCAAAATCGATTTTATTAGTAACGCACAAGCAAATGGACGGAGATGCGATTGGTTCGATTTTAGCTCTCAAGGAAGTGCTTGAAAAAATAGATAAAAAAGTTGAAGCTTTAGTTGCTAATAGTTTACCCGCCAATTTAACTTATTTGAACGATTATACAACGCTAAAAAATCGGGTTGATATTCAAAAAGATTTTATTATTAATCTGGAAATTGGCGATCTAAAAATTGATAAACTCGGTTATAAAAAAAGCCCGGACGGTAAAAACTTGTCGATCGTTATCACACCAAATAGCGGCGAACTGAAAACATCTGATATTTCTTTCAGCGAAAGTGGTTCTAAGTACGATCTGGTTATTATCCTCGGCTCCCCCGATTTAGAAAGTTTGGGCAGTATTTACAATAACTACAGTCAACTATTTTTTGAAACACCAACTGCTCAAATTGATCATCATAGCTTTAACGAAAATTATGCCAAAATTAATTTCGTTGATATGACTGCTAGTTCAACTTGTGAAATGTTGGTTAGCTTGATTGAAGCGATTGAATCGAGCAATTCAACTAAAATTTTTTCTGAATCGATTGCTACCGCTCTTTTGACTGGTATAATTAATAAAACTAATTCTTTTCAAAATCTCTCAACTACACCAAAAAGTTTAACTGTCGCCGCTCAGTTAGTTGCGCTTGGAGCCGAAAAGGACAAAATTATTTTGAATTTGTTCAAAAGCAAACCGATTAGCACACTTAAATTATGGGGCAGAATATTAAACAATTTGGAAGAAGAAGATAATTTTGTCTGGGCAAAAGTCTCTCAAGTCGATTTGGAAGAAACCGGCTCCCATCCTAGCCAAATTAATTCCGTGATCGACAATTTACTCAAAACAGCCTCCGATTTTGATTTTGTGATTTTAATTTCAGAAACAACCGAACAAGATATGCAGATTGAAATTAGAAGTTTAACCCCTAATTTTGACTCCTTAGCCTTAGCCAGTCATTTTGGTGGCAACGGAAACAACCAAAGTTCTAGTTTTATCTACCCAATCCATTCTGACTTCAAAGAAGAAAGCCAACGAGTGATTGAGAAGATTAAGGATTTTATTAATCAAAAATAAAATCAAATCCTGTCATTCTCAAGTCGAAAACAAAGTGCTTCGACATTGGGAATCCAGAAATTCTTGAAAATATCTAGTCTGGATCCCCCCTGCCCGACAAAATATAAACATTAATAAATGTTCTCTATGGGTCGAAATTTTTAGAGTTTAATTTTTTAAAGAAAGGAGTTCTATTTTAATATGGACAAAATAAAAGCTTATCACGCTGCGCTACCTAAAAGTAATCCGGTCAGCGCATCGAATAATACACCAGTGTTGGCTGGCAAAACCAACTCTTACACAAGAAATAATAAATTTAGCAATCGTAGTTCTCGAGATCGTTCACGCATAAAAAACGATCCTTCTGGACCAATAATTTCATCTGGTCAAGAACAACGACCGGTTACTAATGTGCCAATGAGAAAATCAACTCTAAAGATTTTTGCTCTCGGCGGGCTTGGTGAATATGGTAAAAACGTTACTGTCTATGAACAAGATGGCGATATTTTAGTTATCGATCAAGGCTTGATGTTCCCCGACGAATCAATGTTGGGAATTGACTTTGTTATTCCCGACACACGTTATTTAGAGGAAAATAGAGAAAGAATTGTCGCAGTTCTGTTAACTCATGGTCACGAAGATCATATCGGCGCCATCCCTTATCTATACCCAAAACTTAATCGACCGATGTTTGGCAGTCAGCTAACTATCGGTATGGTTAAAATCAAATTGAAAGAAATCGGGATTGACAATCCTCAAGCCAGTGTCATTAAAGCGGGTGAAAAAATCAAATTGGGCTGTTTCGAGGTTGAGCCTATTCAAGTTGCTCACTCGATTCCCGATTCATTTTCATTTGCAATTAAATCTAGTGAAGGGGTTTTTATTCATACTGGCGACTGGAAAATTGATCATACCCCTATTTCAGGTCAGGTAACCAATATCCCTAGATTGGCTGAGCTCGGTATCGAAGGAGTAAAAATGTTAATCAGTGATTCGACTAACGCTCAAAGACCCGGTTACACCGATTCGGAAAACCTACTTTCAAAATCATTTGACGATATATTTTTTAACAGCAAAGGTCGGATTATTGTTACCTCTTTTGCATCTCTTATCAACCGAATCCAACAAGTTATCAACTCGGCAACCAAACATCATCGTAAAGTCGCAATTGCCGGTCGTTCAATGGTCAATAACATCACTATGGCAATGGAGCTCGGCTATTTGAAAGTACCTGATAATACGTTAATTGACATCCGTAATTTAAATCGCTACCGAGATGAAGAAGTGGTCGTGATGTGTACTGGTTCGCAAGGAGAAGAATATTCGGCTTTAGTCTTGATGGCAACCGGCGATCATCATCAGGTTAGAATTAAAAAAGGCGACACAATCATTATTTCAGCTTCTCTTATCCCTGGTAAAGAAGGCTCGTTTTACGAAACCGTTGATAATTTAATCAAGCAAGGTGCTCATGTTATTTACGGAAAAGGAGTTGATATTCATGTTTCTGGTCATGCTGCTCAAGAAGAATTGAAAATGATGTTATCGCTAACCAAACCAGAATATTTTATGCCAGTTCATGGAATGTATCGCTTTCTGAGCGCACACGCTCATTTAGCTGAAAATATTGGTGTTAGCCAAGACAAAATCTTTGTCCTTGAAAATGGAAAAGTTGTCGAGTTTGAAAACGGCATTGGCAAATTAACTAATATCCGAGTCCAATCCGGTCAAGTTTTGATCGATGGTTTAGGAGTTGGAGATGTTGGTAAAATTGTACTTCGTGATCGACAAGCAATGGCAAAAGATGGAATTTTTGTAGTTATTTTAACGGTTGAAAAAGCTAGTTCACAAATTGTTACTTCGCCTGATATTATCAGCCGTGGGTTTATTTATATGCGAGATCGTGAAGATTTAGTTAGAGAAGCTCGACAACATTGCCGTATGCTATTCAAAAACCACAATCAAAAATATCCGATGCAGTGGGATATGGTTAAAAAGATGATTCGTGAAGATCTATCCCAATTCCTTTTCGATAAAACTCAACGCCGACCAATGGTGATACCAGTTATTATTGAAGTTTAATTAATTTTGGAATTTACATCCACTAATCTATTCACAGATATTCACTGATTTATTGGTATTTATCTGTATTAATTTGTGAATAATATCTGTGGATGTTATAACAATAAATTCACACCGGTGTTTTGGCTTGGTCGAGTGTGTTTGATACCCAATCAACCAGAGGCAAAAGTTCTCGGGAAAAACTGACAATATCTAAACGATTGGTTTTTGATGACCCAAACCAAACTGGAGTCATGTATGTACTTTCTCTATAACGAGCGATCCATTCTTTTTCAACTCCTAAAACGATTGCGTAAGACAAATATTTTTCTAATTCTTTCGTATCATTTGCTTTCAGTGGTTTTGAATCGGACAAATAATTTTTAAACGCTTGCCATTTTTTAGCTTCTATTTTTCCTGTTTCAGATAGAATTGGCATATTAGATGAATATTTGATTATCAATTCTCCAATCAACATCATTGCCACCCAAAATAGGCTTAAAAATTTTGGGTCGGGAGTCAATATTGCACTGACTAAAACACCCAAAAATCCGCCAAACATTGTCAATAATCCGTAGTATTTATAACGATTATGAATCTCTTGTGGATTACCGTCATAGTAACCTAAACTGAATATTTCTCGGTAAATTTCTTGGTATGCTTTGGCGATTTTATCAGAAAACAAACGATGCCCAATTCGGTAAGAAATATCTTCCTGAGTGGATTTAAATTGGTTTTGTTTAAATATTTTTGCTAATAAAAAAAGTTCAAATTTACGGATATTCTTGTTTCTAATTAAATCGGCTTCATCAAGAGTAAATTGACCTTTTTGGATAAACGAAAAATCGGCTTCTTTATTGTAAATATCAATTAACCCTCGTTGTGCTAAGTCAATAATCGTTCCAGCAATCGTGCGTGAATCGACTTTTTCTTTCATTAAAACACCCGCTAATGCCGGCGCCAAGCTTGAGGGTGGAAGCGACAATTGTTGATTATTTTGAATATCTTTAATAAAACTTTTTCGATATAAAATCAATGAGTAATAATAGCAAAGCGTTACGCTTGGCAATAATACCGCAATTAAAACCCAAATCGTGCCACTTAAATTGTTGAGTGTTCCAAAAAAGCTAGTTAGAATACCAAACTTTAAATATCCTTTAGGAATTTCTACTTTGATTGAATAAATACCAGAAGGATCAATTGAGCCAGTGGTTACGGTGACTACATTGCCCTCAATCGTATAGTTAGTCTGCGGGTCGTAACTATGAATTAAATACGGATTTATCTTGGCTTTTTCAAGTGGAATATTTTTCGGAAAAACAATATTGATTTGGCTAAAAGCGTAACTTGTTTCCGGTTCGTCTAATATTTTTACAAAAAAAAGATCGTATTTTTTCAACGGTTTAATCGCAAAGTTTAATTTTTTATCATTAGCGACGACCTGCCCATTTTCTTTAATCTCGATTGTCTGATCGATTGTTTCAATGTCGACAAATTGGTCAGCAATCGAACTTGGCAAACTGCTTATTATAAAATAGATAGCTATGGTTAAGCACAACCAAACCAAAACTTTTTTATGATAAAAACCGATTGAGATTGACAATTCCTCTCCTTATTTTATCTCTACTACAAAACTTTACTTAATTTTCCAAGCAGTAAATAAAGTGCTACTCTAGCATTTATTTTACCAGTTTTTAACTTAAAATCATAGTCAGATAATTTTTGGTACATTTTTTTTAGTTCCCAAAATGTTACAGTTTCGATTATTTTTTGATATTTTTTGGCAATAAAATATGGCACACCACTCCATTTCGAAGCGTCAAATAAATTATTTTTGTAATATTTTTTTAGTAATAACATTTGCCGAAACGAATTCGCCAACATTGCCATTAAATAGATTGGATCAAGCCCATTATATATTTTTTGATCAATTTTTTCGAAACAGTCTTTATCCCCTCTGACGATCATATCAATAATTTGAAAAATATTTTCGGATTCTGGCAACGCAATATGATCTTCGATTTGCCACTCTTTTTTTTCTGAAAATAAAGATAATTTTTCTAATTCCAAATAGATTCTATAACTATCTGCACCAAACCAGTTGATAATTTTTTGGCTATTTTTTTTATGCCAAAGGCTAGTAAAATTATATTTTTGCAAAAAATGCTTTTCTAATTCTAGTCTTATTTTCTCGTTAATAGTCTTTATTATTATTGCCGGGTTTTTTTGTGCTTTTTTATATAATTTTGAGCTTTTTTTTAATTTTTCAGAAATTATTATTACCCAATCATTACAATTATTTTCTAACAATTTCTTGTTTTGAAATAATAGTTTTTCCCACTCGGATATCGGTAATTTAATTAACAATAATTTTTTATTTTCAAATAATGATTGCCCCAAATCGGTATTCAACAATTTCTCCGAACTATCAATATTTATTACCAAACCTTCGGGATATTTTTGTAAATATTTTTGTTTTAATTCACTAACAAATTGACCGGCAAAATATTTATCCAAAGCTTCGATAATAATTATATTTTTCATAAAATATTTAAAATAATGATTGCTTGGATAAAACTTTTACGGAAGATTTAGGTAAGAATTTAACCAGCGATACAAACCCCATTTCCTTCAATTTTGCAAGTGCAATGTTTTTGTCAAAACGATCAATTCTAGCTTTGTCTAAATCAAGACTAAATTTTAAATTATTTCTAAGTTTAACTAATTTTTTTGACAAAATCGCCATCTCTTTATTATCAATTAGTTTTTGATAAACCTTGTGATTTTCTTTTCCAACTTGATCAATATTTTTGTAAATATTTTCAAGCGTTTGGTATTGGCAAATTAATTTTTTAGCGGTTATTTTTCCAATCCCTTTTACGCCCGGAATATTGTCTGATGCGTCACCGGCTAGCGCTTTGTAATCAACTAAATTTTTCGGCTGAAATCCATATTCACTAACAAAATTTTCTTGATTATAATAATTATTAAATTTATTTTTCAAATCACAAACGACAACTTTATTTTCGTCAATTAATTGATATAAATCTTTATCGCCTGTCGTGATAACGACCTGAAAATCTTTGTCTTTTAAATTTTTTGAAAAAGTGGCAATAATATCGTCAGCTTCGTAACCATCTTTAACAAAAATCGGAATATTTAATTTTTCTAAAACACTTTTTAAAATTGGAATTTGTGCATATAAATCATCCGGCGCTTTAATTCTTTTGGCTTTATATTCTTTGTATAGATCGTTGCGAAAAGTTTTCTTTTTAGCGTCAAAAATGCAGATCGCATATTTAATCTGATTTAGCCCAATTAATTGGAAATAGGTCTTTAAAAAACCATAAACCGCATTGACTAAAATTCCATCCTTTTCCAATCTCGGCAAAGCGTAGTAACTGCGATGAACTAAAGCGTTGCTGTCAAAAAGGATAATTTTTTTCTCCATATTCTAATTTTCTTTTTACGACTTTCTTTTATCAAAATTTGCGAATTTCATTTGTTCGGACAAAAAATAGAGTTCGGCTTGACCGATTGGACCATGACGGTGCTTTTTGATTAAAATGTCGGCAATGTTTTTTCTTTCACTATCCGGTTCGTAATAATCTTCACGATAAATAAACATTACTAAGTCCGCATCCTGCTCGATGCTCCCACTCTCCCTCAAATCAGCCAGTTGGGGGATTTTTGGATGGCGTTGTTTTTCTTGAACCCGATTATTATCGCCGTAAGATCGTACACCCTCCATCAACTGTAAGTAATCGATCACGATCAAACATAAACCGTGTTCGCTTTGCAATCTCCTCAATTTAGCCCGCATCTCAATCACATTTAATAATGGCGAATCGTCAATATAAATCGGCGCTTCGGATAGCTGTCCCATCGCTTCGCCGATTCTGGGAAAATCTTCGTCAGATAAATTTCCGGTTCGCAATTTCCATGAATCAACTCCCGCTACATTGACCAACAATCGATCAACAACTTGATCTTTTGACATTTCGAGCGAAAATACCGCTACCGGTTTTTTTTCTTTTAAAGCGGCGTTGAGAGTAATATTTAAAGCCAGTGAAGATTTTCCCATCGAAGGACGGGCAGCAATAATGATTAAATCGGACGGTTGAAAACCGGCAACCAAATTATCAATGTCTCGAAATCCAGACTCAACTCCACGAATTTTGCCTTTATCACGATGCAATTCGTCAATTCTTTCGAATGAATCGGATAAAATATCTTGAATTGGAACAAACGCTTGGCTTAAATAACTTTGTGAAACATTGAAAAGTGCTTTTTCGGCTTCATCAATTACTTCGGTAATTTCTCTCTCTTCCTGAAATGCCAAGTCAACAATTTTGCTACCAGCCGAAATTAAATTGCGCAATATTGATGAGTTGCGAATTATTGTCGAGTAAGAAACTATATGCGCCGAACTATTGACGCTGGTTGTCAACTGGGCAATATATTTTGCCCCACCGGCAGTTTCTAATTCTTTTGATTTTTCGAGCGAGTCGCTCAAAGTTACCACATCCACCGGCTGTCTTTTCTCGATTAAAGTTATAATGTGCTGATAAATAATTTGGTGGGAAGTTTGGTAAAAATCACTCGGATTAATCGAATCCATTATTTTGTAAATACTTTGTCCGTCAATTAAAATACTGCCCAAAAGCGATTTTTCGGCTTCAACATTTTGTGGAGGCATTTTATTGATAATATTGTTTTTCATAAAATTTATATAATTCAAATGTCAAAATCTATATTTATGTTCATTGTCATTCCCATGTAAACGGGAATCCATTTCGTGAATACTGGATCCCTGATGTCGAATTGCATTCGACTCGAGGATGACAAATTACAAGATTGAAAATGATTTTTTACTGGAATATTGATACTAAAATTTAGTAATTGGATTTATTTGAATATTTCTTCAGCATTTTTGACCAACTCTTCCTCTTTGGTAGAAAAATAATTTTGACAATATTCAGCATTAATTTCAGTCATTACTTGAATATTTTGACCTAATTTTTGTGTAATTACATTTTTTAACAAATCAAGATTATTACTCTTATCAAGATTATCTTTGTGAAATTTATAACGAGTCATAATTGTAAATGTATCATTTTTTGTTTCAGGCGCACAACTTTCCAATAAAGCTGAAAGGGACGGATTTTCAATCTTAATTTGATTAATAATTTCAGACCACTGGGAATTTTTATTTGACTTAGATGCTGGTTTTATGACGCTTTTATTGTCTGTTTTTTCCTCAAACATTTCCGGCTCTTTTTTTGGATCGTTTTTAATTATTTCAACTTTTTCTTGAGCCACAGGATTTGCCGAAGTTCTAATTTTAAAGACAGCTAATTTGATTGGCAAGTACGAAAGTGGTGAAAACCTAATTTTATTTTGCGCTCTTGCTAATATTTCAATGCTTTTTAAATAAATATCTTCAGGACTATTTTTTAATTTTTCAATTAGATTTTCGATCATATTTTCAACCAAATAATTTGGGTCGACTCCGCTCGCCTCCATTTTTTCTAATACCTCAATCGCCTTGTTATGATTGCCGGTCGTAATTAGATCGATCAGTTGATTGATGACTGAAATCCTAGCTAAACCAAAATTTTTAATCACATCATCGCTTGAAATCTGTCGATCTTTTTTAGTTTCTTTAATTTGATCGAGTAGCGACAAAGCGTCTCGAAATGAACCTTCTGCCAGTTTGGCTAAAACTGAAATCGCTTCTTGATCTAGGGAAATTTTTTCATTTTTTGCCACCTGATCAATATGTTTTGAGATCGTATCAACGGGCGGTTTTTTAAAATCAAAGCGTTGCACACGAGATAAAATTGTGGCGGGTATTTTATGTGACTCGGTCGTTGCCATAATAAACATTAAATGTTCCAATGGTTCTTCGATGGTTTTTAAAAGAGCGTTAAAAGCTTCTTTAGTCAACGAATGAACTTCATCAATAATAAAAGTTTTTTTTCTGCCAATAACCGAGGCGCTAAAACGAGATTTTTCTCGCAACTCACGAATTTCATCAATACCCCGATTGGAAGCGGCGTCAATTTCAATAATATCGAGCGAAGAACCACGATTAGCACTCAAGCAGGCTTGGCACTTTTCACACGGCTCGAATTGGTTCACGGTTGATGGTTCATGGTTGACAGATGATGCTCTCTGTGATCCGTGATCCGTGAACTGTGAACTGTGAACTAAAAACTGTTGACAGTTGACTGCTTTGGCTAAAATTCTAGCGACAGTAGTTTTGCCCAAACCTCTTGGACCACAAAAAAGATAAGCATGATAAACCCGATCTTGCTTCAAAGCATTAGTAAGAATTTCGATAATATGATCTTGCCCCAAAACTTCTGCGAAAGTTTGCGGACGATATTTATGATAAAGTGCCATAAACTTATTTAATGTTATAAAGCATTTAAAAGCAAATCAATTTTACTAACAGCCCCTTGTCCACTTTTTGGGGAAAAGACAGTAAATAAATTCAAAATTAATATCTCAGAATGCAAAATCATAATTAAGAATTAATAATTTAATTCTAAATTAGTTTATGACCTGCCTACTGTCAGGCAGGGATCTTAATTCTTAATTATTAATTAAATACTTATATTACTACCTCGTGCACTATGTGCTTGTTATACTTTACGCATAATGCTTTATGGTTTATGCTAATGTCATGAGTGACGAAATCGATCAGATCAAAAGAAAATTGGATATCGTTGATCTAGTCGGACAATATGTCGGATTAAAAAAAGCTGGTTCAAATTATAAAGGCACTTGCCCTTTTCATCAAGAAAAAACCCCTTCATTTATGGTCAACCCAGAAATGCAAATTTTCAAGTGTTTTGGTTGCGGAGAAAGTGGCGATGTTTTTACATTTATTGAAAAAGTTGAGAATTTAGAGTTTAAAGATGCTTTAGAAATGTTAGCTCAAAAAGCCGGTGTTGAATTAGTCAAAAGACCGGGCGAAAAAAAAGCTAAATCCCTTAAAAACGAAATCTATAAAATCAATCATGCTAGTGCTCTTGTTTTCCAAAAAATACTCAGTTCAAAAACCGGTTCGATAGCATTAAAATATTTAAAAGATCGAGGGCTAAACGATCAAACTATCCAAGAATTTCAAATTGGTTTTGCGCCAAATGGTTATATTTTAGCTGATTATTTTAAAAAAAATAAAGTAACCCAAGATCAACTAAATTTAGCTGGTAATCCAGAAAAATTTCACAATCGGATTATTTTTCCGATTGAAGATAATATGGCAAACATTGTCGGTTTTACCGGTAGATCGCTAGATGATAAAATCCAACCCAAATATTTTAATACCCCAGAAACTAGTGTCTTTAAAAAATCACAAATTCTCTATGGACTTTCTAAAGCCCGCAAAGAAATTAAAGCTAAAAAAGAAATTATCGTTACAGAAGGACAAATGGATGTTATCGCTTCTCATCAAGCTGGAATTAAGCAGATTGTTGCCTCGAGCGGAACGGCAATTACTGAAAACCATCTGGATATTTTGTCTCGTTTTGGGGTTGATTTAACTATCGCTTTCGACGCCGATGAAGCCGGTAAAAAAGCCACTTATAAAATAATTGAATTAGCGCTTAAAAGAGAAATGAATATTAAAATAGTAACATTGCCAGAGGGTTGTAAAGATGTTGGTGAAATTGCAATTAAAGACAAAAATGAATGGGAAAAAGCTGTCCGAAAAGCTGAATTCTGGATGGATTGGATAATAAAAGATCAAACTAGTAACAAATTATCAGTTGGTGATAAAAAATCGGTTGTAAAAAATATTGGCTATTTTCTAAGATGGATTGTTAGCCCAGTTGAACTTTCGCATTGGATTAAAATTTTGTCTGAAAAATTGAGTATTGACGAAAATTCGATTAAAGAAAGCTTGAAAGAAAAAGATGATTTTATCAATCCTGAAAAAACTAATGCTGAAACAGTTCCAAGGCTCGATCTAGTTGAAGAAATATTTGTCCTCTTTGAGCTTTATCCAGAAATTGCCCAAAAACATTCACCGCTTTACTCGAAATTAAAAGAGTTATATAATAGTAAAAGAGATTTGTTGGTTTTTCAGTATACGAAAGACAAACCCCGTTTAGATGAAGTCCAAGCTTCCAAAGAAGTGGAGCTTCTTTTGTTTCGAGCTAAACAGCTTAAAAACGAAAATGTTAAAAAAGAATTTGCTCGAAATATTGCTCAAGCTGAATCCTCTAAAGATAGAAAAAAAGTATTACAATTATTGAAACAATTGCAAGATAAATTAAAATAATGACAAAAAATACTCCTGAAATTAGTCCCAAATTACAAGCATTAATCGATAAAGGTAAAATTAGCGGTTTTGTGACCTATCGTGAAATTTTACAAGCCGTCGATAATCCGGAAAAAAATATTGCTGAAATTGACCATTTTTATCATCTGTTGGAAAAAACTGGTATCGGAGTTCGAGAACATAAAAAATTGCTCGATATTAGTGGCGCTGTCAAACCGGAAGAGCCGAGTTTAACTGATATTTCTAGCGATTCTGTTCGTATGTATTTAAGAGAAATCGGTCGAATTCCCCTTTTGACTGGGGCTGACGAAATTCAACTCGCCAAAAGAATCGAAAAAGGCGAGCAATCGGCAAAAAAGAAATTGATTGAAGCCAACTTGCGTTTAGTAGTTTCTGTCGCCAAAAAACATATGGGACGGGGATTGAGCCTTTTGGATTTAATTCAGGAAGGCAATACCGGCTTAATCCGAGCGACTGAAAAATTTGATTATCGTAAAGGGTTTAAATTTTCAACCTACGCTACTTGGTGGATTCGCCAAGCGATTACACGGGCAATTGCCGATCAAGCACGAACAATTCGAATTCCAGTCCATATGATTGAAACAATCAACAAGTTGATTCGGATGCAAAGACAGTTGGTTCAAGATTTAGGAAGAGAACCGACCCCGGAAGAGATTGCGTCTGAGATGGATTTACCGCTTGAAAAAGTTGAACACATTATGAAAATTTCGCAAGAAACAGTTTCGCTTGAATCGCCAGTCGGTGAAGAGGAGGATTCAAAACTGGGCGATTTTATTGAAGATAAAGTTTCAATGTCGCCAGAAGAAATTACCATTTATGAAATGCTCAAGGGTCGTATTAGTGAAAGTATTTCGGTTCTTTCACCTCGAGAACAAAAAATCTTGAAAATGCGATTTGGATTAAGTGGTGAACGCACTCACACACTCGAAGATGTCGGACGAGAATTCGGCGTCACTCGAGAAAGAATTAGACAAATTGAAGCCAAAGCCCTTCAGCGCTTACAAAAACACGAGGACTCGACAAAACTCAAAGATTATTTGTAATTACTTGCTTTTTTTCGAGAAAACATAGAGGTAAAGAATTGGCAAAATGCCAACTGTATTCAAAATCAAAATCGCTACATACCAAGCGGTTTCTTTATTTTGAGCTGCTTTCCAAAGCGCTAAACCCTTCCAAATTAATTCCCATACAACCAACAGCATAATAAATGCTTGTCCTCCACCGATCCCTGGCATCGAATATCCCAAAATTGAATTAAAATCCATTTTACTCCTTTCGCTCCGCAAATTACGGATGCTTAATTTTTTTTATTTAATTTGATTATAACACAACACAAAACAATTAATAATTAAGATCTCAGAGTTAATAATCTAATGTAGAATCGGTTTGCTAAGAATAAATCCGCCAACCACACTGGCGGACAAAACCAAAAGTGTCAAAATCGCCACTCCCCCAAAAATACTATCCATTTTCCCAAACCACTTTTCCCCATTGCTCATTATTCATGAAACGAGAATAATATAGATATATGTCCCCAACGCATTAACCAAACTGCGAGATAGATTGTTCATAAAAACCTTTCTAATAAATTAACAAATTAAGATTTAATATCTCAGAATTAAGAATCTAATTTAGAATTTATAAATATATTTGATTATTAATTTTTAATTGTGATTTTGAATTCTGGATTCTAAATTTTGAATTGTATCTACATTATACCACTATTATTAAATAAATTTTATTGTTATACTATATTTAGTAGTTAAAACGGAGGGTTTAGATTGCTTAAACGAATTCATCATAAACTGACTAATCGTTCCAGTTTGTATGCCCGCTGGCATTCTTTTCGTTTTCATCCCCATATCCATTGGGGGATTTTTGGGTTGTTTTCAATTCTCACTGTTTTGAAAATACTTGCGGTTGTACTAACAATATCCTTATCGCTTGGTCCCACATCCCAAGCTTTTGCCGCTACGCAGACATGGAGCACACAGGGAGATTGGGACGGTGGCACAAAAAGCAACACAACCTCAACTGTCGGAGGGGACCTAAATTTATCATTGACGGAAGAAGCGGGTACGCCAAGTTTTGTAGCGACTGCAACAACAAATGCCGAAAGCCCAAACGGCGATTCTATTTCTGTGACCAAACCAACCGGAACCGTAGATAACGATGTAATGGTGGCGTTTTATCTTCAAAATGCTAATAACTCCACAATAACTGCACCAGACGGATGGACCCTGCAAGCATCGAAAGTCAACACTTCGGCGACGATGTATAAAACCATGAAGATTTATACAAAGGTTGCGGCGTCCGAAGGCGCAAGTTACGCATGGACATCATCTTTAACAAACAAGGGGATGATAACAATTAATACCTACCGAAATGTGAGCACATCCAACCCTGTTGATGTCGGAAATGCGGCTTTTTCAGCAGGCGGTTACGACAATAATGTTAACCCCGTTGCTCCATCGGTAACAACGCTTAGTGATAACGCAATGGTTGTGGCGGCGTTCATCGGGGGTTATTACGGTACAGTGACTATTACCCCGCCAACGGGTATGAGTGAACGAAGTGAAAATTCTGGCAGTTCGGAACCGAAGTCAACTATTGAAACATCGGATGTTGTACAGGCGAGTGCAGGAGCTAGTGGGACAAAGACAGCAACCCTTTCTACTGATGTCGATACGACATTTTTGGGCGCTACCATCGCCTTAAACGCAGGGACGACAACGACCTATTCTTCCCCAGGTACCGACACAATCCAGTACGATACAGGCGCAGAAAATATTATGCAATCGATCGCCTGGAACGCTACCACGCCAGCAGACACCGCCGTTAAAGCCAGAGTTCGGACTGCATCCACCCAAGGAGGGTTGGCAGCTGCGACGTATTCCAGTTATATTACCGCTTCCGGCAATTCGTTTGCCGATGGCGACTTAACCGGGCAATGGGTAGAGGTGGAGTGGAACCTATCCACCACCGATACTTCGGTAACACCCACACTTTCCGACGGAACGCTGACTTACGCCCTTACCAACGCCACGCCGACGGTGGGGAGTTTGGGCGGGGCGAGTTTGGTGAACGGGTCAAGCACCGCCGACACCACGCCCGGGGCGTTTACTTTTACCACCGCCGATACCGACGGTGACAATGTTTTTTGGCAAATTCAAATTGACAATACGGACAATACATTTGCCTCTGCGGAAGTTGACTATACCTCCGCCTCGGCAGCCGCCGGCGCATCCACCTTTAGCGTCGGGCAGGCGGTAGGCGGTGGCACATACAACGCCGGCACAGCTGATACGACGCTCGCTGAAGGTAGTTACTACTGGCGAGTGATGGTAACCGACGCCAATGCGGCGGCATCCAGTTGGAGCACTGCTAACTCCGGATCGGTGGCGTTTAAGGTAGACACCAGCGGTCCGTCAACCCCGTCTATTTCGGCGCCAACCGACGCCTCGACTATCGCCGATACCACCCCGACCCTTACCTCGTCGGCGTTCTCCGACACTTACTCTACTCATAGCGCATCGCAGTGGTTAATTGATACTGATAGCGGTTTTGCCGCTCCGATTTTAGTTGACACCGACGACGACGGAGCCAATTTGGAAAGCTACACCCCGTCTGCGCTCGACGACGGGACATACTATGCTCAGGTTCGCTACAAAGATAGCGCCGTTAATTATTCCAGCTATTCAACGGCAATTAGCTTTACGGTTGACAGCGCCGCCCCCAGCGCACCAACAGTTACTGCTCCCTCGGGCGCCACCACGGTCAACGCCGCCAGCTATTCCGTCACCGGTACGGCAGAAGCCAATGCGTTGGTTACTATTTACACCGATACTAACAACGACGGCAATCAAGCCGATGGAGTAAGTGCTGGCACCGAGCAACTTTCCGGAGGCGCAACGGCGTTCTCAATCTCGGTAACGCTGAGCGCCGACAGCGCCAATAATTTTGTCGTTACAGCAACCGATGCCGCCAGCAATGAATCCAGCGCAACCGATAGTGCCACCATAACCGAGGACTCAACTGCCCCAAGCGCCGTTACCGTTTCCGACCCAAGTGGCTCGACCACGCTCAACGCCGCCAGTTACGCTATTGTCGGCACGGCGGAAGCCAACACTTTGGTAACCGTCTATACCGATGTTGACAACGATGGTGCAATAGATGTCGGCACCGACGAGAGTGCCGGAACAGCGCAACTCGCAGATGGCGGAACGGCATTTTCCATTACCGCTGTGCTTGCCCAAAACAGCGCCAACAACTTTACCGTAACTGCCACCGACATTGCCGGCAACGAGTCGACCCCGACCAATGTTGCGACTTTAACAGAAGACAGCGCCGGTCCAACCACGCCAACCATTGCCAGCCCAACCGCCTCTGAGCGCACTAACGACACCACACCGACCATTGCCACCTCTGCATTTGCCGATACATTTTCCACCCACTCGGCAACTCAATGGCTTATCTATACTGATGCTTGCACTGGCAGTCCGGCAACCGATTCTGGCGATGACAGCACCAATAAAACGAGTTATACCCCGAGCGCTCTTGACGACGGCGACTACTGCGTCAAAGTTCGCTATAAGGACTCCACTGGCAATTATTCTAGCTACTCGTCAACCGTTACTTTCACCGTTGACACTACGGCGCCGAGCGCCCCAACATCGGTTTCCGTTGCGAAAGCCAATAGTTTGGGCGGGTTAACTATCACCTGGACCGATCCGGTCGCTACCGATCTTTCCACTATTGATATCTATCGCTCCACCGCATCCGGCACCGAGGGCAGTTTAGTAACCACCGTTGCCGGCGCCACGCAGACCTATGCCGATTCATCATTATCAAATAACACGACCTACTACTACACACTTAAAGCTACGGACACGGCATCCAACACATCGACTGGCGCAACCCAAGCCAGCCAAACCACCCACGTGTCGCCGACGAAACTGGTAGTCGTTGCACCCGGGCAGACATTTTCTTCCGGTTCGGCGGTGTCCGGCTCTGTAACGGCGCAAACTGCTGGCACAGCGTTTTCCATTTCCGTCTACGGCGTGGACGCCAGTAACAATTTAGGATTACTGGCAACTGATTCGGTTACCATAACCTCTGGCGACACCCAGGCAACTGTGCCTTCGGCGGCGGCGCTTGCCAGCGGCACAAAGGCATTTAGCGTAACGCTTAAAACCGCCGGTTCCAAAACGGTTACCGCCAGCGCCAACGGGCTGACCGCCGGCTCGGCGACAATTGCTGTTTCAGCGCTTGGGGCGTCCGCAACCACATCGGCGTTAGTTGCGTCCGACGATTCCGTTACCGCCGGCGACAGCGCCACGCTCACCGCTACGGTCAAAGACGTGTATTCAAACGCTTTGTCTGGACAGACGGTTGTTCTCTCGTCGTCCCAAAGCGGCGATACGGTTACGCAACCGACTGCGACCACCACATCGGCAGGAGTTGCCAGCGGGGAGGTTACATCCACAACCGCCGGCGAATCGGCAATCACCGCTACTGTCGGATCGACAACCATTGGAACAACAACGATTACCTTTACTGCGACCGCCACAACCAATTCCACTAGCTCAAATTCATCTAACTCGTCTTCATCATCAACAACTACAAGTAGTTCAAGCTCATCGTCTAGTTCCAATTCTTCAAGCGATAGTTCATCGTCTGTTACAACCACTCCAGCCTTAACCGAAACAGTTGATACAACAGCGCCAACTGCCACAATATCCGTTCAAAAATATGCGATTGTTGGAGGAGCAGTAATTTTTGACGGTTCGGAATCCAGCGACGATGTAGCAATCACTAGCTATACTTGGACATTCCCCGACGGGTCTAATTCAACTTTAACCAAACCAACTTATATTTTTACCGATTCTGGCGATAAAGAGATATCATTAACTGTTAAAGATAAAGCTGGTAACAATGATACGGTTAAAGCTTCGGTCTATGTTCTTTTGCCTAAGCCAGTTATTGAGAGTATCACACAGGTGGCTAACGATATTATTGTGACTGGCACTGCCGATCCCTATTCAACGGTTATCATCTATGTTTTCTCCGAGCCAAAAACATTTAGAACAGTTGCCGATGGAAATGGTTATTACGAATTAAAAATAAAATCCAGTCAATTGGGCGAGGGTGAGCATCACTTTACCGCTGTGGCGATGAATAAAACAGAAGCAGATGATAAAACTATTATGGAAAAAATTACTGAGGAGATTGTCAAACCGGCGGTGGCTTTGCAAATTGCGGAAAATAAATCTCAAGATGAACCACAAGCTCTATCCGATCTAAAACCAGTAACAGTTACTTTAGAAAATCCGATCGTATCAAATCGAGCTATGATTTATCTTGGTGGCTGGTTATTCGTAATTATCCTAATAATAATCGGTTATCTAATCACAAAAAAGAAAAGAAAAACGGTTAATAAATTAAATTAGAACTTATTTAGACAGATAATTTTTTCTTGTTTTCTATTCAAAGATCTTTGGTTTTAATTCCAACGCTTTTTTGTCCCAAAAACTTCTTATTTCTGGGACAGTGTTCTTAAAAAGTTTTTCTTTGGGAAACTCTATTTTTACCCCTTTGTTAAACGCACTTCCAAGCGTGATTGGGTCGATTTCAACTTGATATTTATTTTTGACCGCTTTTAGTAGTTCATCTAAATTTATTTGCTGTAATATAAAGAATAAATCAATAAAATCCTTTGGTTCGTTGCGGTCTAGCATAGCCATTATTTTATTGGCTCCAATATCCAGCAAATCGTCTACTTGCAAACCACTGAACACTTTAGTAGGATTGATTCTCTTATTTTCAAAATAGGTGAATTCTATTTTAATTTCTTCATTACCGACTTTAAAAAAATAGATATGTCGATCAAAAAGTTTGTTATACTTAACTTCGGTCGCATTGAGCGTGTTTATAATATTTGTAATTAATGGCTCTAAAACCATTAAAGAAAAAGGTTGTTCGCTAAAAAAATCCAAGTCATCACTAACACGGTGCTGAAAATAATACTCTGCCAGAGCCGTGCCACCGGTTAAATAAAAATTCGGCTGGATATTTTTATTTTTAACAACCAGCTCGATTATTTTTTGTTGGTTCTCGGTTAATATATTAGCCATTTTTGAGTAACTTTTTTAGATATGCTTTTTTAGTTGGATCAATTTTTAATTTTGGCAAGTTCGCTCGTAGATCGTTGGCATTTATTTTACCCTTTTTTGCTCCATAATTAACTAAACGCTCAAGTTGCCAAATCTTTCCCATTTTACGAGCGCCTGCTTTCCCATAATCCCAAGTATATAGTTGTGCTTTGATTGCCATAGATATATTTTACCAATTATCCCCAATCTTGACAAGCAGAGAGAGAGAGTTAAATGGGGATAGTAGAGATAATTTCAAAATATATCAATACTTCAATCAAGAATATATCAACATTTATTTTTCGCAATTTGTCATTCTCGGCTTGATCGGGAATCCAGAAAACAAGTTTATAGATCCCCGATGTTGGACTTCGTCCAGCTCGAGGATGACAATTAAAAAAACCAACTGCGTAAGTCGCAAATAAATATTAAACAGGAGGAATTATGTCAAACGAAACAGGCGAAGGTTATAAGCCACCAGGAACGGAAAACTGGGAAGCGCCGGAAACGGGGCAGGATGCTATAGATAGGGGTATCGAAAATTATAAAGCAAAAGAGGCACAAGAAGTGTTAAAAAATGCCAAACATCTCAACGAAGGATTTAATGAAAGAAATAATTTGTTTCCAAATATGGGCTCGACAGCTAGACGTATTGGGTCGGGCGAGGTATATTTAGGAACACCCGAATATAAAAATGGTTTTAGCGAACATTTTAGATATGATCCGATATGGGAAGGAGAGGACGGCGCCTCTGAACAAAAAGGAGCATCTATTCAGATGGAAGGGTTACCAGATAGTAATGGGATCACAGAAACAAGGTTTATAACGATAAAACGGGATGGGATAGAAGTCCATTTAATGAAAAGAGACGATTTAGATAGAAAAGTTGGATATGATATAGTAAGGGATATAGAACCTCGAGAAGTTGTGATGTTGAATGATACGATTAATCGTGCAATGGCAATCTCTCAATCGCATAACGCAGCATGGTGCGGGGCATAGTTTGATAATTTTCGTCTAAAAAATCGGTTAATATCTTTTCGTTGCAACGTTTGCCGACTTCACGCAACATCCAGCCGACGGCTTTGTGGATGAGGTCGTGTTTATCGTGTAAAAGTATTTTGGCAATCTTAATTGTTTCTTTGTGCTCGCCGTTATAAATGTAATAAAAAGTTGCCAATATAGCGATCCGTTTTTGCCAAAGGTTGTTTGACTTGGCGAACTCATAGAGCAAATCTTTGGGTTTATCTTCCAAATACGCACCGACAATATGCGGCGCAGACAAGTCCACCAAGTCCCAGTTGTTGATGTATATTGCGTTCGCAGTGTATGTATCAAAGATTTGTTTTCGATCGTCCACCTTTGTCATTCCGGGCTTGACCCGGAATCCAGGATTAATTGGATCCTCGATATCGATGTTCGACAAGCTCACATCGGTTCGAGGATGACTTTTGGGAAGTTTGCTTGCATTTTGAAATTGTTTAACCAAAATTAAAAGTACACACAACCGCACTTCGTGATATTTGTTGTGTAATAGTTCTTCCGCTTCTTCCAAGCTCGTTTCTTTCCAATATTTTTTTACCACACTGCGAATCTGCGGAACTTTTAGTCCTAAAAACCCATCCCCCTCACCATATTCGCCCTTTCCGGTCTTGAAGAAGCGTTTCGAGTTTTTAGCTTGAGTCGGGTTAGCTTGCGATTTTAGTTCGTCGATAATAATACTCATGCCTTGATTATATCCGCTTACTACCATATAATAAAGAAGTTCAGCACAAAATAAACTTTTTTCCATGCAAGCAAAAAAACTTATATTATTTGACATAGACAAAACGCTGGTGAGCGAAATGGTGCGGGGGAGCGATCCGTGGCGATCATCATTCCACGAAGTATACGGCGTTAACAGTCCGATTAACGTTACCGGCGCAGATACTCACGGCATGACACATAAACAAATTATTATTGAGTCAATGCGGAACAATGGTTTGTCAGACGATGAGATAATGGCAAAAATGAGCAGGTTTATGAGCGTTTTTGAAAATCATTACCAACAATCACTTGATAATGGAAAAATCGATCTCTATCCAAAAATCCCCGAGTTACTCGATAGATTGAAAGAAAAAGGGCATCTGCTCGGCTTGGTAACGGGCAATACCCAAAAAATAGCATTTATGAAACTCGATAAAGCCGGCATAGGCGCCTATTTTAAATGCGGAGGGTTTGGGGATGACAGCCCCGATAGAGAAAAGCTTGTTGAAAAAGCGCTTGAACGAGCTCGTGACTATTCTGGCTCAGATATTTCCCCACACGATATTTTTTTAGTCGGAGATACCCCAAAAGATATATCGGCCGCTGAAAAATTTGGCATAAACACAATAGCCGTGGCGACAGGCATATATACACAGAAAGAGCTCAAAGAAACGGGGGCGGATTATGTGCTCGAAACGCTGGAAAATGTAGAGCATCTGCTTTCAATTATAGAATCGGATGTAAAGCGTGAGGGGAAACCTCAAATTGAGATTGGGCAAAGATCAACGCTCGTTTAGCACCACCCAATCTTCGGGGTGAGCAAAGTCGTTTAATTGACCTTGGTCGGTGTCGTTTCTTGATTATTTGCTACTTGCTCCTGACTATCTACTGATTTATTCTCGTCTGACATATTATCCTCCTATTATTTTCATAAATATTGTTTTTTTATTCTATCACTTTTATATCTCTTTTGCTCAAATAATTTCGTCTTGAAACGACTTTCTTACCGCTTTTTTGTTCTAATTCTTTTCTGGCATTGCTGGCAACGCCTCCGCCTTGTTTGGCGACAACTTTATTTTCTCTAAATCCTTGAGCGTTTTTATTCTTGGCGATTTCAGTAGTAGATGCTTCGCCGAGCATAGAAAATATCAATTCCAAATCAGTCATATGATCACGGAGATTTTGTCTTTCTAATCCTTTTAACTTTTTGTATTCGCTTGGCGTTAGTCCAAAGGTTGCTTTGGATATTTCAGCAGTCAATATGGAATATTCTCGTTCCCCGCCGACATTGCGATTTTTCCACTCGTCGGTGAGTTGTTCTCTAACAACAATCCCACGCATTCGTTTCTCTATCCAGCTCTCGGGATATCCTTTTGCCTTATATAGTGCTCTTGTCCGTTTTGTTCCCAACTCCGGGTCATCTATTTCCTGCACTCTTTCATAACCTACCCGTGCCAACCAACGCTTAAATGGCTCGGCTTTTGAGGAGGGAATAGATTGGACAAGGCGAAAAATGCCTTCTGTGTTCCAGCAGTAAGCTTTTTGTTTTCCTCCTGGGGTTTTTACCTCCAGCATTAGGGGTGGTACAAATTGTACCCCTCCTTTATCGGTCAATTTTGCAAGTTCTTTATCTCTGGTTTTCAGTCTTTTAAAATACTGTGCCGGGTCGACAGAATCAGTAAGCGATTCAATAACGTCATTTATCACAAACCACCACTCATTTTTATAAATGGTTTTTCTAATTTCCTTTTTCCTAAATATGGCTATTTTGGTGATTGGCATTATTTATTCAGCTTGCTCATCTAAGATCTATGAACTATGAACTATGAACTATGAACTATGAACGATCTCACTTTGTAAACTTGAAGGTCGAGACGAAATTAAATGGTCGTCATTATAAAAAGTATATGTAGGACCAGATTTAGTGCCGGATAGAGGCAAAGGTTCATTCATAGTTCCGGGGATAAAATGGTTCATGTTGATTGTAAGCCCGTAAAATTTTGTTCCAGAACATTGCGGATCCCAGACCAATTGTAATTCATTTTCGGAAAAAGTACCGGGATATGACACGACTATATAATCTTTGGGATACTTGAAACTAAACCCGTATTCCTTATTCTCGTATGTTTTCCAGTTGGCGGTGGGGGTTGACGGAGTTACGGTTACCGGTGTTTCGATATTTGGATTTTGTGATTTACCTACAAAGTAGGCACCATACCCAACCCCCGCCAGGATAATTAGTCCGATAATCCACTTAATTATTGCCGACATACCACTTGCTGGTTTTGGAGATTGGCTACCCGCCGTCTCCATCGGCTCGTTGGTGTTTTCCATATTTGCCTCCCTTTATTTATTTATATATTGGTTAACTTCTTTAATATATTGCTCGTAGTCTGCTATTCCACCCTTAAGTCCATCGTAGAATCTGTCCAAGTCTATTTCATCGTAATGATGGACTAACAAGTTTCTAAGTCCGGCTGAATCTGCGATTCGATAAGCTAATTCACTTGAAATTACCTTGTCTCTGCCAATAACTTTAAATGATTCTTTGTATTCTATCGGGGCATTTAGTTGTTTTTCT
>LBRB01000010.1 GCA_000991185.1 Berkelbacteria bacterium GW2011_GWA2_35_9 | reverse complement strand
ACGATCATAATTAGTTAGTCTTGTTTGAATCATTATCACCACCTTTCTGGAGCAGTTTATCATATACTCCAAGGTGGTGCACTAGGTTGTGAATTCAGCCAATGGGGATTTTTCTTGACAAAATGAATTGTTTCTGGTATGGTTGGAACAATCTGTTTTGGAGGTGGGTACATTGAAAATCGGAAACAAATATATTTTATTAGTATTTTTTTCTATTTTTATTTCTTCAACTATTTTTGCCCAGAATTGGGATAATTATGAGGGAAGACTCCATCCGGATGGAAAATTCCATAAAGATGGGCGACTCCATACAAAAAGTCCAAAATCCAAACACAAAGCCCACAAGACAAAAGTAGGCTATAAATACAGAACGAAAATCATTAAACAACAATTAACACAACTTGATGAAATCAATGATCTAGTTAAAGATGAAATAAATAAACAAATTACCAATGGTCAATTAATAAGAGTTGATAATAACCCAAAAAATAAGAATTATAAATCACTCATTCAAATTATTACCGGAATTATTCTATCACTATTGAGTGTTTCTTTGCTCATATATTATATAAAAATTAGGTCAACCACCAATAACAAAACAAAAATCCTAGTAATATGTATTGGATTTATTTTAATGGTAGTAAGTTGTTCTATGCTTATCCCATTAATTGTCCATTAATACCAGTTTCCCCCTTCACGGGGGGATTTTTTATGAATAATCACTTTAGTACAATATAGAAGAATTGGCGTTTGCCGATGGTCAGTAATTTTTCTTTTGTAGCAATAACTAATTCTTGGTCAAATTTAATCGTTTCTTTGTCCAGCTTTACACCGTTTTGATCAAGCAATCTCTTAAGCTCACTGTTGGAATTTTCGGGAAGAACTATTTTTAATAACTCTTGAGCTTTAATATTTTTTTGCTCAACTTCAACAATTTTTATCTCGCTGGGCGTCTCTTTTTTTTGAAAAACAGAGACAAAATATTGCTCAGCGTTTTCTGCTTCTTTTTCGTCATAAATTGTTTTTACGATTTCTTTGGCTAAAATTTGCTTAATATCTCTTGGATTTTTGGTTTTTAAATCTCGTTTAAATTTTTCAATTTCACTCACCGGATAACGGGTACAATGGATAAAATATTCAATTATTTCGACATCATTAATTTTCATTACTTTTCCAAACATATCCATCGGACTATCGTCTAAATTAATCGTATTCCCCCAACTCGAACTCATTTTACGCCCATCGGTACCCATAATTAGATTAGTCATCAAAACATCTTGTGGTTTTTGACCAAAATAATTTTGCATTGTTCGCCCTGCTAAAAGATTGAATCTCTGGTCAGTGCCCCCAATCTCAACATCCGCTTTAACAGCCACACTATCATAGCCTTGCATTATCGGGTATAAAACCTCTCGCAATGAAACTCTTTTTCCAGCTGTTAATCTCTTTTTAATATTATCTCGGGCAATAAAATCAGCTACCGAAAACTGATCGGCTTGAACTGAAATATCATTGAAATCGAGACTAGCTAGCCAACGAGAGTTAAACTTTACTTCTAAATTTTTTGCGGATAATATTTTTCGAGCTTGACGAAGATAAGTTTTAAAATTATTTTTGACTGCGCTTTTAGAAAGCATCGGTCGTTCGCTCTCTTTGTCGGATGTATCACCCACTAAACCAGTAAAATCGCCAATTATAAAAACAATTTTGTGCCCTAACTCTTGAAAATCACGCAACTTTAAAAGCGGAATAGCTCTGCCTAAATGAATATTCGGACTGGTTGGATCAATGCCAAATTTAATCCGTAATTGTTTTCCAGATAATAACTTTTTTTCGAGGCTTTTTTTCTCGATTACTTCATCCACTCCTCGAGTTAAGAGTTCATCAATCTTTTTTTTATCAATATCAATCACCATATTTATAGTATAAGTTTAAAACTCTATTAATTCAATTGGCTGGGGAGGAAGGGATCGAACCTTCAATCTTCTGCTCCAGAGGCAGACGTCTTGCCATTCGACTACTCCCCAATTATAATTTAAATAATTTTTTGACTATTTCGACATTTTTCTTATCCGGACCGGTGTTGTTAAAACCAGGCACTTCAAGAATAAATGGAATATCTTTAAGCACATTTTGGTTGATAAAGTTTTTAATGTTTTCCAACCCGATTTTTCCTTGACCAATATTTTCGTGACGATCGACATTAGAATTAAACTCGGTTTTTGAATCATTGAGATGGATTACCTTTAAATATTTTAATCCGATAGTTTTATCAAAATCATTTAATAATTTTTCTGGATTATTTATTTCATAGCCGGAAGCAAAACTATGTGCCGTGTCTAAACATACTCCAATGCGTGATTTAGCTTTAATTTTCGAAATTAAATATTTTATTTCTTCAAATTTAGAGCCGATACAATTACCTTGCCCAGCGTTAGTTTCAATGGTTAAGGTTGAATTTTTTGGAGTATTTGAAAGTATCAAATTTATGTTATCAGCAATTTCGTCCTTTACTTGATCAAATGTTCTCTCTCTGGAACTGCCAATATGAAAAATTACACCCTGAGCTTTCATCCAAGCACAAACATTAAGCGCATTAATTAACGACTTTTTTGATTTTTCAATTAATTCTTGATTACTGGATGCTAAATTGAGTAAATAAATAGCATGATAAAAAATCTGTTTTACTTGAGTATTATTTCTAATATTTTCAGCCAATTCTTGAGCGCTTTCTGCATCAAATTTTGAATCATTAAAATTTCTGGGCGCAGAAACAAAAACTTGAATCACATTGATTCCAAAATCATTGATTTTTTCAATTATTTTTTTCACCCCCCCAGCCGTAGACAAATGAACACCAATTAACATAGTTTTATTATAGAATAACATGTCAAATTACCAAAACCCCTAAATCCAAACCTGACCGCTCCGCAACCTTCCTACCATTTTCAATTTGCAGTTTCGACTACATTGTAGTTCTAGATGACACTTTTTACACAATGTTCTCAGGTCAACCCCAGAGGTTGACCTGAGAACATTGTGTATTTGTAAGTATTAGGTTTATAATAGATACGATTTACAATCGTCTTGAAATGGATGGTGATGAACATGTCAAGGGTCCCGTTAGATTTTGGGAAACCAAGAGTAAATTGCCTTGCTTATGTACTTTTACATGGTGGTGGCGAAAATGCAGTTGCCTATTTAGTTACTCGAGAACGATTTAACGATTTTCTTGAAAATGATATGTTTATTGACGGACCATATGTTGAGTTTTTTGGTGATATCTGGGGAGATCCTTTTAATCCTTTCAAACAAGCTTATGGAACACTTAATATTGATGCTATTGTTTATTGCGAACTTAATACATTTTACGAACAGAGATTTTTTGCTTCATTAAACTAAAACCCCGCCTAGCGGGGTTTTTAAATCCGTTATGAGTCATCATTTTACATCTGGTGTTGGGGGTGGTGAAGGTGGAAGATTTGAGTCAGGGTTTTCAACCGCAGGTACTACTATCGGAGTATCGGTTATTTTATCTACATCGTTAACATCTGCTGACTGCTGATTGGCTATAAAAGCGTATACTCCAGCTATAATCAATACCACTACCAATACTATTAAGACAATATTTTTTTTCATTTTCCTCTTTCCTCCTTATTATTATTTTAACCTATAATTTTATTATACCAAATCTATTTAAATTTGAAACTATCAACTATCACCTTGAATTCTTTTATTCTTTCTGCGTCTTGTTCACTTTTTTGATACGAATAGATAAGAAGTGCTTTTTTACCACCTTCATTTAGATTAATTATTGCTAAATTATTGACACTCCCTGCTCCAAAATCGTCATCCAGTGCAAGAGGTTCCCAATATTCAAGTTTTAAAATATTACCCAACACCAAAATATCTTCCTCGCTTTTCTTTTCATATCCCGGAAAGTTATTAATCTCTTCGTTGTATTTAACAGTTAAATTAGTCGCCGTTGTTTTTGAACTAATCAATAAATAATTAGGCTGTGAAGATGTCTCCGCCCAATCGTTTGGATAAGACAATGAAAAATTTTCCCCTTGATATGTTGTAAAAGATGAGCTTTTTTCTGGATCGATCGTAACAGTGGTGGTTGAAGAGGTTGCTTTGGTTGTGGTCGAAATATTATTTTTTGTCGTTATGATTGGGCTTGTAGTTGTAATTTTAGTCGAACTAGTAATTTTCTGCGCTTTAGGATTATTTTTTTGCCAGTCTGAAATTCTAATCACTGCCAAGATGCTAAAAACAACTATAACCAAAAAAATTATTAAACGAATTTTAAAATTAGTAATTTGCATATTTAATTTATAATTATACTCTCTTTGCTAAAATAATAAAATGCGTTTATAATTAAGGTATTATTTATCGGGTTTGTCAACTAGATTCGATGTTTATTAAATTTTATGTAATTATATGACAAAAATCTCTATTACAAAAAAAATAAAAGTTGTTTTACAAAAAACATTGGTAGTTGTTTTGTGGTTGATTGCAATAATTTTTTTTATATTGGGAATTTTTAATCTTGTTTATGCAAATAAAGTTTTGCCAAATATCTATTTTGGCAGCAAATCTTTAGGTGGGCTAGATAAAGAGCATTTGGGTTATGAAATTGAAACGCAAATCAAGCTTTTATCGCTTGAAGAAATTACTATCTCGATCGCTGAAAAAAATATTAGTTTAAAACCATTTGATATTGATTTTACTCTCAACAAAAAAAACTTTGTGGATGAAATATATCGCTATGGAAAAAGGGATAATATTTTTGAAACTCTTCGGGATCAATTACAACTTATCGCTAAATCTCAAAGATTTCCTAAAAGATCTTATTACAATCAAGAGAAACTAAATCAATTTATAGAGAATAACTTTTCTGAATTTCAAATTGAATCGCAAAATGCGACTTTTTCCTACCAAAAGGGAAAATTAGAAAAAGTGGCAGAAATAACTGGTAGAACGATTGATAAAAATTTGTTAATTGAAAAAATTGAAAAGCAGTTAATTAGCCGAAAAAGAACTCCAATAAAAATAGATGTCCAAGTTCAAGAACCAAAAGTCTATTTAGATGGCTTGATTGAGGCTGAAAAAGAGGTTGAAAATTATATTTCTGCTAATCTTGAGATAAAATCAAGCCAAGAAAATGTGGTGATTCCTAAAGAGCAAATTTTTAATTGGTTACATTTTTATGCCAGTCGCACTCAAGTAATTAACGGTCAAGGTTATGTTTTGAGCGTTGGTTTGTCAACTGAAAATATTATTTCTGATTTAACGGCAGTGGCTAAGAAAATCAACCAAGAACCAATCAATGCCAAACTGGCAATCTCAAACGGAAAAGCAACAATTTTCCAACCGGCACAAGACGGTCTTGTTCTTGATAAAGAAAAAACCACCGAATCAATTGTTTCAGCTTTATCAAAATCATCAGATCGTAAAGTCGAAATGACTATTCGTGTTGAAAAAGCTGAAATCAGAGATGATAATATTGATAATTTAGGAATTAAAGAATTGATTGGTACAGCCGAAACTAGTTATAAAAATTCACCCAATAATCGAGTTAGTAATTTGACTACTGGAACAAAATATTTAAATGGCGCTTTAATTAAACCAGGAGAGAGTTTTTCAACTATTAAAGCTTTGGGATCAATTAGTATCGAAAATGGTTATCTGCCTGAATTGGTAATTAAAGACAACCGAACGATACCAGAAATCGGAGGTGGTCTTTGCCAAGTTTCTACGACACTTTTTCGAGCGGTTCTTAACGCTGGTTTGCCAGTCACCGAAAGAGCTAACCATAGTTTTAGAGTTTCATATTATGAACCTCCGGTTGGATTAGACGCCACGATTTATTCACCCAAGCCAGATTTAGTATTTAAAAATGATACTACGAGTTGGATCTTGATTCAGGGTTCTACCGACCCAGAAAAAAAGACGATTAAATTTGAATTGTTTGGTACAAAAGATGGTCGGAAAAGTCAAGTTGACGGACCGTATGTTTCAAATTACATTAATCCGCCCGATCCGATCAATGAAGATGATCCTAATTTGAACGAAGGCACGACCAAACAAGTTGAAAAACCACATCAAGGCGCTAGTGCTGTTGCTTATTACAAAGTCTTTAATCAAGACGGGTCGATACGAACCGAACAAACCTTCAAATCGAAATACAAAGCCCTCCCGGCGGTTTACAAAGTCGGCAAACGACCGGTCTCCACACCGACACAATAGAAATCGAGATATTCTTTGTCATTCTCAAGTCGGAAACCCGAAGAGTGCTCAGACATTGGGAATCCGGGTTGGATCCCCGATCTCCCCCCATTCGGCGGGGCAGGCGAATTTTATTCGAGTCGAGGATGACATCTCTGCTAATTAGTTAAGCTTTTTTGAGTGCTGATTTAATCAGTCCGTCAAAAAGCGGTGCAGGGCGGAAAGGGCGGGATTTGAATTCCGGATGAGCTTGTGTAGCAACAAAATATGGATGAACGGTTTGCGACAATTCAATAAACTCAACTAATTTTTTATTTGGCGACAAACCACTTAAAATTAGACCTTTTTCTTTTAAAATCTTATGATATTTTGGATTAACTTCGTAACGATGACGGTGCCGTTCGTAAACAATTTGGTTTTGATAAATCTCTGCTACAATTGAACCTTTTTTTATCAACGCTTTGTAACTGCCTAAACGCATCGAACCACCTTTCTTTTCAACCTTGATCTGTTCCGGCAAAATATCAATTACTGGGTGTGGCGTTTGGGAATTAAATTCAGTTGAACTAGCTTTTTTAAGATCACAAACATTTCTAGCAAATTCAATAACTGCGCACTGTAAACCTAAACACAAACCTAAAAATGGAGTCTTGTTTTCTCGGGCAAATTTAATCGCCTTTAATTTTCCTTCAATTCCTCTAATCCCAAACCCACCCGGCACAACAATTCCGGATAATTTCCCAAGTTTCACAAAATCAATCTTTTCACTATCGATCGGAATTACTTTTACATCGACTAAATTTGAAATGCCAGTGTGTTTGAGAGATTCAACTACTGAAATATATGCATCAGGATTGTCAGTGTATTTTCCAACTAAACCAATCCTTATCTCCTTTTTTGTATTTTCAATTTGGTTTTTTATATTTTCCCATTGAGCTAAATTTGGTTGTCTATTTTTTAAATTTAACTTTTCCAAAACCTTTATTGCTAAATTATTTTTTTCTAAATTTAGAGGTATTTGATAGAGTGAACCGGCATTAGGTGCTGGGATTATTGCTGATTCTTCGACATCGCAAAAAAGCGCAATTTTATCTTTCATTGATTTAGAAAAACCATTTTTACTTCTCACGACTAATATATCCGGCTGAATACCTCGAGAACGAAGCATTGAAACCGATTGCTGTGTAGGTTTTGTCTTTGGTTCTTCTGAAGGATAAATATAATCGATTTTAGTTGTGTGAACAAAACAAATGTTTTCCCTTCCAACGCTCCGTTTAAATTGCCTAATTGCCTCAATAAACGGTTCTGATTCAATGTCTCCGACTGTCCCACCAATTTCAACAATTACTACATCTTTTTTTCGAGCAACTTTTTTTATTCGACTAATAATTTCGTTAGTAATATGAGGAATAATTTGAATTGTCGCTCCAAGATACTCACCAGTTCGTTCTTTGTCTAAAACGGCTGAGTAAATTTGTCCGGTGGTTGAGTTTGAATTTTTAGTTAAATTTTCATCAGTAAATCGTTCATAATGTCCTAAATCAAGATCTGTTTCAGCGCCATCATCGGTTACAAATACTTCCCCGTGTTGAAATGGGTTCATAGTTCCAGCATCAATATTTAAATATGGGTCCAATTTTAAAAGCCCAATTTTAAAACCTCTTGCTTTCAACAACACGCCTAATGACGCAACTGTTATGCCTTTTCCAATACCAGAAACCACCCCCCCTGTTACAAAAATATATTTTGTCATTTTCTTAAAATAGAACTTAACTTTTATGGGCTTTCTCCCTCTTTTTCACGCTAAAAGATTGACACCGTTAAGTCAAATTGTGGATAAAGTTGACTATTCCATTTCTCAAGAGGTCGTAACCGATTTTTGAATAATTTCAAAAGCCTCATCTATATTTTGGACTAATTTGAAAATATTTAAATCAATTTCCTCAACCGCATTGTGTCGTTTATAAACCATATTATAAATCCAATCTAGCAAACTACTCCAATAGTCTGCACCGATTAAAATAATTGGCACTCGTTTAATCTTTTTAGTTTGAATAAGTGTAACGATTTCAAAAAATTCATCTAAAGTGCCAAATCCCCCCGGGAAAAAAACATATGCTTGAGCGGCAAAAGACAGCATCACTTTTCTAGTAAAAAAATGATCAAAAGCAATCGACTCTTGGACATATGGATTAATTCTTTGTTGGTTTTTTAATTCAATATTGAGCCCAACCGACTCTCCATTACCTTCAATAGCACCTCGATTAGCAGCTTCCATAATTCCTGTGCCTCCTCCGGTAATTATTGTCATATTTGTTTTTGCTAACCTCCGAGCCAATTCCTGAGCCTCATGATAGTGGTGGTTTTTTTCATCAAAACGAGCCGAACCAAAAAAAGAAACAGTTTTGTCATACTTTGATAAAAATGTAAAACCATCGACAAATTCTGACATTATTTTAAAAATCCGCCAAGACGGATTGGTTTCAAAATCAAAACTCAAAAATTCACTTTTGTAGTCAAGTATTTGGTGATCTTTCATTCCCCTGCCTTTATTATTTAATTATCTACCTACTGATTGATTGAATTTATTTGTGCTTATCTGTGAATAAAATCTGTGGATGTGGTTTCAACTATCTTTATGTAATATTTTATCATACAAATCTAACATTTGCTCGGCTGATTTATACCAACGGAATAATTTTTGCCTTTGGTACTGTTTTTCAACAATTTTTTTCTGCAATTTTTTGTCATCCAAAACTTGTTTGATTGAATCTGCAAAAACCTCAACATTCTCGCAATCAATTTCAAGCGCTGAATTATCCGATATTTCTTTTGACGCAGAACCAGCGTGAATAATAACCGGGGTTCTTGAAGCCATGGCATCAAGTAATGGAATGTTGAAACCTTCTTCAATTGATGGTGACAAAAATAGTTCTGCTTCACTATGGAGGATGGGTAAATCTTCATACGGTACAATACCGATTCGCTTAACTCGATTTTTTATACCTAAAGTTTCTAACTGTTGGTCAAGTAAATAATAATCGGTATAAATTTTTCGTTGTGGTGAAAATACTCCCCCAGCTAAAATTAAGTTGTGCTTAATTTTGTCTTTATTTTTAGCAAAAGCCACAATCATATTGCCAACTTTTTTACGAGCGTCAAAACCTCCAATATAAAAAATGTATGGCTTTTCAATTTGATATTTTTTTAAAATCTTATTTTTCTGATTTACAGAATTTTCTTTCTTAAATTCATTATTCAAACCATTGTAGATGACTTTTATTTTTTCGCTTGGCAGATTGAAATGCTTTTTGATTTCTGATTTAGACCAATCAGAAACAGTTACGATTTTTTGAGCTTTTCGGCTGGTTATTTTAATAAAAAAACGCAATATTTTGGCGGGTAAACTATATTGATATTCAACCAAGCTCCAAGGTATTACATCGTGGATCGATTCGATTTGTTTAATATTTGTAAAAATCGATATTGATGGGTAAAAACTGTGGATCAATTGGCAACGATTTTTTCTGGCTATTTTTGGAATTATAATTTGCTCAAAATAAAATTTACCTAAAAATTTACCCAAAAATTTAGGATATGGCTGGATAATTAAATGGATCATATCAGATTCAAATTTTTCAATAATTTTTTTGTCAATTTTATAAGGACAAGCAATAACAAATTCAAAATTTTTATCTTTAATCTGACTAAATTCTTTCAACAAATTGATAGTATAATCGCCAAAACCGGTGTAAGGACGGGATAAGAAATAACCATTGATAAGTATCGTACTCATATAATCAAGAGTTAAGAATTAAGATCTCATAATCTAATTTAGAATTAATAATTATTTTAGATTCTAAATTTTGAATTGTGATTATTAAATCTGAGATCTTCATTTTGAATTTAATTTATTTATCGCTTTTTCAATCCGTTCAAGGCTCTTGTCTTTGCCTAAAACCCAAATCAATTCTTCTGGTGGAGGAGATTTTTCCAAACCGGACAAAGCAACTCTTGTACTCCAATACACATCACCGTTTGAAAGCGAATTATTTTCAATTATTTTTTTAAAAACCCGACCAATTTCCGCAACCTCCGGGGTTGCGGTTTTTTGGAGGTTGGTGTGAACTAGATTGAGTGCTTTTAAAGTTGTTGTTTTGTCTGATTTTTTGAATATTAATTTTTCAGCTGGATAAACGACTGGATTTTCTAACCAACCAAGCTCTTGGTTAATCTCTTCAAGATAACGAAGACGAGGTTTAATGATTGAAATAAATCGGGTAAAAATATCACTTTCTACATTGCCCTGATATTTTTTCAACTTTTCAAAAAGCTCTGTGTCCGGTATTTGTTGAAGATAAAAATGGTTAATACTCTTGAGCTTTTCAATATCAAAAACTGCTCCACCCTTTTGCACCCGTAAGATATCAAAAATATCAAACATCTCTTTTAATGAGTAAATATCAACATTATGTTTCGAGTTTCGGGTTTCGGATTTCGGATTTTTCTCTTTTGGGTGAAATCCTAAAAGAAATAGATAATTTACCATCGCCTCTGGCAAATAACCATTTTCTTTGAAATCTTTTGAGATAGAAACTGGGTCTTTTCGCTTACTCATTTTGCTTCGATCTGAATTTAAAATTAACGGTAAATGGGCATAAATTGGTAATTTCCAACCTAACGCTTTGATAATTAAGATCTGTTTTGGAGTATTTGATAGATGCTCTTCACCTCGAATTATATGAGTAATTTCAGCATCGTTGTCATCTACAACACCTGTCAAATAAAATATTGGCGATTTGTCGGACCGCAAAATTACAAAATCTTTTAAATCATCCGTTTTAAATTCAACTTTACCACGCACTAAATCGTTAAATTTAATCGTATCGTTTTTTGGCACCTTAAACCAAACTGCGCCATCTTTTTGATAAGCTGAATTTTGCTTAATTAATTGATCCACAATCGACAGATAACGATCAGTTTTTTGACTTTGATAAATTATTTCTCCATCCCAATCAAGACGGAGCCATTTCAAGCCATTTTTAATATCCTCTTCATATTCAGCTTGGTTGCGTTCTTGGTCGGTGTCCTCCATTCGTAACAAAAATTGACCACTATTTTGTTTAGCAAAAATATAATTAATTAACGCTGTTCGAGCGGTACCGATGTGGAACTTGCCAGTCGGAGAAGGAGCGATACGAGTTATTGTCATAATTTATAATTTATAATTTCTAATTTTTATTAAGTTTCTAATGATTTAATGTTTGAAAATTGATTAATTGATAATTTAATGTAAATTGTAAATTAATAAGTATTGAAAATTAATTATTATCTTCAACTGCATTTTCTATATGTTCAATCCTAAGCTTATTTCCCCAAATATCAACCACAACCGAAACGGCATCTATTCTAACATCCGCTTCAAATAAATCGTTTTTATGTAAATAGGCTTTAATACATTGTAGCAGTTTTTTTTGTTTTCGAGTATCTATCATCTCTAAGGGATTGCCAAATTCGAGCTCTGTCTTGGTTTTAACTTCAACAAAAACGATTGTTTTTTTGTCTCGCATTATCAAATCAATTTCACCGATATAATTATAATAATTTTGCGTAATTAATTGATAACCCTTTTTTTGAAGATACCCCAAAGCATGTTTTTCGCCCTGTCCGCCCAGTTTTTTACGAAACATTGTCATCGAATAATTTGACTAATTAAGGTTAATTTAGGAAATTGGTTATTCAAACTATAATAGGTTTTGCCCCGTGCTAATTGGATATTTAAAAAACCGGTCTTAACCAATCTTTTTAAGGATGGTTGAATGGCGCCATTTTTATGTCTAATTTCTTGAGCAATTTGAGACTGATAGAATTGGCTATAGGGTTGATTGAGAAACAATTTTACCAGTCGCCAATAAATATTATCTGGAAATATATCCTGACTCTGATATTTTGAGTTCATAACTCTATCGTTGCATAATTTTTATGCAACGTCAAATTTATTCTTATTGGTGAGCTTTTTGCGCTTCTTCAAACTTCTTTTCGAGTTCTTTTTCTTCTAATTTCTTTTCTTTCTTTTTGGCTTTGGCTTCTAATTCTTGTTTGTGTCTGATATTATCTAATTCTTCTTCAGCTGAATTATCTTCCCATACTTTTTTATCAATTTTTTCACCTTTTAACTTAATTAATGAGCTTTTGATATTACGCAAATAGTAAAGCTTGGCACGACGAACTTTAGCTTTTTTAAGTCGTTCAATTTTAATAATGGTTGGCAAGTGTAATGGAAATGATTTTTCAACGCCAACACCGGCTAACGATTTTTTGCGTAGCGTAAATGTAGCGCTAATGCCTTTGCCATGTTTTCGAGAAATTACCACACCTTCAAACGCTTGGATTCTTTCTTTTTCGCCTTCTTTGATTTTCTGGTAAACTTTAACTGTTTCCCCTGGTTGAGGATCGGCTTGGTGTTTTGAAAGATATCTTTTTGATATTTCTAATACTTGTTGGTTCATCTTAAATAATTAAGAATTAATAGTTAATAATTAATAATTAAATCCAAAATTTAAAATTTAATTCATTCTTAATTCTAAATTTGATTCTTAATTCTGAGATCTTAATTATTAATTTACTTGTAAAAAGAGTGTCCCTCCCTCGCCGAGTAATTAGCTCTTTGAGGGAGGGGATGTCACGATTGTTGAGCGAAGACCGCCCGATCGATCCTCCTCACTGCAAGGCAGTGATCACATCCCGGATACTTTACAATAAACGGGCTGTTCGCAGGTTTCTGCGTCACTGTCTTTGAGAAGGTGTTGACAAGTTGGCTGACTTCCTTACGAACGCCAACCATTTCAGAGGTCATAGGTTCCAACTCCGCTTTCAGCACCTCCATTCTTCTCCCCTCTGCAAATGTAGCATAGGGAACGATATCGGCGTAAAGCTGGAATCGTCCAGATCCATTAAGGGGTTTGGTTGTAATCACAACCCCCTCTTTGGTAGGAGTAACTGACTCTGACCCTGGAAATCCAGTCCTCAAGAGGACTGCTTGATGTTTCTCAACATCCATTCAGTTCACCTCCCTTCGAACCCCGGGCGGGGTTGATGGGGGCGAAAGGGTTCTGCTTCGTTTCATCCTTTAATCCCTTTCGATTGATCTACCGGATCTCGAGGTCGAGATTCCCCATCCGAGTTGGATGAAGTCCCGCAACAGCGGAAGAACCGGCTTTGAACTACGGAGTTTTGGCGCCCCGCTTTGAACTAGATTGCCGAGTTCTACTCGGCATAGGCATCATGTGGACAATCCCGACAAACCTTTTTCCCTCCGTTTCGTTGCGTTCTTACGCAACTCGGCGATTTGGGCTTATGCCCGTAGTTATCGCAACGGACAGAAACCGGTTTTGTCTTGGGTTCCCTCGGTGATACCAAATTTT
>LBRB01000009.1 GCA_000991185.1 Berkelbacteria bacterium GW2011_GWA2_35_9 | reverse complement strand
TATTTAAATCAATGTTAATGTTACGGGGAGGATAATTTCTAAAAAAAATATATTCATCGTGTTCGCTAACATGAAAAGCTAAAAAACCGTTTGCTTCAGGATACTTGCGGAAATATTCTGTCAATTCTTTTAAGCGATTAAGAAATTCTGGGTTTTGGCAGAATTCATTTAGTAACAAATTTTCTGGTAATAAATCCATTCCCGAATCAACCGATCTATTATTTATTATTTCGCGTTCTGATTCCATAAATATTTAGTCTAGAGCCATCTTTATTAATAACTCAGTGGTAGCCTGTAGGGGAGTCGAACCCCTGTTTCCAGGATGAAAACCTGGTATCCTGACCGCTAGATGAACAGGCCGAAATTATTTTAACGAATCCTCTAAATTATTCAATAAAAACTCTTTTTGTCTGCTTTGTTTTTTAAGTGCTATCTCTCTCTTTCGGGCATCCGTTTTTGACTTGAAAGCTTCGTAATAAATTAATTGATGTTTTCCTCTATTTTTTGTTGATTTAGTTTTATTGTGATTATGTTGTTTTATTCGCTCTTTTAAATCAGCAGTATATCCAATATATACTTTGCCGGCGATACTATTCTTTAACAAATACACATAATACATTAACTAATTTTAACATACTTAAAATCCATAGGATGTCCAGCCAAATGCTGGATCACGCTTTTGGCGTGAAAAACCTGCTGTCCTAACCACTAGACGATGGCGCCATAATAGTTATTGTAAATTGAAAACTGTAAATTGTAAAATAATTTATGGAGGACCAGGTGGGGTTCGAACCCACGACCCATTGCTTAAGAGGCAATTGCTCTAACCACTGAGCTACTGGTCCATAACTTCATTCTTTGCTGTATAGAAATATATTAACATACTTTTATAAATATTGGACGGGTATTAAACCGTCCATTTTAGCTATAATAAGTACTTTAAAATTTGATCCCAATTATATCTTTTATAATTAGTTACTCCTAAATTCCATGGCTGTGCATAACAAATTGGTTCAATGTTTTTACTTTTCCAATTTTCAAATTCATTAGGATTATCTTCTATTAGGTATGAAGCACCTATATCATTAGCGATTTCTTCTTTGCTTTGCCTTCTTTCCCCTCCCGCATACGGATTGTTGGCACCATTTGAATAAAATAATGGTATATTTGGTAAATACATATCTCTCCAAATACTTGTTTCTTCTTTGAATTCATCTCTTCGGCTTGTAATTATTACAATAATATACTTTTCTCTTAATTTCTCTATAGCTCTTAATGCTCCTTTTATTATTGGTAATTTAACAAGACCATACTGACATGACCTTATTCTATCAAGTATTATAATTATTTCTCTTGATATATTAAAATTTGTAGAAAAATCATGATCATGCATATTTTCATATTGATAATTAGTACCCATTATTAAATTTGCAAAATTTAAAAAATTACCAAACCAATCAACAATAACTCCATCAATATCTGTCGCAATCATTGTTTTTTTCAATTCTGACCTCCCTTGTCCAAGTACTAATCACCAACCAATTATATATATTGATCGACAAAATGTCAACAATAAAACCCGCATTTGCGGGTTTCTGCCTGACGGTTAACTGTACTCGGAACTAATTTACAAGTACAAGTTTTATATGGTACCGAGGGCGAGATTTGAACTCGCAAGCCTTTTCAGGCACTAGATCCTAAATCTAGCGTGTCTGCCAATTTCACCACCTCGGCATAATTATAATCTTACCTATTCTAATATTATCATTTACTTATTCTGCCAATTTCCCTGCATTCGCAGGGCAGGCACCACCTCGGCATTTATGGTACCCGGGGAGAGATTTGAACTCTCACACTCTTACGAGCACAGGATTTTGAGTCCTGCGTGTCTACCATTCCACCACCCGGGCAATAAATTTAGAATTTCGAATATAGATTTTAGATTTTAGAATACTAACCTTCAATCTTGTATACGAAACCAGCTGCTTTTTTGTGCCCTCCGCCACTAAATATCTCAGCAATTTTTCCAACATCAATTAACTTATTTTCAGATCTCATCGAGCCTTTTATTTTATTATTTTGTTGAATAAAAACAGCAAAGACATTAATATTTTTATCTGAGTTAATGAAATTAACTAAACCCGAAACATCATTCTGGTCACATCCATATTTTTCAAGTTCTAAATTAGTAATTACGGAATAAAGAATACCATATTTTTGGTTAAACTTCAATCTTTCTATTGCATATCCCCAAAGCTTAATCCGATTAAATTTTTTTCTTTCCTTCAAACAGCTCATAGCTAATTTAAGTTTTCCTCCGTACAGGAGTAAATTTGAAACCACTTCTAATGTTTTTTCATTAACATTAGAATGAAGCATTCCTCCAGTATCTGAATATATACCTAACAATAAATAGTCGGCTGTTTTACTTTCAATATCAACATTAAAATATTGAAATATATTATAAATAATTTCTGCTGTCGAGGATTTATCAGCATAAATTAAATATTTTGATACTTTTTTAATTTTTGTTCGATTATGATGGTCAATGCTAAATATTATTTTATTAAGAATATCAGTATTTATTAATCCTGTTAAATTAAAATCTGCACAATCAACTAAAAATATTAATTTCTCAACAATTGGATTATCCATTAGTTTTAGATATCCGTCTTGCAACACCAAAAACATTTCGGGCAACTCATCAAAACTATATATTTTAACTTTTTTACCAAAATATTTTAGTAGATCTCTTAATGCCAACGATGAGCCGACAGCATCACCGTCTGGGTTTTTATGGATAACAACAGCGATTTCTTCGTAAGAAGAGATGACCTTATAAAAATTAGCAATTGATTTCATTTAATGAAGTATATCTTTTGCCCTTCAAATGGCAAATCAGATTTCTTCAATTTTAACACTCCTTCAATTTCTTCATATCTTCCAATATTTGCAATATTAGTTTCTATTTTATCTCCATCCCCAAATGCAATTACGATTCTAGGATCAAAAATCTTAATATTTTTTTCAGTTGCAGATATTTTATTATCATCAGAAAAATTAACAAAAAGTATTTCAACATCTGGTAAATCTTCTAATTTTTTCTCATCAAGAACTTTATTAATTCCATCTAAATATCCAAATCCAAATTCATCATCTTTAAAAACATAACCACCTTCGCTTAATCCATAAGCCAAAATTCCACCAACTTCATACTCGCCGGGTCCGGGTAGTTTGAAATCATTTATTTTAACACTTTCACTAATAAACTTTACGGCAGAATTTTTATTTTTTACGATCAGCTTCCCCTCTTTTTTGGTAATAATCATTTTTTATTTTTAATTTTACTTTTAGTTGCTTTAGTTTTATTTTTGGTAACTTTTTTTTCTATTTTTTTTGTTTTATTTTTTTTCTCAGATTTAATTAATTTAAGAGAAATTTTTTTATTTTTTAAATCTAAATCTAATATTTCAAATTTATATTTTTTATCTTTTTCTAAAACTTTGTTCGGGTCGGTTATTTTCTTACCTAAATTTGAAATATGCACCATACCTTCGACATTTTTCATAACTTCTACGAATGCTCCATATGGAGTAATGCTAGTAATTTTTCCCTCGATTGTATCCCCTTTCTTAATTTTTCCTTCTGCCTTCTCCCATGGATTTTTTTCAAGAGCTTTGATTGAAAGAGCTAATCTGCCATCTTTTAATGAAATAATCACTGCTTTAACTTTTTGACCTTCTTTGTAATTTTTTTTCCAATCAACCTGTTTGTCCCAAGTTATCTCGCTATAATGAATCAAACCATCATATTCTTTTTTTTCAATATTTATTTTAACAAACAATCCAAAATCTACAATCGATGTAATTAATGCCTCGACTTCTTTGCCTAATTTAAGATTTTTTACATCTTCATCCTTGATCGATCCAACAGCAATTTTTTCTGAAAAAATTAATTTTTCTGAATTTTTATCCACCGACATTACCTTCACATCCATTAATTCTCCGACGAAACTCTGTAATTTTTTCAAGATTAAACTTTGATTGCCACCTTCAACTTTTGGATAATTGTTAGGCGCTAATTGAGAGACCGGAATAAATCCTTCAGTGTCTTTATACTCAGCAATCAACCCACCACGATTTGCAGACTTAATTTTGACTTGAATATTTTCTTTGTTTTTCTTTTTTTCTTCTAAAATGTCCCAAGCTCGATCATTGTCAGCTTGTTTTAATGATAAAATCACAAAACCATTTTCATTTTCTGCAAGAAGTACGCTGGCTGTAATAATATCCCCTGGTTTAATATCGTTACAACTATATGAAAATTCTTTTTCTGGTATAACTCCGCTAGCTAATCCGCTCACATCAACAGTAATTTTATTTTTTGATTTAGTCAAAACTTCTACCTCAACCGAATCTCCAACTGAAATTGGAACAATATCTTGTCCATATTTTTCAACTAATTCATCCATACTGACAGTTTTTTTGGTTTTTGTTGCCATACTATTTTTTTCCTAAATATTTTTGAAAATTTATTTCTTGTTTAATTTTTTTAATGTCTTTCTTATAGTTAATTAAAAAATAGATGAAAATATTAATTAACCAAATAAATAAAAATATTGTTAATAAATACCAAACTATTTGATAATTAAGAAGTGGAAGATCTTGCCACCTAAAAAATGTTAACATAAGGTAAGAAATTGTGCAAGTGTAGAGAAAAGATATTATTTTCTTTTGTAATTTTTCTTTCGCTTGATTATTGCTTAAAAAAAACAGTTGAAAAATTATATTTAATAATAATATTCCAAATGAAATTCCAGCAACCAAATAAAGCGTTTTCTCATCGCTTTTTGAAAATGGTTGATTTAAATCCAGAAATAAATTTTTTAAATCTTTAATCTTTAATCTTTAATCTTTTCTTTTGTATGGTGCCAAGGGTCAGAATCGAACTGACGACACGATGCTCTTCAGGCACCTGCTCTACCACTGAGCTACCTCGGCGTGGTAGGCGATGAGGGGCTCGAACCCCCGACCTTCTCGGTGTAAACGAGACGCTCTAACCAACTGAGCTAATCGCCCTATAATAATGGTGCCCCCTGAGGGATTCGAACCCCCGACTTCCACGTCCGAAGCGTGGCGCTCTAATCCACTGAGCTAAGGGGGCTTAATGAACAATTACAAATTGTAGTATAGCATAGAGTAATTGAAATTTCTAGCCTTATTTTCCGTACCAATATGATTTTAACTCTAAAAATTTACTATTCTGAATTGATTCTCTAATTTGTTTCATTAAATTGTTAACAAAAAATATATTATGATAAGTAATTAATCTCATACCTAGCATTTCGTTAGCAACAACTAAATGTTTAATGTAAGTTGCGGAATAATTACTACATATATTGCATTTGCAATATTCCGACAATGGATTTTCTAAAATTAATTTCACTGAACGAATATTTTTTCGCCAACGATTTATTTTGTTACCTCCGTCTTCCGGATAAATAAAATACATATTTCTTCTAGCTAGTCGGGTAAACCAAACGCAATCTAAACTATCAATACCTCTTTCAACTGCTTCAAAAATATCATCAACATCTCCAATACCTAACATATGGCGTGGTTTTTTATTAGATAAGTTACTAACAATATATTCAGTGATTTCATTTTTACTGTCTTTTGTATCTCCTAAAGCTCCACCGATTGCAATGCCATCAAAATTCAATTTATCAATGAATTTAGCCGAGATTAATCTCAAGTCTTTAAAAACCCCGCCCTGAATAATACCATAGATTTTTTGTTTTTTATTATATGACTCCAATGATCTAACAGCCCAACGATGGGTTCTTTCCATTGATTTTTTTGTATATTCAAAATTATGTAATGGAGATGTGCATTCATCAAAAGCAAAAATAATATCAGCGCCGAGATCGCTCTGTATTTGCATTGAAATTTCCGGTGAAAAAAAGTGCCTGCTTCCATCATGGTGTGATCTAAATTCAATTCCACTTTCCGTAATATTGACTAAACTTCTATCTTCTGTATTTTCAAGTTTTTTTCCATTAGGGAAAAAACCTATTTTACCAATTCCATGTTCCCTACCGGCACCTAAGCTCATCGCTTGAAAGCCACCACTATCTGTCATAGTGGGTAAATTTAAATTCATGAATTTTGAAAGTCCACCAAGTTTTTTAATAACTTTTTCATTCGGTCGCAAATGCAAATGGTATGTATTTGCTAAAACTAATTGGGTGTCAGTTTCTAATATTTCTTCACTACTTAAAGTTCTAACCGTTGCACTAGTTCCGACAACAGAAAAAAAAGGAGTGTCTATATCCCCATGATCAGTAGATAATTTTCCAATTCTAGCAATGGTTTTTTTATCATTTTTGAGAACTGTAAAAAATTTCTTTTTCATCAACATAAAAATGGAGCGGGTGATGGGGTTCGAACCCACGACCTTTTCCTTGGGAAGGAAACATTCTACCACTGAACTACACCCGCTTGAGTTAAATTTTGTAAACTTTATCTCCAGATCGAACCTTATCAACTACCTTAATCCCAACTTCTTCTCCCTTGTCAGCATTTTCTAAATCTTTTTTATCGACCTGGATTGATTCAACTGTCTGATCAATATTAGTAGTTGCACCTTCTATTTTGATAGAATCCCCAATGCTTAAATTGTCATCCAATTTTATGACAGCCACCGAAATGTTGCCAAAATAATGAATAACTTGACCAATTAAATTATCTTTCATGTTTTCGACCTTTCTTCCTCTTGATTAAATTATATTTATTTTATATCATATATAAGTAAAATAATAAAGGACATATTAAATATCAAAAATATATTTTTTATTTTGGACTGGTAGCTTCGTCCAAAGGACGATCAGCCTCTGGCTGACAATTGGTTACCTTATGAATAGTTATGTATAGTTTATATTTCATTAGAAGCGAAACCAATAATAGAGTTTATGTTGGGTATACTAGTAAATCAGTGGATGAAAGACTAAAAGAGCATAACCAAGGCAAAAACAAATGGACAAAAAATAATAGACCATTTAAATTAATGTACTTTGAGCAATATTATTGTTCAGATGATGCAAAAAATCGTGAGAAATTTTATAAAATGGGATTTGGGAAAAAAATTAAAAAATTAATTATTGACAATATCTAATGGACTGGTAGCTCAATTGGTTAGAGCATCTGCCTGTCACGCAGAAGGTTGCGGGTTCAAGTCCCGTCCAGTCCGCCAAGAGAAAACCCCGCATTGGCGGGGTATTTGTGTGGAATTAATCGATTAACTTTCTGATACTATTATTTTCCTCCTCTTAAGTTAGCATCTTTAACAAAATTCCAATAAGATAAATATCTTAATCCAGCAAAAAATTGATATATATAATTTGAATGTGGGTGAATATCCTTTCTTTTTAATGCAATTACTTTTACTGTTCCAATGTTTACAAACAATGATAATGCTCTTCTCAAAATCATTTTGACTTTGAATTTTCTGAATTTATCACAAATCACATAAATTGTTTTATTTGGATTTACATCTCTTGCAATTATTCTGCTCATACCATTATAAATATTTTGAGCAGTATTTACTGAATTTTCTTCTAAGTAAACTTGAACATATTCTGAATTTTCTGGTAGACCCAACCTATTCAGAATCTTTTTTCTTATACCGTAATTAAGAAAAACACTCCTTGCCTCTGATACTTCTAATTGCTTATTAGTAATTCCACCGCAGAGTATTATTGATGGAATTTTTTCCTCTAACATCAAATCAACAAAATATACTTCATCTTTATCAAAAATATTATTTCTATATAGTTCAACAAGTGCGTCCAGATATTCTGTATACCCATCCAATTCAATTGGGGTTCTTAATATATGATCATATAAACCATAAAGACAAACTAAATAATAAACATTTCCTTTTTCTTTTTTCAAGTTACACCCCCAAAAACAGAATAATTGAATTATATAGAATTAATTGTCTTGTGTCAAGAGTAATTATTTGCTAAAATATGATAGCTTTGTCAAAGTGTTGTTTAAGATTTTGCCGATGTAGCTCAGTCGATAGAGCAATACTTTCGTAAAGTAGAGGTCGGCGGTTTAAATCCGCCCATCGGCTCCAAAAAAAGCCCTTGTAGCTCAGTGGATTAGAGCGACTCCCTTCTAAGGAGTAGGTCGCAGGTTCGAATCCTGCCAAGGGCACCAAAAAATAATTTATAATTTATAATTAATATGATGGTGGGTGTAGCTCAATGGTAGAGCTCCAGGTTGTGATCCTGGTGGTTGCGGGTTCAATTCCCGTCACTCACCCCATAATAATCAATATCATTAAATTAATTTTTCAGCGTCTTTTAAATCAAAATTTCCAACTTTAGTTCTTTTGATACTATAAGCAACCGTTGGAATTTTTAATAATTCACCAATTTTTTCGACTAACGATCTTACATATGTCCCGCTCGAACATTCAACTTTTATTTTTGCAATCTGTTTTTCATTAATTTTGTATAGTTTTTGCAGTTGCAAACTATATATTTGACTCTTTCGTATTGGTAATTGCATATCATTGGCAATTTTTCCCTTTCTTGCCAAATTGTATAATTTATCACCTTTTATTTTTACAGCTGAATATTTAGGTACAATCAGTTTTATAATGCCAGTCAATTTATTGATACAAGATACAATATCTTCCTTATCAACCTCAACACTTTCTGCCTCATCTAGAGTTCTACCCTCCATATCCCCAGTTTCACTCTTTAAACCAAAAAGTATTTCAAATTCATATTCTTTATCTGATCCTGAAATTTCAGATAATTTTTTAGTATTTTCATTAATTGCTAAAATCAATAATCCGTCCGCCAAAGGATCAAGCGTCCCTCCGTGTCCAATCTTTTTAACTTTTAATTTATTTTTGTAATACTTTACTACATCAAAAGAGGTCCACCCTTTTGGTTTATTAACCAAGATAAAATCATTTTGAGAGTTCATTAAAATAGCTGTGAAAATATTAACAATGCTGTGATCGCAAAAATAAATATTGTAAATATTGACCCAAGTATAATGGAAACCCAATTTTTACCCGACAGTAACGATAGACCAATCAATACAATTAATAACGACCAAAAGTTTTTAATTATCAATTCATAATTGACTGAAATTAAATTTAAACTATCTAAAAGGGTTACTATCCCAAGTAAAATAATATATAGTCCGGCAAAAATTCTTCCGAAATTAATACAGGAACAATTATCTATCTCTTTTTTACAAAAATGACAATTTAACATATTAATCCTTTATTACCAAATACAATCCTAGACCGATAATGATTATTGAATAAAACAATTTAATACTTATCCAGAATGACGGAAAAATCTGTTGAGCCAATGATATAACTCCAATTAAAATTAGAACAACCGCCAGAATATCTCTAAAATCCCCGAATTTTTTTATTGGTAATTTATTTTTAATTTCTTGTGTATTATCTTTTTTTATCGTACCGTTTTCAGGCAATAAAATAGCTAAAATTAAATACAAAACAAAACCATAACCATTTACAAACGCTAAAATAACAAACGCAACTCGAACCGCTATCGGATCAATCTTAAAATATTCAGCAACACCTCCGCACACTCCAGCTATAATTTTATCGCTTTTGGATCGAAATAATTTGTTTTCCATTGATTAATTATAATATGTTTACTGGAATTTGTACAATAGTTCTTTATTTAATTATCATTTTCTGTTATAATCATAAGCGTTTTATGATTAAACCCCGTTCAATAAAGAGGCTATTCACAAAAAATCCACTTTTAACTGTTTTTGTTTTTTTAATTATTATCTTACAAGTAGTTCTCTGGTATATTTGGGTATTTATGTTTCAGTTTGACCGAACACCGGTAATTTTTTCACTTGTAATCAGTATTCTAAATATAATTATTTCTCTAGTTTCCTACCGATTTTTTTTATTTTCAGTTTATTTTCTATTAGCTATGCCTGTTTTTCTCTCAATACTAGATTATGTCCTCCTAAAAGGGATTTTATCAGTTCAATAGTATGGAAAATTATTTTTATCGCCGAGTATTGGAAATAATTCCTGGTTTATTAACTTGGTCAGCTTTTTTAATAACTTTTTTTCTCGCTTTTTACAGTCCGATCGCAATTGCAATTTTTATTCTTTGTTTTGATATGTTTTGGTTTTATCGTTCTATCAGACTTTCGATCAATACTTCGATCGCCTACAATCATATGAAAAAAGATGCAAAAATTGACTGGATTAATAAAATTAAAAGTATTGACTACTCAAAAAATAATAATATCGTTGCTAGTAAATATAAATTTGAAAATCTATATCAGGTTATTTTATTAATTTTTTATAAAGAACCAATTGAACTAATTGAAGAATCTGTTAAATCGTATATTTCATCAAACTATAATAAAGAAAAGTTTATTTTAGTTTTAGCAACTGAGGAAAGAGCTGGTGATCATGGGGAAATGGTTTATCGATATATACAAAATAAATATGGACAATATTTCCATACTATTCTTAAAACTGTACACCCTGCTGATTTAAAAGGTGAAATAAAATCAAAATCTTCAAATGCTACTTGGGGAGCGAAAGAAATAAAAAAATATTTAGATAAAAATAAGATTAATTACGATCAAGTCATATTGCATAATTTTGACGCTGATACTAAAACTCGTCCACAATTTTTCCATTATGTTGCATATAAATATTTGACTACCAACATCAATCAACCAACCTCATATCAACCAATTCATGTTTATCTTAACAATATGTGGGAGGCTCCGGCAGCCGTCAGGGTTGTTGCGATGAGTTCAACATTAATATTTATGCACAATACTCTTCGAGAAAAAAAATTACATCACTTTTCTTCTCGTGTTGATATTTTTAAAACATTGGTTGATATTAATTTTTGGACGGTTGACTCAATCCCAGAAGATTCTCGTGAATATTATGATTCGTTTTTTTATTACCAGGGTAAATTAAAAATTGAACCGCTTTACATTCCGCTAGAAATGAGCGCTGTTTTATCGGATACTTTTTTCAAAACAATAAAAAATCAATACCAGCAACTTCGTCGTTGGGCGTGGGGTATAGTTGATTTTCCGTATGTTGTTTTTAAAGCGTTTGAAGATAAAAATATTTCTATGTGGAAAAAAATGTATAAAATATTTTATCTTTTAGAAAGTCATTTTTCTTGGGCAACTGGAGCGATTTTTATAACAATTTTAAGCTGGATTCCAGCTTATTTTAATCCTGCATTTTCAAAAACAGTCTTAGGAGCTAATTTACCTTTTTATAGTCGATCGATTCTGATTTTTGCTTTGATGGGTTTAATAGTATCTATCTATATAAGTTTAAAATTGATTCCATCAAAGCCAGAAACAACATTTTATTACCGTGCGCATAAATATACCAGCTTTGTACTACAGTGGTTTTTAGTTCCGATTGTTAGTATATTTTTAAGTGCATTTGCTTCAATCGACGCACAGACAAGACTGATGTTTGGTAAATATTTAGAGTATCAAGTTTCGGATAAAGTAGCTATCAAGAATTGAAATATCTTATTATTAATGTATAATATTTTCTGTTCAGTGATTAATTTCGGGGAGTGGCTTCCCGACGCTTCGGTCGGGATTCCGACATCAGAGATCGTCGGAACAGCTTGGTAGAGTGATCTAATGTTATATAATATAAATAATGGTTGTACAATTGATTTTTCGGGGAGTGGCTCAGCTTGGTAGAGCGCGTCGTTTGGGACGATGAGGTCGCAGGTTCGAATCCTGTCTCCCCGACCAATTGAATTAGAAAATCCGTCCTTCGACTTCGCTCAGGACGGATTTTCTAATTCAATTGGTCGCAATTGCTGAACGAAGCTCGAACCTATTTTGAACGAAAAATGCTCGATTAACTCCGCTCCGCGTTTCCGCCCGCCGAAACTCGGCGAGCAAAGCAAAGCAATTTTCTTTTCAATTCTTTAATTTTTCGCGCGACCTTTTTTCTTTTAAACAACAACCAAAATGTTACACTTGCGAAGTGTAACATTTTGGTTGTTTGGATATTTATATATGGATAAATTTTACTTCTTGCTTTGGTAGAGTCAATAGAACCGCTCGATGGCTTTGAAGAGTTGGCACTAATACGATCTGAGTTTTTGAACCAATTTTATAAATTATACTATATTTATGTAAATGTCCGGCAAAATGTAATATCGGCGTATTATTTATTGATTTCATTTTAATCATTTCATCAATTAATTTTTTTCTTGGTGGTTCATGAGTCAAAACAATTTTATCTTTAAAATATTTTTTATCCTCGGGCAATTCTTCACCAAAACCAACCCCAACTACTTTATAACCAAAAATATTTTTTTCATTCAGATGAACCGAAATATTTTCCTGATTAAATAATTCTAAAACATCTTGTGGCTCCTGATTGCCGTGGACTAATAATAAAGGCAATTTATGTATGTTTTTAATTAAATCAATAAAATCTTTAGCGAATTTATACGCATTTGGATCGTGCCGATTGCACAGATCTCCACAACAAAATACTCCATCTAATTTATTCTTTTCTAAATATTTTTTTAAAATCTCTAAGGTAAATTTTTGCCCATGTAAATCAGAAACAATTAGTATTTTTTTAATATTATCCATATATTCAATAATACTATATTATCTAGTATTACAAAACACCCCCGCCTTGGCGGGGGTTGATATTTATTTTAATTCAATATCAATCGGAAAAACACATGAAATGCTTAACATCTTTGTCTCTTTGTTTTGAACAGTCCAAATATTTATACAGTCTTTAGTTGCTATAACAATCAAATTTGAACAATTAGATAGCTCTACTTGATTCACAAGCCAATTATTTGTTTCGTTTTGGCTTGAAATAAGTAACATAATATCTGCCATATTTTTATACCAAATATCAAGATTATCTTTTGTTATTATATAATGATCTTTATGACAATATATTCTTGAAACTTGACCACCATCTATTGAACAAAACTCGGTAACAAAAGGTTGATTTTTGTTTATTGTATATCCAGTACTAGAATTTAATGTCCAATTTGTACGATATATCTCAGTAATTACTCGGTAAATCACCGAACGCTTGGCACTCATTAAAGAAATATTTGCACTATTTTGATCTGCGAAAGCATTTTTTGGATAGTTTATATAATTCACAACAAGTACTTCAAAATTCCCCGTTTTTTTAGACGGGGTTTTGTTTTTTAATATTATTTGATAATATATAAATTATTATTGCGAGTATCGTATAAAGGCTATTATATCTGCTTTCCAAGCAGAGGATACGGGTTCGATTCCCGTTACCCGCTCCAAAATAAAATCTGAAAATATTCAGATTTTATTTTATAAACTCAATAGTTCTGGTTTGAATACAAAAATTATTCCTAAAATAATCAATAATATTCCACCAATTAATTTCAACCAATAAGAAATTTTTTGTGTTGGTTTAATAACTTTAATTGTAAATAATGCAATTAAAAATACTATAATATCATCTAACATATAGAACAGATTATAAACTCCAATATATGAATATCTTTCAAAATTAGATAAATTATTTTGAGATAATACACTTGAAAATATTGCGGGAATTCCAACGCTACACACCATTTCGATTGTGTTAACCGCAATCGCTAATAGCCCAACCGACATAATTCCTATTATTAAGAAATTAGAATTAATATATTTTTCTAATTTTTTAAATATTTTATTCTCATTTTTTGCAGAAACTATTTGACATGTTTCTGGATCGGTCTGGATAAATATTTTTAAGTAATAAAATCCCGTCACGACCGCAATCAAACCAACAATATATTGAATATATTTAATATAATTGAGATAAAGAATAATATTCAAAAAAGCTGACAAATAAAGAAAATATATAACATATGAAATTATCAGAAAAGAGCTTCCAATAATTAACAATTTTTTTCGTGATTTTAAAGATATAAGTAATGAAATTAATGCAACTAACGCCCACATTGCACATGGGTTAAATCCATCCGCCAACCCTAAAATTATTGTCAGAATCGGCAACGAAAAATTCTTTGTCTTGATCTCACCTAAAATTGGTACTTTAATACTATTATCCTCGTCTTTACAAATCTTTTTATCCACATCACAACTTGATGCAGTAAATACTTCTTTTTGACTACTATTTTCTGAATTAATTAATTGTTTTATTTTCTCCTTAGTGCTGTCTTCAAACCCAATAATTATTTTTTCATTTATTTTAGTAACTGGGACTGAAACATTTTTAACTTCATAACTCGACAAAACTTTACTTAAATCGAGTGCATATTTTTGGTCCGACTCAATTTCAAAATATTGAATGGTAATATTACTACTCTTTGCTTTTAATTCATTCAAAAACAGGATTTCATTTTGACAATATTTACAATTCTTTGAGTAATAAAAATCAATATATTTTTGATTCTCTGCTAAGGTTTGTTCTGAAAATTTAATTAATATTAAAATAATTAACAGAATGCTTAATATAATTCTACTGAAACATCTTTTCATTTTTGTTTTTGTTGAACAATTTGGTTATTTTATTTTATCATACTTTTATCCGAACTTTGAAAGGTGGTGTATAGTTATGATTTTTCAAACTTTGATATTCAATTTTATATTAAGTTTAATATTTAATATTATTAGTTATATTGTTTTTTGTTATATTTTATATTTGGCTTTGTTTCTAATTTTAAAATAAGCTCTGAGTAAATTATAGTTACCAGTATTTTTGGTTATTTTATTTGGTTTGTTCCATGTTGGATTGAATATAAAGATTTTTTAAAAACATTCATAACAGCATTTATTAGCATATTTTTCCCGCTGGCATTTTTTTACGGAGATAAGTATTACAGAATTCATTTTAAGGGGGATAGATGCTAAATGGAAAACGAAAGCAGAACACATATATTTCTAAAAATATATATTTAGCAATTTATCTTGTGATTTTTTTCATAAAAATATATCTTCCTCATTTGAAGATATATAATTTTCATAAGCCCCGCCTCAGCGGGGTTTCTTTATAAATATTTTTTAATCTTAGCTTCTTTTTTCAGTTCGTCTAACCATTCGTTAATACTTTTATCCACATCACCCTTAACATCTATGATTCTAACTATATGGTATCCAAATGAAGTTTTTATTGGGTTGGGAATTTTTGTACCTTTTTCTTTACCAAAAACTTCTTTTTCAATCTCTTCTGGCAATTTTCCTTTTGATGTGTAGTCTAGTTCGCCATTTTTCTCCTTACTTTCACTATCTTCACTAAATTTTGTAACTGCTTCCTCAAAAGTAATCTTACCATCATTAATTTGAGAATTAGTACTATCTGCAGTTTTTTTATCTGAAATTAAAATATGAGCAATTTTAACTTGTTTTAACACTTCATTGTCGAGTTTCTCTTTTAATAAATTAATGTATAGAAAATTGTTTTTAAAATTATCAAGACTCATTTGGTAATAACCATTAATAATTTTTTCAACTTCTTCCTCACCACCATTTTTTTCAACGATAGATTTCATAGCACTATTAACTTCGTCACGGGTAATCCCTATTTTATATTTAGCAACTTGCTCTCTCACGATCGCATCTGAAATTTTCTGATCAATGATTTTATTAATAATATCCGAATCAGCTGGTATCTCTTGTTGGGTTATCTGTGAAAAGCTTTTGGCGTAGATCAATTGATCTAATACTGAGCTAACACTGACAATTTGACCATTGACGCTAGTAGCTGGAAAAAGATAAATTTTTGTTACACTTTTAACAAAACTGGTAGTTTTCTTTTGCCCGTATACAGCATAAGCTAATGCAATTCCAGCAATAACATAAACGATTATTACCGATGCCCAAAAGGCTAAAATAAAATTACGGCTGATCTTTACGCTCTTTTTTTGTGAAACTATTTTATACCAATCCTTTAAGGCTGGTATTAATAAGTGTGAATATTTTTTTGCCATTTTTTAAAACCTTTGTTCAAATGGTATCGAAAAAACCAATAATGAAAATACAATTACAAACACTATAGTTAAATATATCATAAATTTACGATTAAATCTTGTTTCGATTCGAGCCCGCATTGCTTCGGTATAAAACCAGTAAAAAATAGTTAACAATATTGCTTTATTAAATGTATTAACCGGAAAAAACGAAAGCGTAAAAAATAATTCTAAAGTTAGTAAAATCAACAACCAATTAAATGCCCAAAAATCTTTAGCTTGTAATAATTTATTTTTTATATATTGTTCGTTTAAAACGGTTGTAAAGAAAAAAACTAATCCGGCTAAAATTAAAGACGAAAAACTATTTACTAATGTAATTCTAGCTAAAGAAATAAAAAATGCATCAAAAATCAAAAACATACCGACAAAAACTAAGTACTCATTATGTTTTACAATTGCTCGATAAATTGAAAAAATCAACGCCAGAGTAATTGTTAAATGAAAATAGGTAAATTCATTGCTAGTAATAAAATAATAATATGCTAGAGCAATAATTATATAGTAAGTCCAATGGATAATTAACCAACGATCTTTGAAATTATTTAATTTTAGAAGTGGTAGTTTTTTTAGTTTCATATTCTTTTCCAATCGTTAACTTAACATTAATTCCACTTTCCATCAAGCTGTCCTCTGTAATTTGAGATATTCCATACCTGTTTTTTAAATAATTAACAGTAAATTTGAATATTTCTTGATCTGAAACAACTAACTTATTTAAGCTTGACTCTGTCTCTGCAGTCGATGTTTTTACAACTTTATATCCATATTTACTCAGCTCTGTTTCGATTTTTGAAGCTAACCCACTTGTTCCTGTGCCATTAATAACTTCTATCTTAGCATCTTCTTGACGCAAGTATGGATCAGAAAATATTTCGTGAACCTTTTTTTGTATCTCATTCCAACTTGAATCTTTTGGCACCAAATAGTAACCACCTTCGTTATCATTAGTCAAGAGACCGGTCGCAGAATTATCTAATACATAAGAAATAATACTTGATCCATTTATATCTTTGATGATCTGCGCAAAACTCTCCATTTCTTTTAGTTGCATGTCAGTTTTAATATGGTCGCCAACCGCTGAAAAAACTTGATTAATTTTTTGAGGGTTTGTCAAAAAATTTAATGATAACGCTTTTTCTTTTAACATTTGAAGAATTTGTTGTTGTCTTTTTGCCCGATCAAAATCTGAAGTTGTCTGCCGTGAACGGGCGTAACGCAATGCTAGATCGCCATCCATTTTTGTCATACCGGCTTTAATAAACAATGGATCATAACCAATTAATTGTTCGTCTGGATAAAATGGATCATCTAAATTTTTTTCAACATTGACTGTTATCCCACCAAAAGCATCAACAATTTTTTTAAAACCTTCAAAATCGACTCTGACGAAATAGTGAATTGGCAAGTCAAATATTTCCGACACTGCCTGTTTCATCAATTCCGGTCCATCAATATTATTCTTATTATTTTTTGAATCTTTGTTTTGTTCTCCATATGAATGGACAGCGTTTATTTTGTCGTACCCGCCATACGGTTTAGGAATTGGAACTTTTAAATCTCTTGGAATTGAAATATAGGCAGCTTCATTATTTTTTGAATCGACGCTCAAAACCATTACCGTGTCAGCCAATAATCCACCTTTGTGATTTTTTCCACCAATACCAATAATTAAAATATTTATTCTTCCATCTCCCTCTCCTTTTAATGAATTTGGGCTAATTTTTAATGAATTTAAAATTGGCGAAATAGATCCCTTGTTTGCGACAATCATTGAATTAATAGCGCCTAATATTCTCCCACCAAAAAAAATGCCAATAATTACAATTACAGAAATTAAATAGAACCAAAAGCGTCTTCTCTTAACATTTTTTGAATCAGGTCGATCAATTTTCATAAAATCTTTTTTTGGTTTATTTTTTTCAGCTACTTGTTCGATTTGACTTGATACTTGCACTGAATCTTTTTCTTTTTTTAACTTTTTAATAAACATAAAAATAAACTAAATTAATTCTTCTTACATAAGATTGTATCACAATTTAATTTCAAACAAAAAACCCGCCAAGTAGCGGGTGTTATCAAATTGTATTTGTAATTATTTTAATTCTGCAGATTTCACAAGACTAGGGCAGTATCGCCAACCATATCCTCACCTATGTCCACCTTATAGAATGCAATAAAATGTTTCGTTAGTTGTGGCATTGAAAAGTTAATTTTAATTACATCTCCCCTAACAATAAGTGACCATTCGTAATTATAAGGATTAACATATTCATCAGACGAGTAAGTGTATATTATTAATCTTTCTCAATGAGAATTATCATTAATGTCAACTAGAAAAAAAACTCATTAGTATACTATCAGAACCAATTTTCATCACTTTCCATGAATATTTCGTCAAGTATTCAAGTGATTTTTTGTTCTTTTCAAGGTCTTTCTTGATTACAGCCACTCTTTGATCTGATGCATTTTTGTGACTACGATCTTTAGTATTTATTAGATAGTGATAAATTGACGGAGCAACAAATACTAGATATAAAAAAAATACCAATAGTTACAAGCGAATATAACAAAACAACTGTAATACCACCTTTTGTTTTTTTCATTTGTCCAACATGCCTTTCCAAGTACGAATTAACTTAAATATATATCATAATCAACTTCCTGTCAATCTTTGCCATGCTCCGCAACCTCTGAGGTTGCGGAGCTGTCAGGTATGGTTTTGGGGAGTTTCGGTAAAATGATAAAATTTCCATAAGAAAACCCCTGCGGATGCGGGGGCGTAAGTATGTATAAAAAAAATTAATAATTCATCAACCAAGACTAAATCTTGTTCTCGTCCAGTCTAGATCAAATCCAAATGAGTTCAGATTGGCTCTCATAAACTCGCAAATTGTGCTTCGCACATCATTCTGTTGGTCGATATTAGTCGGGTCACAGAGCTCGGTAAACAGACCATCATTAACTCTTATTCTGTTTAACTCGTAAACAGCAGTCTTGATTTGTCTCTTGATCTCATCTTCGTTAATATATCTTGCAAAACCTTCTAATTCAACCCTGCGAATCTCAACATGAACATTTGGACGAATCAGAAACACAGCTTGAACACAAACTTCACCGTATCGGTTTCTAAACCCAAAGCTTCCCTCAATATTGTAATTAATCTTATGTACGGTTTTTCCCTTGATCCTCGGGTCGAACCTGAAGTAATTTTTCTTTTTCTCCAAGAAATATGTAAATTCTGGATCAGCTTCGTCAATATACAACATATCATAAATATTGTAGTTCACTAATGATGGATAAATTGCAACTGCAACAAGCAACAACACCGGACAACAACACAAGTAAATAACTATCGTAATCTTTTAGTGTTAAGAAGTGGTTTAGAATACTTATGCCAGCTAAAACTAATGTAATTGATAACAAATAAAACCATACTGTCGTTTTTAATGGGTTGTTGTAACAAAATTCCTTTAGTTTTGTTAGCTTCATAGTTTTTTGCCTTCCTTTCCAAGTATAAATTCAATTTAAGAATATATCATTACCATAATTATGTCAACCCCACATCCTAACCATTTTTCCGCAACCCCGGAGGTTGCGGAAAAATGGTTTAAGTTATATATTATTAATATATGATTAGAAAAAATGAATTAATCAATAATGAGTACTACCATGTATTCAATCGTAGTATAGCTAAATTCAAAATTTTCAATCATCCTGAAAATTATTATCGTTTTATTAGTATAATTAGTTATTATCAATACGAAAATAATATTTTAAGTTATTCAAAATTTCTAGAATCTTCTAAGTTAAATCTAATTAATAGCTATTCTGGAATTAGATTTGTTGATATTGTCGCTTATTGTATTATGCCAACCCATTTTCATCTAATATTAAAACAAAACATAAATAATGGAATATCTATTTTTTTATCTAAAGTACAAAATAGTTATTCCAAGTATTTTAATACGATTTACAAACGGAGAGGACCACTTTGGGAAAGTAGATTTCAAAATATTCATATAGAAACTGATGAACAACTTTTACATCTAACTCGTTACATACATCTAAATCCAAGCTCAGCTGGATTGGTTAAAAAACCTGAAGATTGGGAATATAGTTCGTATTATGAGTATATAAATTCAAAAACGAATGAATCAATATGTGTTTTTGAAAATATTTTAAATATAAAACAAAAAGAATACAAAATTTTTATAGATGATAGAGTATCTTATCAAAAAGAATTGTCAATAATTAAATCTCAATTAATAGACAACTACACCGGCTAAACTTGTCTTAGTCTTAATATTTATTTCCTAACCGTTTTTCCGCAACCTCCGGGGTTGCGGAAAAACGGTTTAAGTATTGACATAATGTAATTTTCAGGATAAAATTAACTTAAACTTAATTAAATGTAATATTGACCAAACTGGATTCCCGCATTCCCGCCAAAGGCGGACAGGTGCGAGAATGACAATATAATGCATACTGGGTTTAGAATTTAGATATTAGAATTTAGAGTTTAGAAATAATATATGGCTAAAAATTATCAAAGACCACGAGGAACTATCGATTACTTAGGAAAAAGAGCACTCTATTTTAGTTGGATTACCGCAACATTTGAAAAAATTGCTTCTCGATTAAATTTTGATTTGATTAATCCACCAATTTTTGAAAATAGTGAAATTTATATACGTGGAACTGGATCGTCAAGCGACATTGTCAAAAAAGAATTGTATGAAGTTAAAAGATTGAATTCAAATATAGAATACGATGGAGAAGATAAAAAAGAATATAAAAATACTTTTGTACTTCGACCTGAATTTACACCGGGCATTATTCGAGCTTATTTGGAAAATGGTTTACAGTCTAAAGAACACCCAATCAAATTAGCTAGTTGGGGTCCGGTATTTAGATATGATAGACCACAAAAAGGACGATTTAGACAATTAAATCAATTAAATTTAGAATTGATTGGTGATAAAAGTGCTTATAGTGATGCATTAATAATCTTAACTGCATTTCAGTTATTTTCTATACTAAATATAAAAAAAGATATTGTTTTAGACTTAAATACATTGGGTAGTCGTGAATCTAGGGGTAAAGTTAAAACAACTCTGTTGCAATATTTTGAAAACTACAAATCGATCATGTGCTCAGATTGTAAAGAACGATTAAAAACTAACCCCTTGCGTGTATTAGATTGTAAAGCCAAAGAATGTCAAGAAATAATCGATGGTGCGCCCCAAATTATTGACATGGTTAGCGATGAAGATCGTAGCCACTTCCAAGAACTATTAGAATATCTGGATGAAATGGGTGTCAATTATGATTTAAATCCTCGTCTTGTTCGTGGACTCGATTATTATACCCGGACAGTTTTCGAATTTAGATTAAAAAATGATGAGCGAAGACAGAACAGTTTAGCTGGTGGTGGACACTATGATGAATTGATCAGACAACTTGGCGGACGATCCACACCCTCGATTGGCATGGCGATTGGCGTTGAAAGATTAATTGATGCTTTGGCAGAAAGAGATATTGATCCCCCAATTTTATCTCGTGCTAAAATTGTTGTTATCCAAATCAGCGACAAAGCCAAAAAGGTTAGCTTTAATTTAATTAACTCTTTAAGTAAAAAAGGATATCAAGTATCAGTTAGTTTGGGAAAACATTCTCTTTCAGAACAACTGAAACGAGCCGATAAATGCAATGCTCAAATTGCTTTAATAATTGGACAAAAAGAAGCCTTTGAGGAAAGTGTAATTTTAAGAGATTTATCCGATCGTTCCCAGGAAACAGTTAAAATTTCCAAACTTGATAAAGCAATCAAAAAGAGGATTAAAAAATAACAATTCAGCTTAGCTATTGACATCGAAAATTAGTTGTTGTACAATCTAGATACAGTAGATATTTTCAGACGAAAATTATTAAAATAATGGTAGATAATTTTTAGAAGGAAGGCATTCTTCAACTTCTTTTTTTGGGAAGAAGTTTGTTTTTGTTGTTTGATACTCGTTTAATAATAACTAATAATTAATTTATTATGGATAGAGTCTATTATGATAAAAAGGCAGTCGTTAAATTTGAACTGCCAAATTTAACACAATCACAAATTGATTCTTACAATTGGTTGTTTGAGGAAGGACTTAAAGAACTATTTGATGAAATTAATCCGATCGAAGATTTTACGGGCGAAAATTATATTTTAGAATTTTTAGATTATGAACTCGACGAAGCAAAGGTGGATGAAGAAACTGTCAAAGCTAAGAATTTAACTTACAAAGCTCCATTAAAAATCAGAATTAAACTTACAGATAAAAAAACTGGAAAAAGTAAAGAATCTGATGTGTTTATGGGCGATTTTCCATTAATGACTTCTTGCGGAACATTTATAATTAATGGTATTGAGAGAGTAATTGTTAACCAAATTGTTCGATCTTACGGAGTTCTCTTCACTGCAGATGATTTTAATTATCGAAAATATTTTGGCGCAAAAATAATTCCTACTCGTGGATCGTGGCTTGAATTTGAAACTTCTAATAAAAATATACTTTCAGTAAAAATAGACCGAAAAAGAAAAATTCCAGTAACAACCTTTTTAAAAGCAATTGGCGGATTTGACGATCAAGAATTGAAAGGCATTTTTGCAAAAGTTGATACTGATCCAGAGAATCAATATATCACTTCTACTCTTTTAAAAGATCCATCTAAAAATAGTGATGAGGCTTTGGTTGAAGTTTATAAAAGAATTCGACCAGGTGATCTTGTTAATGCAGAAACTGCAAAAAGTTTTATTGAAGCGATGTTTTTTGATTCAAAAAGATATAACCTTGGAAAAGTTGGTCGTTATAAAATTAATCGTCGTTTGAATTTAGATGTTAAAAATGATTTTGAAAATCGCATCTTGTTAATCGATGATGTGATTGAAACGGTTAAGGAAATTATTCGTCTTAATAATGATCCAAATGGAAAACCTGACGATGTTGATCATTTGAAAAATAGAAGAATTCGATCTGTTGGAGAATTGGTTCAGTCGAGATTAAGAATTGGTTGCAAGAATTTTTTGCATCTTCGCAATTATCGCAATTTATGGATCAGGTTAATCCTGTATCTGAAATTGAACATAAAAGAAGATTGGCGGCAACTGGTCCAGGCGGACTTTCGAGGGAAAGAGCTGGATTTGAAGTTCGTGATGTTCATCCTTCACATTATAATCGTATTTGTCCAATTCACACTCCTGAGGGTCCAAATATTGGATTAGTTGGGCAAATGTCAATTTATAGCCGAGTCAATCAATATGGTTTTATTGAATCACCATTTTACAAGGTTAAACTTGTCAATTCAAAACCAAAAGTAACTAATGAGGTTGTCTATTTAGATGCCTATGATGAAGAAAAATTTATTATTGCTCCTGCCTCGACCGAGGTTGATGATCAAGGCTTTATTATTGGTAAAAAAATTCTTTCTAGAACTTTAGACGGACCAAAAATTGAGAGTGCCAACAAAATTCAATTGATTGACATTACTCCTCGACAGCTCCTATCGTTAACCTCAAATCTAATTCCGTTTATTGAAAACGATGAAGCAACTCGTGCTCTAATGGGATCAAATATGATGAAACAAGCAGTCCCGCTGGTTAAAAGTGATTCACCTTATGTCGGTACCGGAATTGAAAAAGAAGCGGCTCGTGATTCAGGTCAAATTGTTTATGCAATAGATAATGGCATTGTGAAATCAATTAATGAAAATTCAGTTACGATAAAATATGATTCACAGACCCAACCAATCACTCATACAATTAATAAATTTATTCGTTCTAACCAAGCAACTTGTATTAACCAAACTATTAAAGTTTCATCCAATCAAAGTGTTAAAAAAGGTGATATTATTGCTGAAAGTAATTCAATTGAAGATGGCGAATTGGCTTTGGGAAAAAATTTGTTAGTCGCATTCATGTCCTACCGAGGCTCTAATTACGAGGATGCTATTATCATCTCTGATCGATTAGTTAAAGATGATTGTTTGACTTCTATCCATATTGAGAAATATTCAATTGAAGTCAGAGATACTAAACTCGGACCAGAAATAATTACACGTGATATTCCAAATGTCGGAGATGAAGCCCTATCTCATCTAGATGAAGATGGTATAGCTCGAATTGGCGCAATTGTAAAATCCGGTGATATTTTAGTCGGTAAAATTTCTCCAAAAGGTGAATCTGAATTAACGGCTGAAGAAAAACTTCTTAGAGCAATTTTTGGCGAAAAAGCTAAAGATGTTATGGATTCTTCTCTTCGTTTACCTCACGGTGAATTCGGAAAAGTAATCGGTATTAAAATATTTTCTAAAGATGAAGGTGACGAGTTGCCATCAGGGGTTCATCAGGTGGTTGAAATATCTATTGCTCAACTTAGAAAAATACAAGCTGGTGATAAAATGGCTGGTCGTCACGGTAATAAAGGTGTTATTTCGAAAATTTTACCGGCTGAAGATATGCCTTATCTAGCCGATGGAACTCCGGTTGATATTATACTTAATCCGCTTGGAGTTGTTTCTCGTATGAACTTAGGACAAATTTTAGAAACTCATTTAGGTTGGGCAGCTTCAAAATTAAATATTAAAATTGCCTCGCCAGTTTTTAATGGGGTAGCTTTAGAAAAAATAGAAAGTGAATTAGAAAAAGCTAACTTGCCAAAATCAGGTAAAATTGAACTTTATGATGGTGTGACTGGAAAACCGTTCGATAAAAAAGTCACAGTTGGGATTATTTACATGATGAAACTGGTTCATATGGTTGATGATAAAATTCATGCACGATCAACAGGACCATATTCTATGGTTACACAACAACCGTTAGGTGGTAAAGCTCAATTTGGGGGTCAACGATTTGGTGAAATGGAAGTTTGGGCATTGGAAGCCTATGGAGCTGCTCATACTCTTCAGGAAATGTTAACAATAAAATCAGATGATATGGTCGGACGATCAAAAACTTATGAATCCATCATAAAAAATGAAGATATTCAAAAACCGTCTATCCCCGCATCTTTTTCAGTCTTACTTTCAGAATTGCGTTCACTCGGTTTGAATATTGAAACCCTAAACCGCAACAATCAAGCAGTTGATATTATTAATCAAAAAAATACTAGTGAAACCAATCGAAATACTACCTTCGCAGAAAAGCCAAGTACTGATGAAAAATTGACTGAAATATTTGCTGGTCAAGAAAAAAATCCTCCAAAATTTGAAGAAGGGCAAGAGAAGTAAATTATTAATAATTTTAATCAATAAAAATAGATAAAATTATGACACACAACACACTAACCAGTTTAAATGATTTTGACAAGATAAGAGTCAAAATTGCTTCCCCGGAAGATATAAACAAATGGTCAAATGGTGAAATTTTGAAACCAGAAACGATTAATTACCGAACCCAAAAACCTGAAAGGGATGGTCTATTTTGTGAAAAAATCTTTGGTCCAACTAAAGATTATGAGTGTTATTGTGGAAAATATAAAAAAATCCGCTATAAGGGTGTAGTGTGTGATAAGTGTGGAGTTGAAGTTATGTCGATGAGTGATATTGAAAAAGTTGTCTACTTCGCTTCGTTTGTTGTTCTCGAGATTAATGAAGAGGTAAAAAATGACTTAATGAAACAACTTGATGAAGAATATGAACAAATCAAACAAACAAAAAATCGAGATAGTTTAATGTCAATTGAGTCTGAATACAAAAAAACTAAAAATGAAATTTGCTCTTTGTCGGTTGGGCAACTTGTTAATGAGCAAGATTATTTTATCATCAGTGAAAAGTATGGCAATCTTGTTCGAGTTGGTATCGGTGCCGAAGCAATTTATGAATTGTTGAAAAAAATTGATCTAACTAAAGCTTTAGAAGAACTTGAAGCCACTATTGCTGAAAATCGACATGATTATAGCTATATCAAAAAAGAATTGCGTCGCTATCGAGTTATTAAAAAAATGGCAAAAGCCGGTATTAAACCCGAATGGACAATACTTACCAAACTGCCAGTTCTACCGCCAGATTTAAGACCGATGGTTCAACTCGATGGTGGTCGTTTTGCAGCCAGTGATTTGAACGATCTTTATCGAAGAATTATCAATCGCAACAATCGCCTAAAAAAACTAAATGAATCCGGTGCTCCAGAAGTTATTACTCGTAACGAACGAAGAATGTTGCAGGAAGCTGTCGATGCTTTAATTGACAATACTAACCGAAGAGATAAATCCCCACAAATGACTGCTGCGGGCAGAAAGCTCCGTTCCCTTTCCGATATGTTGAGAGGAAAACAAGGTCGTTTTAGACAAAACCTTTTAGGAAAAAGAGTCGATTATTCAGGTAGAAGTGTGATTGTGGTTGGACCAGAGTTACAACTAAATGAATGCGGATTGCCTAAGAAAATGGCGCTGGAATTGTTTAAACCTTATGTAATTTCAAAATTAATTGAAGAGGGTTATGTACATAATGTTAAAAATGCTTCAAAATTAATCTCCCAAAATACCCCTGAGGTTTGGGATATATTAGAAAGAATTATCAAAGTTTCTTATGTTTTACTCAACCGAGCACCAACCCTTCACCGTCTCGGAATTGAAGCCTTTCAACCAAAATTAGTTGAAGGAAAATCAATCCGAATTCATCCATTAGTCTGTTATGCTTTTAACGCTGACTTTGATGGTGACCAAATGGCTGTTCATGTTCCGTTATCAAAACAAGCGGTTGATGAAGCAAAAAATATTATTTTAGCCTCAAAAAATTTACTTAAACCTGCGTCTGGAGAACCAACTGTTCATCCAAATTATGATATTATTTACGGTTGTTTCTATATTACCAGTATCAAGGAAAACGCTAAGGGCGAGAATAAATCATTTTCTTCAAAGAATGATACAATCTCTGCTTATCAATCAGATATTATCGATCTCCAAGCATTGATTAAAACTAGAATCAATGATCAATTAATTGATACTACGGTAGGACGCATATTGTTTAACAATTTGCTACCAAAAGAAATCGACTTTATCAATGAAGAAATAACTAGTAAAAAACTCAAAAAAATAGTTAGTCAAATTTATCGAGCCTACGGCTCACTCAAAACTGCAAAATTTGTCGATGATTTAAAAGATATAGGTTTTGAATATGCCACAATTTCAGGACTGACTATTGCGATTGAAGATGTTATTGTTCCTGAAAGTAAACATCAATTAATAAAAAATGGGGAAAAAGAATCTGAAGAAATTGAAAATCAATTTACACTTGGGTTGATTACCGAAAATGAAAAAAAATATAAAATTATCGAATGTTGGCAAAATATTCGATATCAAATTGAAAAAACAATGATTTCCGAATATAAGCATGATAATAATATTTTTCAAACCGTTTCATCTGGTGCTCGTGGTTCGTTTGCTCAAGTTATTCAGATGGGTGGAATGAAAGGTTTGGTAGTTAATCCAGCTGGAGAAATTATTACTCATCCAGTAAAATCATCCTTCAAAGAAGGACTGGATGTTTATGAATACTTTATTTCTTCCCATGCTGCTAGAAAAGGAAAATCAGATACTTCCCTGAAAACATCTGACGCCGGATATTTAACTAGGAGATTAGTTGATGTTGCCCAAGATGTGGTTATTTCAGAGGAAGATTGTCAAACCAAAAAAGGTATGATTGTCTACAATATCGAAGGCGAAGATTTTATGCAATCATTTGACAAAAAAATTCTCGGTCGTGTTGCCTTGAAAGATATAAAAATAGCTAATAGGGTAGTTGTTAAGGCTAATGAAATTATTAACGAAGATGCGGTTAAGTTGATTTGTGATGCTAATCTTGAATCAATTGAGGTTCGAAGCCCTATTTATTGCCAAACTAAATGGGGTATTTGCCAAAATTGTTATGGTAGAGATTTGGCAACTGGTAATATTGTCAATATCGGCGAAGCAGTTGGTATTATCGCTGCACAAGCGATTGGGGAACCAGGTACTCAGTTAACCATGCAGACTTTTCATGTCGGTGGAGTACAAGGTTCAGGTGATGTTACGACTGGATTGCCTCGAGTTGAAGAATTGTTTGAAGCTCGACCTCCAAAAAAATCAGCAGTAATTAGCCATATTGATGGAAAAGTAAAGATTATTGAAAGTAAAAACTTTACAACAATTCAAGTTTCCTCAGGAATTCCTCAAAAAAATAGCCTTGAAATTCCTGATAATTATTCTATTTGTGTTAAGGATGGCGACGAGATTAAAGCCAAACAATCAATCGCTACGCATAAAACTGAAAAAGCGATTCGAGCCACTATATCTGGTACAATTAAGATAGATAAGAATATTGTTACAATCTCATCAACTGAAGATTTGGTTTTTGAGGCTATCGTAAATCCTAATACTAATTTATTAGTTGAGGGCGGAGAAGAAGTTAAAAAAGGACAAGTATTAACCGACGATTATTTGAACCTTTCGGATGGTTTGAGATTGATTGGATCAGAACCAATTCAACAATATATCATAAATGAGGTTCAAAAAATTTATCAAGTCCAAGGACAAGATATTCATGATAAACATATCGAAATAATTCTACGAAAAATGTTTTCAAAAAGATTAATTCTTGATCCTGGCGATAGCGAAGAGATTCCCGGTCAATTAATTGATTTAATCGAACTAGAAAATATTAACGCTGAGTTGGCTAAGAATAAAAAGAAACCAATCGTGTCTGAAATGGTAATTCTTGGAGTTAGTCGAATTTCGCTTAAAACAAAAAGCTTCTTATCGGCTGCATCTTTCCAAGAAACAACCAATGTTTTGATTGAAGCTGCTAGCTCAGGTCAAATCGATAACCTTGAAGGATTGAAAGAAAATGTTATAATAGGTAGGTTAATCCCAGCTGGTACAGGATTTAAAAAATAATATATATGCCAACAGTTAATCAATTAGTTAAATTTGGTAGAAAATCAAAACCGAATCGAATTAAAACCACTGCACTTAGAAGAAGTTTTAATTTCTTAAAAAATCGACCGGTTGTTTTACCAAGTGGAAAACCATTTATCCGAGGGGTTGCAATTAAGGTTACTACCACAACACCCAAAAAACCAAACTCGGCACTTCGTAAAATTGCCCGTGTTAGATTAACCAGCGGACAGGAAGTTACGGCTTACATTCCTGGCGAAGGTCACAATATTCAAGAACATTCAGTCGTAATGATTCGAGGTGGGAGGGTTAAAGATTTGCCTGGGGTCAGATACCATATTATTCGAGGGAAATTAGATGTTGCAGGAGTTGCTGATAAACGACAAGGCAGAAGTAAGTATGGTGCAAAAAAACCTAAAGAAAGCAAAGAATGAGAGGAAAATCAAAATTTAAATCACATATTTTAAAACCTGACGCTCGTTATGGATCGTTAGATGTGGCAAAATTCATTAACAAAGTAATGAAAAGCGGTAAAAAAGATTTAGCCATTAAAATGGTATACTCTGCGTTTGACATTATCGCTAAAGAACTAAATCTAACTGGTTTAGAGGTATTTTCGTCTGTTGTAAATAAAATTACTCCCCAACTTGAAGTTAAACCTCGTCGAATTGGTGGTGCAACCTATCAAGTTCCAGTTGAGATTAAGCCTAACCGAGCAAAAATGTTAGCCTATCGCTGGTTGATCAACTCCGCTAACGAAGCTAAAGGCAAGCCGTTTGATATAAAATTAGCTGAAGAAATGATTTCCGCTTACAAAGAAACTGGCAATGCTTATCAAATGAAAATAAATATGCATAAAGCCGCAGAAGCTAATAAAGCCTTCGCTCATTTTGCAAGATACTAACTTGATTTACAATTTTCAATTTTTAATTTTCATTAAATTTTTTAATTTCATAATTTTCAAGATTAATTTATGGCTGATTACAATATTAATAAAATCAGAAATATTGGGATAATTGCCCATATTGATGCCGGTAAAACTACCGTTACCGAAGGTGTTTTGTTTACAACGGGTAGAACGCATAAAATTGGTGAAGTGCATGAAGGTAATACGGTTATGGACTGGATGGACCAAGAACGAGAAAGAGGTATTACTATTACTTCTGCGGCTACAACTTGCCAATGGAGAGAACATCAAATAAATATCATTGATACTCCAGGTCATGTTGATTTTACAGTTGAAGTTGAACGATCTTTGCGAGTTTTAGACAGTGCTGTAGTTATTTTTGATGGAAAAATGGGAGTTGAACCACAATCAGAAACTGTTTGGAGACAAGCCGATAAATATTCTGTTCCACGCATTTGTTTTATTAATAAGATTAATCAAACCGGTGGTGATTTTGAAAAAAGCTTAAACTCAATAAAGGAAAGATTGACTCATAATGCTTTCCCAATTCATATCCCGATCGGGTTTGAAAAAGATATTCGAGGAGTTGTGAATGTTGTTAGTATGAAAGCATATACCTATAAAGATTTTATGGATAAAGATTTGGTTGAGGAAGAAATTCCTAACGATTTACTAGAAAAAGCTAACCAATATAGAAATCAACTACTTGAAAAAGTTGTTGAATCGGATGATGTTTTGTTAGAAAAATATCTTAATGGAGATGAATTAACTAATGAAGAATTTATTAGCGCAATCAGAAAATCATTAATTTCTGGAGAAATATTTTTAGTTATGGGCGGTGACGGTCGAGGAATAATAGTCAAAACTATTCTCGATGCAATTGTTGATTATCTGCCTTCACCAACTGAAGTTAAACCAATTAAAGGTTTTGATGTTAAGGACGAAAGTAAAGAAATTGCTCGAAAATCGTCAGTTGATGAACCATTTTCTGCCTTAGCTTTTAAAATTGCAACCGATCCATTTGTTGGGACACTAACTTTTTTTAGAGTGTATTCAGGAGTTTTGACTGCTAATAGTTATATATTAAATTCGTCAAAAAATGAAAAAGAAAGAATTGGACGAATAGTTAGAATGCACGCTAACCATCGTGAAGATGTTAATACTGTCTATGCCGGTGAAATTGCAGCTGCAGTTGGTTTAAAATCTACTTCTACCGGAGATACTTTATGTGATAATAATAAATCAATTCTTTTTGAATCAATTACTTTTCCTGAGCCTGTTATCAATATGGCGATTGAACCAAAAACTAAGGCTGATCAAGAAAAAATGAGTATTGCTTTATCAAAATTTGTCCAAGAAGATCCAACTTTTAAAGTTTCTAGCGATTTAGAGACCAACCAAACAATTATTGCTGGTATGGGAGAGCTACATTTAGATATTATTGTTGATCGTATGAAACGAGAATTTAGTGTTGAAGCCAATGTTGGTAAACCTCAGGTTGCCTATAAAGAAACTATTAAAGGAACTGCTAAAGCCGAAGGTAAATACATTCGTCAAAGTGGTGGTCGTGGGCAATATGGACATGTTTGGCTTGAGGTGGAAACAAATACTGACAAAGGTTATGAATTTATTAATAAAATAAAAGGTGGTACTATTCCATCAGAATATATTCCAGCTATCAATAAAGGAGTGCAAGAAGCATTTTCAAAAGGTATTTTAGCTGCCTATCCGGTGGTTGATACTAAAGTTACGCTTTACGATGGATCTTTTCATGATGTTGATTCCTCAGAAATGGCTTTTTCTGTTGCAGCGTCAATTGCAGTTCAGGAAGCCTGTCGAAAAGCTGATTTAGTCCTACTTGAACCAATAATGAAAGTCGAAGTTATTATCCCTGATAATTTTCTTGGTGACGCGATGGGTGATCTGATGTCTAAAAGAGCACAAATTGATAACACTAGTGATCGACCAAATCTCAAGGTTATCGATGCTCATGTTCCACTGGCTGAAATGTTTGGTTATGCTACCCAACTTCGCTCGATAACTCAAGGTCGAGGCACTTATACAATGGAATTCGCTCACTATAATGAAGTACCAAAAAATATTGCCCAAAATATAATTGAGGATCGTTCAAGTGCTAATCGTAGAAAATAATTAATACTTATTTATGCCAAATGCAATCCAAATTGAAAATCTAGAAAAATCATTTGGGAAAGTTGTTGCATTGAATTCGATCTCATTTAAAGTTAAAAATGCTGAAATTTTTGGTTTTTTGGGTCCTAACGGTGCCGGTAAAACTACTACAATCAGATTGATGATGGATTTTATTCGCCCGAGCAGTGGAAAAATAAGTATATTTGACCAAGATTCTCAACAATTTTCAGTAGGGCTAAAGAAAATGATTGGATATTTGCCGAGCGATAATCAACTCTATGAAAATTGGACTGGCAATGATCATATCAAGTTTTCTGAAAAATTGAATGGCAAGTCTGAATTGACTAATGATTTAATTAATAAACTTGATTATAATCCAAAACTTCGGGTTAAACATCTTTCAACTGGTAATAAGAAGAAGTTAGCATTAATTTTAACCTTAATGCACCAACCAAAATTATTAATTTTAGATGAACCGACTAACGGTTTAGATCCACTTTTGCAAAATACTTTTTACAAAATTATCAAAGAATTTCAAGCAAAGGGAATCACCATTTTTATGTCCTCTCATAATTTACCCGAAATAGAAAATGTTTGTGATCGTGTTGGTATTATTAAAAATGGAAAAATGGTTGCAATTGAAAGCATCGCTCGCTTACGAAGTAAACATATTTATAGTGCAATTATTCATTTTAAGGATAAAATTAATCCTGCTCAATTAGAAGAAAAAAATATTCAATTAATATCCTCGAATAATAAAACTGTTCATCTGCAAATTAAGGGCGATATCAATAATTTGCTGAGTAAAATTAGTAAATTAAAAGTCTTAAATATACAGATTGAACCGGCAAGTTTAGAAGATATTTTTCTTGAATTTTATAAATAAAAATATGACTACTTTAATTATTCGCACACTTAGAGATCGCATAGCATCAATTTTTACATATTCAATCGGTGGTTTAGCTTTTGCTGAAATGTATGTTGCGATGTTCCCATCAATCCAGAGTAAATCGGATCAATTCTCAGAACTTTTTAGCGCTTACCCAGAAGAATTTATGAAAGTATTTGGTATGGACAAAAACTCTTTAATTTTTGATAGTGTAGAAAAATTCATATCAATTGAACATTTTAGTATTGTTTTTCCTATTTTGTTGTTTTCAATGTTTATTGGGTGGGGTGGTAGTGCTATTGCCGGGGAAATTGATAAAAACACGCTTGGGTTTTTACTTTCAAAACCATTGTCAAGAATAAAAATTTTTTTCGCTAAGTATTTTGCTGGAATTATTGCATTGTTGATTTTGTTAGTTATTTCTATTTTGGGGATTATTCCTTTGGCAGAAATACATAATGTTACCTACAAAACTTCTAATTTTTTAACAATATCACTACTTTCGTTTTTCTTAGGCTTAGCAGTATTGAGTATGTCAATGTTTTTTTCAACTTTATTCAACGAAAAAGGCAAAACCTATTTTATCACTACTGGTTTATTAATCACAATGTATGTATTAAACGTAATGCCATCGCTTAAAGAAAATCTAGCCGATTTAAAATATGGATCATTTTTCTATTACTACGATTATCAAAAAGCCTTGTTGGAAAATAAAATAGAATGGCAATCAATTTGGGTATTTGTAATTATTACAATTATTTTCACAATTATTGGAGCTTGGTGGTTCAACAAGCGTGATATTAGTGTATAATATTTTATTATAATGATAATCACTATATTCGCCAAACCAAACGCTAAAGAAAATATTATTGAAGAGATTAGCACCACTCAATATAAAATTTCTGTCACCGCTCCGCCAGTAAAGGGCTTAGCTAATCAAAAGATAATTGAACTATTGGCAGAGCATTTTAATATTGCCAAATCGCAAATTATTCTTAAATCCGGTTTCTCAAGCCGAATTAAGAAGTTTGAGATTTATTCATAACTTGATAAGCTTTTAGCCGAACACCTCGGAGGTGGCGTAGTCTCCTGCGAGGTGTGAAAATGGTTGCCTATCCACATCTTGACAACGGACTATTTGGTCAGTATAGTTAGAGTATGCAAGAAGAAATTACAATAACTAAACGCCAAAAACAGATACTCCGAGCCATATACAACTCACTCAAAAACGAGGGCTACCCGCCCACCTTTGATGATCTCAAAACTAAATTGGATATCTCCTCCAATCAAGCTATCATCGACCACCTCAAGGCACTGGAAAAGAAAAAGCTAATAAAAAGAGAAGAGGGCACGGCAAGAGGAATAAAAATCACTGACGATGGATTTGGAATATTAAATATCCAACCAATCATTCCTAATCTTGGCACTTCTTTTGCTGGAGCTATGACCGCAACTTTCCCCATAACCGATAACTGGCAAACTTTGTCTGATGAAGTTAAAATCAAGCAAGATATGTTTTTAGTAGAAATAAGTGGCGATTCTATGATTGAAGCCGGAATCGACAACGGGGACATTTTGGTAGCGCAAAGATCTGCTGAATTTACCAATAAAGACATTGTGGTTGCACAAATGTATGGTGGGACTACCGTCAAACGGTTTATGTTGCAGAATCATTCCCCTCGTAAATTCTTAAAACCAGAAAACAAAAAATACGATATAATTCTATTTAAAACCGACACTAAAATGCAGGCACGCATCATAGGTAAATATATCAACAAAAACATTTTGCCTATTAATCCAAAAACTAAGTCGTTTATATAAAGGAGATTTTATGAGTGATCAAATTGTAAAAGCTAAAGATTTAATTCAAGACACCAGCTCTGCAAGTGAATTATTCGATTTCATTACTAGTAAACCCATACCCAATAAACCAGAAAACAGAGAAGCAAAAGTTCCATTTGAGAAACGATTAATTGAGGAATACGGATATAATAAAACTGACATTGAGCCAGAATTCCGTATTCAGCATGGATCACATACAATTGGTCCAGCCGATATTGTTGTTTTTCATTCTAGTAAAGAACATATCCAAGAAAATATTTATATTATTATTGAATGTAAAAAGAAAGATAGCAAAGACGGCGAGCAACAACTTAAATCTTACTTATCTCCCTGCAAATCGGCAAAATATGGAGTTTGGTTTAATGGAGATGAAGCAAAATATTTCAAAATATTAGACAAAGATCCGCACTGGCGAGAAATACTAAATATCCCAACAGCAATGGAACAAGAAGGTCTCCCACGAAAAGCCGATCTCAAACCAATTGTTGACTTAAATAAACTACTCGAACCTATCCATCATAAAATATACGCCGATGGCGGGCTTTCTTCCGAAGAGATATTTGATGAAATTATCAAACTAATGTTTGCTAAAATCGCCGATGAAAAGGATACCGCCAGCCCTTCTGTATCATTTGGAATCAGTGATGTTGAAGAAGAAGCTATCAACAACAATACAAGTAATGACTTTCGAGCAAGAATTGAGGACCTTTTTGACCGTGTAAAAAGAAGGTATAAGGATTTATTTGATGAATCGGAAAAAATAAAAATAAAAACTGCAACTTTGGCGTATATTGCAGCACAATTTGAAAATCTAAGCTTTCGTAATACCGAGCGCGATATAAAAGCCGCCGCTTTTCAAAAATTTGTTTACGCTCACCAGCGTGGTGAAAGAGGACAATTTTTTACCCCAGATCCAATTATAAAACTTGCCGTTAATATTATTGACCCAAAAGAAGATGAAATGATTATTGACCCAGCTTGCGGAACAGGTGGATTTCTGGTTGAGACAATGAAATTTGTTTGGCAACAAATAGACGAGAGTAAAGATAGTAGTATAGATAAAGATCGCCGTAAATTAGATTATGCTCGGGATAAAATTAGAGGCATAGATATTGCAAAAAGATTGGCAAAAGTTACTAAAATGAGAATGATACTAGAGGACGACGGTCATACAGGGGTATTTTCTGCCGATGCACTAGCATCTTTCCCAACTATTCAAAAAGAAGCAATTGAATCAAACGCAACCGCAATCCAACAAGGAAGTTTTGATATTGTGCTAACCAATCCACCATTTGGGAGTAAAGGTAAAGTAACCAGTAAAGCAATTCTTGAACAATACGAACTTGCCTACAAGTGGAAAGCTAACGAAACTGGAACTTTTGAAAAAACGAACATAATTGCCGACCAAGTTCCGGATATTTTATTTATTGAACGATGCTTACAACTTCTTAAATACGGCGGGAGAATGGGTATTGTTTTGCCTGACGGCGATATCACTAATTCAACACTTTCTTATTTACGCCAATATATTAAAGATAAAGCAAAAATTCTTGCTGTTATAAGTTTACCTAAAGAAACATTTATACCACACGGAACTGGTGTCAAAGCATCTGTTGTATTTTTGCATAAATTAAAGCCAGAAGATCTTGAAAAAGAAAAGAAAAAAGATTACCCAATATTTTTTGGAATAATAGAAAAAATTGGTTACGATGGCGATAAAAAAGGGACTCCTTTATTCAAAAGAAACGAAGATGGGGAAGCATTTTTGGATGAAGATGGCGAACAGATATTAGATGAAGATGTTAGCGAAGTTGTTAAAGAATGGAAGGAATTTAATCATGGAAAAATTGGATAATACTAAAATTGAATTCTGGAATAAATTTAAAAGATGGCATCTTGATGATATTGATATTTGTCTAGCAAACAATGCAAACTATGCCGCTACAAAAACGATGTTATCTTTGATTGATTCTTTAGGTGGTTTCTATGGTGGTCTAATTGAATATAATAATATATATTATGTTCCCGCTGGTGGCGGGAGTCGTTCAAAGAAAATCTATGATATTAACAATAAATCATTCGAAAAGAGTGGATCTAAAAAGCAATTTTTAAACTTTACAAAAAATTACTTACATGAATTTTTTGAAACCAAACTTCCTTTTGGAAAAAATATAAGATTATCAGATGTACTCTATGAACACTTTCGTTGTGGAATCATCCATGAAGGACAACCGAAATTTGGAACGGGAATAACCAAAGAAAACACCCCTATTGTTATTTACACTAATTATAAAAATATTCCCGTGGTACTAAATATTCTAGCCCTAAGAGATATGCTACGCAGGGCTGTTTTTGAATATGAACGCGATTTGTCAGACAATAAACAACCGGAAAGAATGATACGTTGGCAAATTCGATATGATTTTCTTACTCAACTTAAATTTTAATATGATTAAATCAATAATAAAATATTCACAACTCGAAGACCGCTTTGATGCGGAATATTATAGTGACGATCAAATCAATGTAGAGCAAAAATTACAGTCGTCCGATAGATTGATTGATGTAGTTTCAAATATCAAACACCTCAAGGAATTTAAAAGAACATATAGTAAAAATGGTTTAGATTTTTTCAGAATCTCAAATATTAGCAACGGATTCTTAAATACTGAGAATACTGTGAATGTTACTGTAAATTCCGAAGTTAAAAATAATACAGCATTGCCTGGTGAAATATTGATTACAAGATCGGGAACTGTTGGACAGCCTATTTTGGTAAATCCTGATTTGGAAAAATGCCTTATTTCTTCTGATTTTTTGAAACTTGAAAATATAATTGAACGTTTAGATCCATACTATTTATGGACTTTCTTAAGGTCAAAATATGGGAAGACTCAACTTAAAAGAAATATTATTGGTGCAGTACAAAAACAAATCTAAGCAAAAATATCTAGAAGCACAAAAATTACTAAACAATTATTTGCAGATTGATAATAATTTTGGTCCCAATAAAACATTTTCTATTCCATTCTCTCAACTTGAGAGTCGTTTGGATGGGGAATTTTATCAACCGAAATATAATAAGTTATTTTCATTGTTAGGTAAAATTAAAACTAAATCAATTAAGGAAATCTCTTCTTATAATTTCAGAGGGCTTCAACCAGAATACATGGAGCATTCAAACTATAAAGTATTAACTAGTCAATATATTTTAGACAAAGATATTGACTATGAATGTTTGCCTAGCATTACTGAAAGAATTTACAATAAACAAACCGATTATCATATTAAATTCGGTGATATCGTAACCTATACTACGGGAGCATATGTGGGTAGAACTCAAACATGGATTGAAAGTGAAATTAACGCAGTTGCAAGCAACCATGTTAACATTTTAAGAATTAAAGAATATAACCCGATATATATTGGATTTGTGATAAATAGCTTAGTCGGGAAGATGCAGATAGAAAGATTGGTAACTGGCGCAGCACAAGCAGAATTATATCCATCAGATATTGAAAAATTAATTATACCTATTGTTCCTACGGAAATTCAAGAAAAAATTGCAAAATTATATTTAGAACACCACAAACTCCAAAAAGAATCAAAAGAATTGTTAGAAGAAGCTAAACAAAAAGTTGAGGATTTAATCGATAAAGGAGAATAAATGGATTATAAAGTAAATGTTGTTGCGGGTTCTTTGGCATTATGTGTATTTGTAGGAAATTATTGCACTACACACAAGCAGTATTGTAATAGGTTTAATCCTAATGGTGAATCATATATTCGGAGGGTTAATCAAGTTTATTATCCTCAATTCAACCATACTGAAATTTCGATGTATACTTCATCTAACACATCAGCTATCCATGATAGTGATTATTGGAGGTTATATGACAATTATTAAAATAATAAATAAAGATGGAGAAATTGGGACTGTTGATGTAGAATCGTGGGCAAACCCAAAAACTCAATTACTTGATGTTGTCGACGAACAAGGCAATTCTTTTCCAGAATATAAGGAAAACTTAGAATATATCGGAGTGGAGGAATTGTAGTCACTTAACAAATAATCGCTGATTTAGTCTGCAAATCCCACTCCGCTCGCCAAAAATCAAAAGAATTATTACCCCGGTAGTAGAACAGAGTTCACTACGGGGCAGGGAAAAGCTAAAAGAAAAGTTTAGAAATTAATAGAGAAAGGATAATAAATGAAAGATCAAAATAGTATTATCAAAAATTTAGAAAAATTAATTATAAAATATCATCTTGAAAAAGAACTTAATGTAAATATGGTAATTGGGTGGGTCACCGCGGAAAATGAACCTGACGCAATGAAATCCAGTCGTGAATATCAAGCTAAATGGTTAAAACACTTGGCAAATATACCTGATATCGACGAAGCGAATGATTTTATTGAAGTTTTCACGGATGTTTGGAACTATTTCCCCCATAAATCATTAAACGGGCATTCCACGATTGATATTTCATAATAATATATTAATATAATAATATAAGGTAATAATAAATATTAAGAAAGGAGACTATATGTCAATTGTAGAAGAGTCAGAATTTAAAGGGAACGCAATGATTGTTTTAAAAAACAATGAAGAGGATCAATATCCTTTTCAGTTCGGCGTTAAGAAAGCAAAGCTTGTCTTGGAGAATATTGATGTGATAAAAAAGTTTGTAGAAAAACACGACCGTCCACAAGAATAAGTTTTGTTAAAAAATATATCGACTTAGTATGTGCAGGCTGAGATACATCGGTAACACCTGCCTGCCGAATTGGCAGGAATCTGGTATGATTAGATTTTCTAATCAACTAGAGAAAGGAGTTATCGATGCAAACCATTTATCTTAGCCCAGCTAATATTACTCAACCATTATTTCGTTACCCATTATTCAAAAGAAAACCAATTGAACTATTAGACAAGACTGTTCGTTGGCGTAAACAAGCTGATCTAGTTAAGCTATCTTTTTCCGCTCGTTTGAGACTTGAATGGATGATCTTTTATGAGACAGTTGGAAATCACAATGCTTATACTACAGCTCAACATTTCTCTATTACTCCCAAAACATTTTATAAATGGCATAAACGTTTTGATAACGGTAAGGTGCGTTTATTAGAAGAACAATCCAGACGACCAGACAAAACTAGACAATGGGAAGTTACCTTAGTTGAAGAAAGCCGTATCAAACAGTTACGCATAGATAAAATTCATTATGGCAAGAAGAAACTCAAGAAGCTCTATTTCAATACATATAATGAAGTTATTTCAACTTGGAAGATAGAACGAGTCATCCGCAAACACAATCTTTATCCCAATCCCATCAAACAAGCTAAATACAGAAGAAAACTTAAGAATCAGATCAATAAGAAACGAATCCAAAACCTCGATATGCACAATCAATTATTCTTTCTTTTGCATATCGATACGATTGTTATTTATTGGGGATCAATCAAGCGCTACATACTAACTGCTTGCGATCATACTGGTAAGCTAGGTTATGCTCGAATGTATAAAAATAAATCATCAAGGTCAGCTCAAGACTTTCTGTATCGTTTACATTACTTAATCGATACTCCACTGGCACATATCCAAACAGACAATGGCAGTGAGTTCAGTTCAGAATTTGAAGATGCGATTACTCAACTAAATGCCACTCATTGGTTTTCACGCAATCATACACCTCAAGATAACGCAATCATTGAAAGATTCAATCAAACCCTACAAGATGAATGGTTGAATGACAGTAACTTTACATCTGATATCAGAAAGTTCAATCAAGCTTTGACAGTCTGGTTAGAAGAGTATAATTTTATCAGACCACACCAAACGCTAGACTATCTAACACCAATTGAGTATTATCTAAATACATTACAGCTTAATAATAATTTGTTACCGATGTGGTCAGCAGCCAATTCACGAATTTAGTGCACCACTTTTTAATATTTCTTGTTCTAATATCTCATTAGGCGTCAAATAACACAAGGCTTTTCTGGGTCGATTATTG